>JBIJCX010000384.1:0-7739 GCA_044344465.1 Opitutaceae bacterium
CAGCTCTCGCGGCGCCTATAGGCGCCCGGGGGATTCCCGCCGGTCGGACGGACAATTTTTTGCGCCTTTTTGTGGCCATGCTTCCGGGGGTTGGCCGTCAAGGGCGCCTGCTTCACAGCCCGGCGCGAACCAAACCCGCATGCAGGCGCTTCAAACCCGCCAGCCGCACTTTGCGACCGCGGGCAATCTCCTCATGCGCATCCATCAGCTCTCGCTGCACCACGGCGTCGTCACGCGCAGCCACGTGCTGGAGGTAGGCGGTGAGAAAAAGACGGTCTTCGGCTGACGACCGATCGACGATAGAAATCAGCTCAACGCGGGACATGACAAAAAGTTTTGCCGCACGCTCAGTCGTGTCAAGTCGCCGC
This sequence comes from Opitutaceae bacterium, assembly GCA_044344465.1. Taxonomy (GTDB): domain Bacteria; phylum Verrucomicrobiota; class Verrucomicrobiia; order Opitutales; family Opitutaceae; genus ER46. The sequence goes on from JBIJCX010000384.1 coordinate 369, forward strand.
AGTCAACCGGGACGTTTGAACCTCATAAAGCGCAGCCATCCGTTCGCGCGGCCACCGGGACACCGAACTGCGGCTGATCGCGGTCTTCCGGGCGCACGGCATCGCGGGCTGGCGGCGGGGTGCTTCGCTCCGCTCGCAAGTGGCAAGGGGCAAGTTGAAGATGAAGTTTCAGGTCCGGCCGGATTTTGTTTTTCCAAAACTGAGGCTCGTCGTTTTCGTCGACCGCTGCTCCCTCCTGAGGCGGGCAAGTCTGGCACGGGTGCCCGAGGCACAGCACGAAACCGATGCAGAACGCGAAGTTTTGGCGGGACAAACTTGCCGCCAACCAAGCCCGCGACCGAATCGTGAATGGGACGCTCCACGTCATGGGCTGGAAAGTTCTTCGGATCTGGGAGCATGAATTGACGAAGCAGAACGAGCGCCGTTTGCGGGCGCGGCTGCGGCGGGTGCTGCCGGCGTAAGGTCGTGGATCCCATTTGTGCGCGCGCGCGCACAATCTCGATCCGACATCCGCTGCCGGCCTGGCATGACCGCTGAAGCCGGCTCATTGCGCTTGCGATACACTCACCTCCGGAACTATGAGCGCCGATCTGCGTAGTGCACGTCGAGCACCTTGATCTGCCGATCTGCGTGATCGATCCAGTACTTGATTGCGAACCGGCCACAGATGCTCAGTTCGACGCGGCGGCCATGCAGGTCATGCTCCGTGCAATCGGATCGATTCGCGGGAGAATCACGGATCTCTCCCAGCCGCGCCCGGATGAAAAGCCGCTCACGCCGTGGCAAATTCTCGATAAACTCGACTGCCTCGAGGGCAATCAAGAGTTGAAACGAACTCATTCCGCAACGCCGTCTTTTCGCGCACGCAGGCGGCGGTCGAGTTCGTCCAGAGTGACCCAGTGGGCGGGGTCTTTGTCGTCGATGCCTCGACCAAGCTTCTCCCGGTAGGCGTCATTCTGCGTATCCTGCAGGGAAAGCAGGAACGCGACCATCTGGTTACGTTCCACCGTTCCCAAGCCGGCCAGTTCCTGTTTGAGAATCTCGATGCTCACCGGGCAAAACTAGGCGTGCTTGCTTCGTCCGCAAGCGCGGATTCGGGGCGAACGGCTGCGCGCCGCCGACGCGGAATCGTGGATGAGCAGAATGCGGTCGATCTCCGCGAGCCGTTTTAAGATCCTGGAACGGTTGCGCCGGCGTTTTGGGGCTGAGACGGGACGTTGACGCGAGTGAAAGGTCGCTTAGGGTGACGTTGTGAGCGCAGACAAACTCGCCGCATTCGTCGACCATCACCCTGGTATTCAAGGGGGCACGCCGGTATTTCGCGGCACCCGGGTGCCGCTGCGGGCGCTCTTCGATCACCTGGAGGCAGGCGAGTCGGTCGATGCTTTCCTCGATGGATTTCGCACCGTGCGGCGCGAGCAAGTCACCGGTGTGCTCACGGTGTTGCGTGACGAGGCCATGGCAGCGGTCGCGTGATGCGCGTGTTGCTTGACGAGAACCTGAACTGGCGACTGGAGCGCGCTCTGTCCGGTCACGTCGTTGCCTCGGTGCAGCGCAACGGCATGGCCGGTCTTGAGAACGGCGATCTGCTGGCGCGTGCCGCCGCCGAGTTCGATGTGTTTGTCACCATGGATGGCAATATCGCCTTTCAGCAGAACTACGCCAAGCTGCCTCTTCGAATCGTCGCACTGCATGCGCCCAGCAACCGTCTCGCGGACACGGAACTGTTGATGCCGAAGCTGCTCACCCTGCTCCCAGATCTGCAACCCGGAACGCTCACCATCATCGCCGCGGAATAGATGCCCGGCCAGCCGCTCGCGCGGCAACCGGGACACCGAGCTGCGGCTGATCGCGGTCTTCCGGGCGCAGGGGATCATCCGCCTTCGCCAAGACTTCGGCGGACAGGCGGGCTGGCGGCGCGGAGCTTCACTCCGCTCGCAAGTGGCAAGGGGCAAGTTGAAGATGAAGTTCACGGTCCGGCCGGATTTTGTTTTTCCGCGGCTGAAACTGGCGGTGTTTGTCGACGGCTGCTTCTGGCATGGGTGGCCCCAACACGCGACGCAACCCAAGGCCAACGCCGGTTTCTGGCGGAAGAAACTCGCCGGCAACCGGACCCGCGACCGGCTCGTGAACCGGACGTTGCGGGTCGAAGGTTGGCGTGTGCTTCGGATCTGGGAGCATGAATTGACGAAGCAGAACGAGCGCCGGCTGCGGGCGCGGCTACGGCGGGTGCTGCCGACGTAAGACCGTGGCACAGGATTCTGGCGGCGAGTCAGCTAATCTCGCGGTGGGTCACCACCCGGAGGCCAGTGACACGCGTGAAATGCTGGAGGTTGCCAGTCACAAGTGGCAGCTGGTGCTCCATGGCGATGGCGGCCTGCCAAACGTCGTTGTCACCGATATGCAGACCGGCGTGCTTGAGCTGACGGGCGATACGCGACGCGATCCACGCGGTGTCCTCGCTGATTTCCAGACACGCAAAACCGGTGAGCGCCTCCCGGGTGTCATCGATGGTGGCGGCGCCTTCCGCGAATTCAGCCCAGGTGATGCGGCTGACGTAAAATGCCTCCGACGTGTGGCGCGCAGAAATGCCAGTGAATCGTTCCGCCGGCGCAAACTCCGGTTGCCACCGAGGTCGATCAGAAAATCGGTGTCGAGCAGCATCGGTCAGGCGGCGCGCGAACGTCGACGCCGCGAACCATAGGCGAGGGTCACCGCTGCCCAATCAATCCCGTGGCCGAAATCGCCGCTTTTTGCCCGGGCCAGCAGCGTCGCACCGGTCACGCCGGGTGGAAGGTGGCGGCGTTTGGCGGCAGGTTTCGCCTTCGAAACCCGGGGAGTCGTGGCGATTTTCGGCATCCGGCCAACATGATTCGCGGGCCGAACGCGGTCAAGCCGCCGTGATGTCGGCCACGTGGATCCCAATTGTGCGCATATGCGCACAACTTCGATCCGGCTTCGCCGCCGGCGTTTTCTCCCTCCTGCCCATTTGGCCGGTCAGATCGCGATCCGCCGGCCGGGGATCCGGTCGAAGGGCATTTCCACCCCGACACCCAGCGGCGCCCGGATGACCGAGCGCGTCGACAGCCGGCCCTCGCGCACCGTCAACCGCGGCCAGCCGGACCCCGACGTCTCGTAAAGATCGGGATGATGCGCCAGGACAGCGGCCTGAATCTCCTGCGGCCAGGGCGAGAGGCCGGCGAAATAGTGGTGGCCGTTGCGCTCCACACTCGCGACGCCCAACACCGCCTGCACCGCCAGATCCTGCAGCATCGACACCGGCCCGATGCTGCACAGATCCTCCCCCGACATGATCAGGCGCCCGCCGCTCCGGGCGGTGCGCTGCGAAATCAGGCAGGCGTGCGCCACGCCCTTGAAGACGCCCTTGCAGTTCTTGTGGCTCGTGCCCGCGTAGCCCAGATCGAGGGCCCGCCGCAGGTCGCCGCACTCTGCGTCCGACTCGTCGATGATGATCGGCGGCCGATCCGGCCACGCACGGAGATCGGCCCGGGCGGGATCGAGCGCGACCGACCGCGCCAGCGGCTGCTCGACAAAGAGCAGTTGCCGGAGCAGCGGCCTGATTGCCTCATCCGCGATCAGGCGCGCCCAGAAATCGCGGAAGGCGCCAACCGAGGTGAAGCATTCGTTGCCATCGATCGTGAAGGCCAACCCGGCAGTCACCTCGCGCGTCAACACGGCGAACACCGCCTTCAGCCGCGCCAGCGCCGTTTCCGGGGCCGTGCCGTCGATCTTGATCTTGAAGTGCCGCAAGCCGTAGCGACGGATGCTGGCCTCGAGCGCCTGCGGCAGGCCGTCGGAGAGTTTTTCCGCCGGCGCGATCTCGGCGTCCGTCAACGGATCCGCCAGCCCCACGGTGTGCCGGGCCTGCACCGCCTCCGCCACGTCGCGCGGCAGCAGGTCGGCCGGCCGGGCACCGGCGAGCTCCGGGTGGATTTCACCGAGTTCGACCCCGAAGTGTCCGGCATGAAGGAGCGAATGAAAACTCCCGCCTTGCCCGCGCGCCACTGCCTCGATCAGCGCGCGCTCGATCAACGAGGTGCCGAACTGCGCCAGCAGGGGCGGGAAACCCCTGGTCCTCGCCCATTGCTCCTGGGCCGACCACAGCTCGCGCCAGAATCGAAACACGGTGGGCGCGGTGATGCTGCGGGCGGCGGTCGCGGCGTGGACGACGACCGCCATCATGTCGTCAATTTCCCCCGCGATCGATCGGGTCGGATCCTTGGTGAACCACTTCGGAGGGAGGTGATCCGCGGAGGCGCCCCGGCAAACCCCCGCGGGCGTGCGCACGACGACGCGCACAAACACGTGCGGAACATCCACCATCGTCGCGATGCCATACTTGAACGGCAATCGCGTCCGGATGTCGGCAATGACCAGCTCGATGGACTCGATCGCGATGGTGTTCATGGTTTGTTTTTTCCCGGCTGGCGCCGGGAAAAAACCGGCCAAATTTCTAACGCCCGAGGTAGAGATCGCGGCCCTTGACCAACGCCTCGATTTTGCGGTCGGCGATGGAGCGCTTGAGCATCCAGAAGCCGCAGTCCGGATGCACCCAGCGCAGGCGTCCCGGGCCGACTTTCTTTTCCACCGCGGCGATGCGGGCGGCCACCTCGTCGGGGGTCTCGATGTGATTCACCTTGATGTCGATCACGCCCACCCCGAGGGCGATCTTCTTGTCGATGTGCTTGAGGGCATCGAGGTCGCTGGACGGACGGTGGGCGAGTTCGAGCACGAGGTGATCAGTGTGGAGCGCATTCAAGAACCGCGCGAGCTTCTGCCAGTTGCCCTTCTGGATGGTCTGGCCGCCGTAGTTGCCGAAACAGAAATGCACCGCGCGCTCCGTGCCGCGGTCGATTGCGTCGAGCACGAGATTCATCGCGGCTGCGGCGAGCGGGCCGTCCGCGGGATTGCCCGGGATGTTGGCCTCGTCCACCTGGATGCACTGCGCGGGCAGCCCGGGCATCTGCGCCGCGAGGACCGCACCGATCGCGAGCGTGAGTTTCTCGAAGCTCCCGTAGTGATGGTCGAGCAGCGTGCGGGCGAGCATGTAGGGGCTCGTGACGGTAAACTTGAAGGGACCGCCGGCCACCGCCGCCGCGCGCTGGCAATCGGACAGGAGGTTGAGCGAGCCCTCGCCCAGCGGACCGGTCACGACGCCGGCCGGCTTGCGCCGGAACGCCATCGGATGGTGGCGGGAGAACTCGTCCGTCACCGACCGTCCGACCACCGAGGATACGCCGGCCATCGGACGGATGAAGTACTCGATCATTCCATTCGTGTCCGGGTGGTTGACGTCGAAGCGGTAGAGTTCGCCGTCGGTCGGGAGGTCGATGCCCGCCTGGCGCTGGAGGTCGAAGACGACGCGCGTGGCGTCGACGACCGCTTGCTCGCTCGGGAGCGCGGCGAGCCAGTCGGGGACCGGGTAGGAGCCGACGGTCGTGGTGAGGATGCGGGGTTTGGCAGGGATGGTATACATGAGAGTGGAAAACAGAGATAGCACATGGGCAAAAGGGCGGAATGCCGATTCGAGGCAGCGGGTGGGAAATTCGGAGCGATCCATGCGGGGGTGATAATTGGGGCGCAAGTGCAATTCCGCCGGCGAACGACCGCGCCAATTCGGACCGCCCACCGCGATTTCCGGGCGCGGAAAATTTCGTTGAATCGCCCGGTACGCCCCAGCAGGTTCGGCCGTACAAATGGCACTCTCCTACCCGGTTCGGTGAGGTGGAGATTCCCTTTCACCCCAAGAAAATGCTCGGCAGCCCACGGCCGGAAGAAACCAACCAAGCTCGACCATGAAAATTCGACCAACGTGGAAATCGGCCCTCAATGCCGCCAAAACCGGCCTGCGCTACTGGAGCCTGCGCCTCCCGCTCCTCGCCCTCGCCACCCTGGCCCCGGCCCAGGAGGCGCCGCGGCGCGAAGACGTGCTCCAGGCGTTGCGCAAGGCGGCCGGCTTCTACCTCGAAAAAGTGGCGACGCACGGCGCGTACCACTTCGCCTATGCGGAAGATCTGAGCTACGGGCGATCCGAGGCGAAGGAGGGTCCGCATACCGTCGAGGTGCAGCGCGAGGGCACACCGGTGGTGGGCATGGCGTATCTGGAAGCGTATGCCGCGACCGGCGACCGCTACTATCTCGAAGCCGCGCGGACGACCGCCCTGGCGATCGTGGCGGGCCAACATTGCTCCGGCGGATGGGATTATTTCATCGAGTTCGATCCGGTCGAGCGGAAGAAGTATCCATATCGCGCCGACGGTCCCTGCCGCGACATCTCGACCTACCCGGGCAATCCGACGACCAGCCTGGATGACAACGAAACCCAGGCCGTGATGCGGTTTCTGGCCCGCGTGGACAAGGCGCTCGAGTTCAAGGATGCCCGAATCCATGAGGCGAGCCGCTACGCCTTCGACAGCCTGATCAAGGCCCAGTATCCGAACGGCGCCTGGCCGCAGCGCTTCAGCCGCCCGCCGGACCCGGCGAAACATCCCGTGAAGCAGGCCTCGTTTCCCAAGTCATGGAGCTGGAAATGGCCGGGCAGCAACTACCAGTCGCACTATACCTTCAACGACAACTCGATCTCGGACATGATCGATACCTACCTCGAAGGGGCCCGTATATACAACGAACCGCGGTACCTGGCGGCCGCGGAAAAGGGGGGCGCGTTCATTCTCCTCGCCCAGATGCCGGATCCCCAGCCGGCATGGGCGCAGCAATATGACGCCGACATGCATCCGGCATGGGCGCGGATCTTCGAGCCACCCTCGGTGAGCGGGGGAGAGTCGCAGGGCGTGATGCGGACCTTGCTGGTGCTCTATCGGGAGACCGGAAATCGAAAGTATCTCGACGCCCTGCCCCGGGCGCTCGCCTATCTCAAGCGGTCCGCCCTGCCCCCGGTTGAAAATCCATCCGAGATCCGGCGACGGACCCTCGCCGGACGGTCCGACCGGATGGTGCTTGCCCGCTTCTATGAACTGCAGACAAACCGCCCCCTATATATAACGAAGGGCACTCGCATCAACTCGAAGCGCGGGTCTTCCACCCTCCTAGATGGATATGAACTCACGTATGACGACAGTTCGGTGATCACGCATTATAGCGTCCTGACGAGTGGCGAAGAATTGCCGGCGATCGAGGCCGAATATCAACGTCTGGCAAAAGCGGAGCCAGCGTCAGTGCGGCGGCCGGATGATCTCCACGGGCTCTCGCCGTGGAGCCAGCGTCCGCGCGCGAAACCGTCGGCGAAGGCCCTGGCGTCGCGGGTGGCGGAGACAATCGCATCGATGGACGCACGCGGGGCCTGGACCGAGCTCGGAAACATCGGGAAGAGTGACCGGATCGTGCAGGTCT
>JBIJCX010000089.1:0-24873 GCA_044344465.1 Opitutaceae bacterium
CAAAAAAGCACCATGCGAGCGACGGCCACGCTGCGCCTCACGGCTTCGACTCTCGCCACCAAAGTTCATTGGCTTGTCCCACGCAAGCCGCGGCGGCTTGTTATGGGTCTCAGGATGACAGGCAAAAATGAGTTCATATAGGGTACCACCCAACGGCTCGGCGTTGGTTTTTGGTCTCAGAATGACAGAAGATGGGGTTCCTGACGGGGCCTCCCGGCCGCCGTGACATACGCCTCGCGGCTCCGATTCACCCTGCCGAAAAATCCAGTCGGGCCGGAAATCTGGCCACAAACAAGACTCGTCTTCGCCGGCGCGGGCGACAAGCGTCGCGGTTCTTACCGCTTATGATTACCACTCATCGTTTTTCGATTCTTCTGCGCGGCCTGGCACTCGCCGGTCTCGTGACCAGCAGTCTTTTTGCCGCCGCGAGCAATGCGTTCATCGGCCGCTGGGCGCTGACCATTCCGGGCGGCGCCGCGGGCTGGCTCGAGGTGAAGCAGGAGCGAGGCTGGCTCGACGGCTCGATCCTCTGGGGCGGCGGCAGCGTCCTGCCCGTGGCGAGCGTCACGGTCGCCGACAACGTCCTCACCGTCACGCGCGTGCGCGACGTGCAGCGGAAGGACGCCACCGGCAAGGTCGTCCGCACACAGCAGCTCACCGAAACCCTCACGGGACGGGTCGAAGGTGACACGCTGAAGCTCACGCGCGTGGCGGCCCGGCCCGATGGCAGCGGCTTCGATCGCGCCGAGTTTACCGGCCAGCGCACTCCCCCGCTCCCAGCGCGGCCGAATCTCGCGCAGGTCAAGTTCGGCGCCCCGATTGAACTCTTCAACGGCCGCGATCTGTCGGGTTGGAAGTTGAAGGAGCCGGGCGCGACGAATTCCTGGTCCATCGAAGACGGTGCCCTCGCCAACCGGCCACCCAAGCATGTCGATGGGCAGCCGCGGCAGCGCTCCGGAAACCTGCGCACCGAACGCGAATTCGAAGACTTCAATCTCAAGCTCGAGGTCAACGTGCCGGAAGGCAGCAACAGCGGCGTGTATCTGCGCGGCATCTACGAAATCCAGGTCCAGGACTCGTACGGCAAGGCCCTTGATTCGCACAACATGGGCGCATTGTACAGCCGCATCGCGCCCTCCGTGGCGGCTGAGAAACCGGCCGGCGCGTGGCAGAGCCTGGATATGACGCTCGTCGATCGCCACGTGACCGTGGTCCTCAACGGCAAGACCATCATCGACAACCAGCCGGTGGCCGGCTGCACCGGCGGCGCGATGTGGTCGGACCAGTTCCGCCCGGGCCCGATCTATCTGCAAGGCGACCACGGCGCGGTGTCGTACCGCAAGATGGTGCTGCGCCCGGTCGTGAAGTAGGGGAGGCGCTTGACGGCGCCCTTACGTCCCGCACCGCTCACACCGCGGCAGCCCTAACCAAAGGTCGTCCCTGCCGCATCTTTCTCTTTCCTCTTTCTCTTAATCTTTTTCCGCAGGGAAAATTTCCAGGCACCTGACGAAAGAGAACGAGAAAGAGGAAAGAGAAAGATCGGGAATCGTCGCAAAACTGGACGATCCGGATCGACCTCACCCCACGCTCTCCAGCACCGCCTCCTCGCGCTCGCGGCGAAACTGACTCGTGTAGAGTTCGTAGTAATGGCCGCGCCGCCGGAGCAATTCCTGGTGCGTGCCACATTCCTCGATCCGGCCCTGCGTGATCACGAGGATGCGATCGGCCCGCCGGATCGTGGACAGCCGGTGCGCGATGACAAAACTCAGGCGACCCACAAACATGGTCTCGAGGCCGCGCTGAATCAGCTGCTCCGTCTCCGTGTCGATCGAGGAGGTGGCCTCGTCCATGATGAAGATCTGCGGATCGGCGAGGAGCGCGCGCGCAAACGAGAGGAGTTGCCGCTGGCCGGTCGAGAGCCGGTTGCCCCCCTCCCCGACCGGCGTATCGTAGCCCTGCTCCAGCTGCAGGATAAACTCGTGGGCGTTGACCATCCGGGCCGCGGTCTCGATTTCGGCGTCAGTGGCGTCAAGCCGGCCGTAGCGGATGTTCTCGCGTACGGTGCCTTTGAACAGATGCGGTGTCTGCAGCACGATCCCAAGCTGCGACTGCAGCCAGGCCAGCGAACGCTCGCGGTAGTCGACGCCGTTGATGAGGATCTGCCCGCCCGTCGGCTCGTAGAAACGGCCGACGAGCGAAACGATCGTGCTCTTGCCGCCGCCGGAGGTGCCGACGAGCGCGATGGTCTCCCCGGCGCGGGCGGTAAAATTGAATCCCTGCAGCACGGTCGGGCCGGTGGCATAGGCAAAGGTCACATCGCGAAACTCGATCGTTTCGATCCGCGCCTCCCGGCCGTCACAGGCCGTCCCGTTTCCCGCCGGCGCCTGGGCGATGCGCTGCCTGACCGCGGGGCTGTCCTGAATCGCCGGCTCGGTGGCGAGCAGGCCCATCACGCGTTCGCCGGCCGCCTGGGCACCCTGCATCTCGGTGAGCTTTTGCGCGAGCTGGTTGATCGGCTGGAAAAACTGTCCGGCGAAACTGATGAACGCCACGAGCGTGCCGAGGGTCATGCCCTCGCTGAGGGCGATGACTCCGCCGTGCCAGAGCGCGAGGCCGGCGGCGAGGCCGCCAAGTGTCGCGACGATGGGAAAATAGAGGGCGTTTTGCCGCGCGTTGAGCACGGCCACATCGAACATTTGCGTCGAGAGGCGCTCGAACTCGGCGAGGTTTTCGCGTTCCCGCACGAGCGTCTTCGTGGTGCGCACGCCCTGGATTGACTCGTTGAACGTGGCGGTGATCTGCGAGTTGAACTTGCGGATTTCTCGCGCGCTCAGGAGCATCTTGCGCTGGAAATATTTCGAAATGACGGCGAGGACCGGCACCACACTGAGCACGATGAGGCCGAGCCTCCAGTTCATGAACAACAGGCTCGCCGCGATCAACAGGATGTAGCTCACGCCCCAGACGATATCGAGGAAGCCCCACGCGATGACCCGCGCCAGCCGGTCGCAATCGCTGGTGAGGCGGGTGATGAGCCAGCCGACGGGCCGCGTGTCGAAGAAGGCAAACTCGAGCTGTTGCAGGCGCTCGAAACTGTCGCGCCGGATGTCGTGCGCGAGGCGGTTGGAAATGTTGCCGGCCATCTCGATGAAGATCCAGACGCCCACGCACAGCGTGAGTGTGACGGCGAGATAGGCGCCGATGTAGTGGGTGAACGCCGCGTTGACGCCGTCGCGCACGACCCCGTCGATGACCCACCGGGTCACGTGGGCAAACGCCGCATCGCACCCGGCGATGATCACGGCAGTGATGAACAGCGGCACGAGGTAACGCTTGAGGTGCAGCGCCCGGCGAAAGATCTTCCACCACAGGCCGGCGTCGAGCCGGGCGCGAAATTCGTCTTCGAGTTGAATCGGGGGAGCGGACATGACGTGGGCGGAGGGGCGGGTCCGGACTTAGCCGGCCTCGAGTTCGCGTTGGAAGTCGGATTCGGCGCTGGTCTGGATCTGCCAGAGCCGTCGGTAGAGGCCAGGCTGGCCCGCGAGTTCCTCGTGGGTGCCGGTCTGGATGATGCGCCCGTGATCGAGCACGATCACGCGATCGGCATGGCTGAGGGTCGAAAGGCGGTGCGCGATCACGAGCGTCGTGGCGCGGCCCCGCCGCTGCTTCAGGGCGTCGAGGATCAGGCTTTCGGTTTCGCCATCCACCGCGCTCATGGCGTCGTCAAGGATGAGGAGCGGCGGGCGTTTCAGCACCGCGCGGGCGATGGCCACGCGCTGGCGCTGACCGCCGGAAAGCGTGACGCCGCGCTCGCCAATGAGCGTATCGTAACCCTGTTGAAACGTAAGAATCGTATCGTGGATGCAGGCGGCGCGCGCGGCCTCCTCGACCTCGGGATCGGGGGCGTCACCCCGGCCGAGGCGGAGGTTGTCCTTCAGCGTCTTGGAAAATAGAAACGGTTCCTGCATCACCACGCCGATTTGCGATCGCACCCACTGGCGCGGGAGCGAAGTCAGTTCGTGGCCATCGAGTTTGATGCTGCCCTCCGTGTAATCATAGAGCCGGAGCAGCAGATGCATGAGCGTGCTCTTGCCCGAACCGGAGGGACCGAGGATGGCGAGCGATTCACCGGGGGCGACGTCGAAGGAGAGGTCGTTGAGCGCATGCTGCTCCCCGCCGTGGCTGAAACGCAATCCGCGCACCGCGATTGCCCCGCGGAAAAGCACGGAGTCGAGGTGGGAAAGGGCGGCCCCCGCCCGCGCCGGCGCCGGCCCGCCCACCGCGGCGCGACCGGCCGCCGCCACCCCGACTTCGGTTTCGCGTGCGACGGCAAGGATTTCGTGGATACGCCCGACCGCGATGGTCGTCTTGCCGAGATCGGTCAGGATGCGCCCCATCTGGCGGACGGGCCAGAGCATGATCGAGAGATAGGCCAGAAACGCGAACAGCATGCCGACCGTGAGTTCCCCCGTCGTCACCCAGTGCGCGCCGACCAGCAGCGTCAGCCCGAGCTGACTCAGCGCCACAAAGTCGCTGATCGACCAATACCAGGAGAGCAGGCGCAGCATCCGCAGGCTGCAATCGCGGTAGCGGGCATTGGGCCCGGCGAATTTCCTGCGTTCGAAATCCTGCCGCGCAAACGCACGCACCACGCGGATGCCGCTCAGGTTCTCCTGGATCACGCCGGTGAGCGCGCCCTCTGCCTCGTCGACCTGCTTGAAGACGTGCTTTACCCGCCGGAAGTAAAAGTAGCCGTAAAGCACAATCGGAAGGATGAGCGCAAACGACACCATGGTCATCGGCACGCTGAGCGACAACAGCAGCGGCAGCGCGGTGCCGGCGAGAATGATGGCGTGGCCGATTTCCATCACCTGGGTCGCGAGGAACTGCCGCGTGGTTTCGACATCGCTCGTGCAGCGTTGCACCAGGTCGCCCGTGTCGGCGCGGTCGTGGTGCCGGGCGGGAAGGTGGTTGAGATGATCGTAGAGCTGGTTCTTGAGCCGCCGCACGATGCCATCGCTGGCGAGCGACGCCTGCCAGCCCTTCAGGTAGCTGCAGAGGCCGCTGAACGCGCTGAACACCAGCATGGCGACGGGCGCAAGCCAGAGGGCGCCACGCAGGTTCTCCACGCCGCCAAACGCGCGCAACAAGAGCGCGATGAGCGGCGGGGTCGTCGCGTCGACGGTCCTGCCCGCAACGGCGTAGTCGATCGTCGCGCTCCCGACGAGCGGCACGCAATAATTCAGCAGCGTCGCGCCGATCAGGCACGCCAGCGCCCCGGCATAGCGCAAACGCTGGCCGCGCATCAGTTGCCAGATGGCGTGAAGTTGCGTGAACATGAAACGGTGAAAGGGTCTGTATTCGAAGCGTGAAAAACAAGAAACCCGCTCTGGTGGCAGAGCGGGCTCGGGGAAAAAAGATTTTTTCGCATCGGCCCGCTCGGAGTGGCGGGCCGGATCTTGACCTCAGGTGTCGGTCAACACACGCGCCCGCTTCGGGATCGGAAGGGTCATACGCCGGTGGTTGGTCATCGATGGCTCCAGGTTGAGGTTGCGCGGAGAAAACGCGCGCGCCCCACCTCAGGCAAGCGGAAACTGCGCGGCATTCCGCCGGCCCGCGCCTCTCATCTTCTCGGACAACAGGCGCACACCGCGCGATCCCAAATGCCGGCGCTTTGATCGGCAGAAACACAAAAGCGGTGCCCGCGTGAAACGCGGGCGCCGCCTCCAGTGCGAACCAGCGGGGATCAGGCCGCCAGTCCAAGGCGTTCATTGCCCGGCGCAATCACGGCCGGCAAGGGAGCCACCCGGATGGCGAGCTGACGGTATTTTCTCGAGTAGTCGGCGAACATGATGGTCGTGACACCTCCGACAACCAGGAGTGAAACGGCCGCTTCGAAGGTGACCGGGAACAGGATGACCGCGGCGAAAGCGGCGGCGAAGACGAGGGCGGGAATTGTTTTCATGATGCTTGTATTGTTGGTTGCGATGAAAACACGGCCCGGCGGGAAAAGTTACAGGCCGCGCCAAAAAAAATGTGCCGCGGCGCGAGGGAGTCTTTTGGCCGGCCCCGGACGCCGCGGCCGCCAAGGGTGTTTTTCTCCCGTGGGACGAGTAAGAATCCTCGGGGTATCGGACCGATCGCGAATTAACGGTCGGCTCGTCCCATTTCCACCGCGGCGGGATGCCTGCGCCCAACGTTCCGTCGCAACGTCCCGATTGGCGACTCGGCTCTGACAGACCGACCGGGAGCTATCGCGCCGGGTGCAGTTCTATCCGGCGGAAGAAGACCTCGGCGCCTTCGGACTGAAAGTGCAGTTTGCCGGAGGTGAAGCTGCAGTGAGTCGCCCGACTGATGATCTGGCCGTTGAGCATGTAGACGAGCGTGTCACCCTTGCAGATGATTTCGGCCTTGTTCCACTGCCCGACCGGTTTCTCCACGTCATTGGCTCCCCGGTAGCCCAGCACGCCATTCCAGTCCGGATCTTTATAGGAAACGCAAAGGCGCCCCCGGTTGTTTTCGTCGAAGACTTTCGGTTCGCCTTGGGGATCCCAATTCGTTTGGCCGTTGCGCAAGGTTCGCACGGTTCCGTTCATCGTGGGGGCGGGCATCGACGTGCCATCCAGGGCATAACCCCGCACGCGGATTAAGTCGCCCGTCGCACCCTCGATCAACTGATACTCGATCGAGTTCAGCCAGGGACCGTTGAAATCCTTCTGGGAATTGCCATCCGGCCCCCGGGCGTGGATGAGAATGCCGCTGTCCATGGCCAGTTTCTTGCGGGTGCCCCACGTGAGGGCTCCCCACCGATACTCGACGACAAGATGGTAGTTGGTGTAGTTCTCCTTGGTGATGAACCCACCCCAGTTTTCGCCGCTGACCCGGATGGCGGGCGCGCCGTCGACTTGTTCCACCACCGTGAACACCCGGTTGGGGTCGTTGTATTTGTGGTCGACCAGCCAGGTGTAGAAATTCGTCAGGTCCTTGCCGTTGAACAGGACGATGGGTTTGGTGGGAGCAATCGCCGCCGGTTCGGCATCGGGACGATTCGCCGCGACCGCAACGGTCTGGCAGGTCAAAACTCCCGCCAGAGCGAGAGCCAAATGCGAAAACGCCCGCATGCGATGGTATGTCTTCATTTGCAACATTTCCTGACCTGGTTGTTACGAGGATGGTTTGGGGTGTACCGGCACGCAGGGGGATGCGGCTGGAATTGCCCGTTAAGTGCCAGATGTCCTCCTCTTTCCATGTTGGCGGATGTCAGAGGTCAACGGTAATAGGAACACGATCGACTCTCCGAAATCCATTGGTCCATGGACACCGAGCCAGCTGGTGCCCGCCCAGAAGGCCCGGCCACCCCGCCGCCTCGCCGTTCAGACACGATTCCCGCTGAAGGCCGCGGGTCTCAGGCGCCGCCGCCGGCGCTGGCTGACTCCGGCTGGAAAGCGGTGCGCAACGTGGCACCGAGATAATCGCGATTCATCCGCGCGATAAAGTCGTGTGAGATCAACTTCGGGCAGGCGGCGCTGCACTCGTACTGATTGGTGCAATTGCCAAAGCCCGCGTCGTCCATCGTCTTGACCATCGAAAGAACCCGGCGGTCGCGTTCGGCCTGGCCCTGGGGGAGAAGGCCGAGATGCGAAACCTTGGCCGCGACGAACAGCATGGCGCTGGCGTTCTTGCAGGCGGCGACGCACGCCCCGCAGCCGATGCATTGCGCCGCGTCCATTGCGAGTTCGGCGTCGCCCTTCGGCACGGGTATCGCGTTGGCATCGCACGCCGAGCCGGTGCGCGCGGTGATAAAGCCGCCGGCCTGCTGGATCCGGTCGAACGCGCTGCGATCACTGATGAGATCCTTGATGACCGGGAACGGCCGTGCGCGGAACGGCTCGATCGTGATCGTGGCGCCGTCCGCGAAGCTGCGCATGTAGGTCTGGCAGCTGGCGATGCCGCGGTGCGGGCCATGGGGCTTGCCATCGATGACGAGTGAGCAGGTGCCGCAGATGCCCTCGCGACAGTCGTGCGCAAACGCAATCGGCTCCTCGCCCTTCCGCTCCAGGTCGTCGTTGACGACATCGAGCATCTCGAGGAGCGACATGTTGGGGTTCAGGTTCGCCGCCTGGTAGGTGACGAAGCTGCCCGCGTGGCCCGGCCCGGACTGGCGCCAGACGCGGAGGGTGACCGAAATGAGTTGGGTGGAGGAGTTGGCGGCGACCATGGGGAAAGGGGGTTCAGGCTTTGGCTTTTGTTTGCTTGGCGTGGGCCGGTCCGCGGCGCAGCGCCGTGATTCCGGTGTGAAATCCAATTTCGCCTTTTCGTGCGGCAACAGGCGGTGTCATGAGCTCGCGAATGGCATCGAAGACAACCGAGGATATCACAATCTGTGATATCCTCACGATTTCGTTGCGGCTCAAAGAAAACATGAAGTCCGATGGAAACCTCTCGACGTTACGTCGAACCGCCTGGTTCAACACGCGGGTTTCGACGCCGTATAGTTCCGCCAAATCACGGTCAAGCAACACTTTCTGTCCTCGCAAAACAAATATTCGAGAATCGATCCGCCCGGCTGGGATGAGGGCGGATGGGGAAGCAGAATTTGCCACAGACTGATCGGCAGAGGATGTCACAATTTGTGATAGGTTCGGGAAACGGCCGGGCTTACGGTCACAATCTGGGACCGCCCAAGATCGAAATCGTCACTTGTACGATCGCACGCTCATCTTGACCGCCTCGTAATTCAGCGGCTCCACGTTGCGCAGCGGCGTCACGCCTTCGCCCTGGAATTCCCAGGCGGCAACGTGGCCGAACTTCTCGTCGTCACGTTTGCACTCACCGTCGGGATATTGGTGCTCCTCGCGGAAGTGGCCGCCGCAGCTTTCCTCGCGCGTGAGCGCATCGCGGCACAGGAGTTCACCCAGCTCGAAAAAGTCGGCCACGCGGCCGGCGCGCTCGAGCGCCTGGTTCATCGTCTCGCCGGAGCCGGGCACATTGACGCCCGCCCAGAATTCCTCGCGCAGGGCCGGGATCTCCCGGAGTGCCTTCTCCAAGCCCTCCTTGGTGCGGGCCATGCCGCATCCGTTCCACATGAGCTGGCCAAGGCGCTTGTGATAATGGTTCACGGGCTCCCGGCCCTTGTTGGCCAGGAGCCGCTTTGTCATCGCGGCGACATTGTCCTCGGCTTGCTTGAATTCGACGATGTCCGTCGCGGGCCTCGAACCGGGTTTCTGCTGCGCGAGATAGTCGCTGATGGTGTAGGGAATGACAAAATAACCGTCGGCCAGGCCCTGCATCAGGGCGGACGCACCGAGCCGGTTGGCGCCGTGGTCGGAGAAGTTGGCCTCGCCGAGCACGAAGAGGCCGGGAAGATTGGACATCAGGTTGTAGTCCACCCAAAGCCCGCCCATCGTGTAGTGCACCGCCGGGTAGATGCGCATCGGCGTCTTATATGCGTTCTCGTTCGTGATCTCGTGATAGATGTCGAAGAGATTGCCGTAGCGCTCACGCACGCCCGCCTCGGTCAGGCGCTTGATGGCGTCGGCAAAATCCAGATACACGCCGAGGCCGGTCTCGCCGACCCCGCGGCCCTCGTCGCACATCCGCTTGGCCGCCCGGGAGGAGACATCGCGCGGGGCGAGATTGCCGAAGCTTGGGTAGATGCGCTCGAGGTAATAATCGCGATCCGCCTCGGGAATGTCGGCGGGGTTCTTTTTGACATCCTCCTTCTTCTTCGGAACCCAGATGCGGCCGTCGTTGCGGAGCGATTCCGACATCAGCGTGAGCTTCGATTGGTAATCGCCCGAGACCGGAATGCAGGTCGGGTGGATCTGCGTGTAACACGGGTTGGCCAGGCAGGCGCCCCGCTTGTAGGCGCGCCAGATCGCAGTGGCATTGGAGCCGCGCGCGTAGGTCGACAGATTGAAGACGTTGCCGTAGCCGCCGGTGGCGAGGATGACGGCGTCGGCGGAATGCCGCACCAGTTTGCCGGTGACGAGATCGCGCGTGATGACGCCCTTGGCGTGGCCGTTGACGACGACCAGGTCGACCATCTCATGCTGCGTGATCATCTCGACGCCGCCGGCCCCGATCGCCCGCGAGAGCGCGGAATAGGCGCCGAGCAGGAGCTGCTGTCCGGTCTGGCCGCGGGCGTAAAACGTACGCGACACCTGCGCGCCGCCGAAGGAACGGTTGGCCAGCAGGCCGCCGTATTCGCGGGCGAACGGCACGCCCTGCGCGACGCATTGGTCGATGATGTTGACTGAAACCTCGGCGAGGCGGTGGACGTTGGCCTCGCGCGAGCGGTAGTCGCCGCCCTTGATGGTGTCGTAGAAAAGGCGGTACACGCTGTCGCCATCGTTCTGGTAGTTCTTGGCCGCGTTGATGCCGCCCTGGGCCGCGATGGAGTGCGCCCGACGCGGACTGTCGTGAAAGACAATGCACTTCACCCGGTAACCCAGCTCGGAAAGCGTGGCCGCGGCAGACGAACCGGCCAGGCCGGCACCCACGACAATGATCTCGTATTTCCGCTTGTTGGCGGGGTTGACGAGCTTGATCTCCGTCTTGTGCTTGCGCCACTTGTCGGCGAGGGGGCCGGAGGGAATCTTGGATTCGAGTTTGGCCATGGCGGGGAGATTAGCGTTGGGGTGCGGAGTTGGACGTGGCGGCCACCGCCACTTTCTTGGCGGCGGTGGTGCCGGCGGCGGGTCGCGCGATGCCACTGAGAATCGCGCCGGGAATCGCCACATTGCCCAGGAAGTAGGCCAGGCTGAAAACGAGCACGAGCCGGCGAAGCCAGCACGACCAGCGATGATTGCGCCAGCCGAACGTCTGAAACATCGAGTCGACGCCGTGCAGCAGGTGCAGGCTCAGCAGGCCGACCGCGATGATGTAGAAAATCGCCACGACCGGGTGCGCAAACCCCAGGAAAACCATGCTGTAAACGTCGTGAACGGTCTGGCCTTTGGCGACGAGGGGAAACCCGAGGAGGTGAAAATCGCCCCCCATCGCGTAGTTGGGCAGGTTGCTCTTGAAGCTGCCGGTTTGGGCGGCCCCCACCGTGAAGTGGGCGAGGTGGTAGAGGATGAACGCGAGCACCACGATGCCACTGTGCTTCATGTAACGCGACGCCAAGGCCGCGTTGAGCCACTTGCCCACCCCATAGGGTTCGGGTCCGCGCGCGGTCCAATTCTCCAACGCCAGCGCGACGGCCGCCCACACGTGCAGGACCACGCAGGCGAGCAGGCCCAGCCTTACCACCCACAGCGCCGGCCCCAACGATTGGAGGAAATGGGCGTAACCGTTGATCTTGTCTGGATGCGCAAAAATCTGGAGATTGCCGACCAGGTGGCCGGTCACAAAACCGACGAGGATCACGCCGGTCGCGGCCATGATAAACTTACGGCCAATGGAAGAGCGGAAGAGAAGGCCAACGGGATTCATCGCAAGGATTAGCACATGGGGGTAGCGGGAGGAAACGGGCGCGAAATTCGGCCACGCACCAAGGGATGTAAAGGCGCCCGCCCGGGATGCCACGCTTATAAGCGAATCTAACTGCGTGCAGAAGCTCAGGCACAAGAAGACCCAACCAAGCTCAGCCCGCCTCGGCACCGTCGCGACTCAAGGCCGCAAACCGGCATCACCGCCAAGCGGCGGAGAAGACCCCCTCTCAGCGTGCCAGCGGCTTGAGCAGCGCGAATTTCCCGCTTGCGGCCGGAGCGATGAACCGCCGCCGGAATGCGTTTACCCGCGCATTCCCGCCCAAGAGGCGGGCGAGCGACGACTCGATGTCACCATGCCCGGCCGGTTGGTCGGCCACATAGTGAAAATCCCAACGGATCTCGCCCGTTTGCACGAGCGAGTAATGCCAGCACGCAAAGTCCGCCGGCAAGACCGCATCGATATCGGTCGGCGACACCAGCGAACCGTCCGTCCGAAAGAACAGGTTGCCCTCGCGCCCGAGCAGCCGAAATCCCGCCGGCATCCGCTGCACGATATCCCCCGTGTGATAGCGCAAGAGCGGCATCGCCTCGCGATCGCGCGTCGTCACATAGATCTGGAAAACCTCCGGCAATTCCGCCCGCCAGGGCACGAGCTCAACGAAGGCGTTGGCATCGATGACCTGCGAGTTGTCCTTAAAGGCTTCGCCGACGAACAGGTAACCGGCCTCCGTCGAACCATAGAGATCGACCTGCGGGGCCGGAAACACCTCGGCAATCCGCCGGCTGTGCTGGGTGCTCGCCTTGCCATAGGTGAGTATCACGGCGCGCAGACTCGGCACTTTCGCGCCGCGTTTCTTCGCCGCCCGCGCCAGCAGCGAGAGATAGACCGGCTCACCCTCGATTACCTCCGGCTGAGTAGCCTGCAATTCGAGCACGATCCGATCCCACTCCGCCTCGGGAAAAACAAACGGATCGCTCGACAGGTTCAAATAAACCGTGCCGTCGAAATAGCGGTGCGGAAACGGATGATCCTCGTACGGGCAGAGGTTGCTCGAACACCCCACCGGCGCGAGGACGCACTTGCGATAGGGCCGGCCGGCGAACTGCCGCAGAATGGGTGAGGCGCGATAGGCGCGCTCCGTCTGCGCCGTCCACCAGCCATCCTCCATGATTACGGTCATCGGCGACTGCGTCGTGCCCCCGGTGCTCTCGTATTCGAAGCGCTTGGTCTGAAAACCACGCTCGACCTCCGCATAATCCGCAAAAAACGCCTGATGCCCCCGTTCGACGATCTCCTTTTTCGAGAGCGCGGGGATTTCACGAAAGCACGACCATTGCAGCGGCTCGGCGTGCAGCGGAAACCGCTGACCATAGAACGGGCTGCGGGCGTAAATCCTTCTCACCTCCCGCTCCAGCGGGGCCGGCAAAAAGCCATCGGTCGAGGAACCGAGCGACTCGGGAGGATTGGCGAAGGTGGAGGCGGACATCGGTGGGTCGGGAAGGCAGAAAAGCCCCCGGAGGGGATAAGTCAAATGAGGCCACCGGAGACGCGCCTCGGCGCAGCTGCGGTCACTCACCCGCCGCGCACCGCCACCCGTCCCACATCACAGTCCATTCCGCTTCCGCCAGTGCGGTTCGAACAACAACAACGCGTTGAGTACCAACCCGTGCACAATGCCACCGGATCGCGCCAGCGCCAGCACGTCATCCACCCGCTCGGTCGTGATCTGGATCTCCTCGTCCGGATCCCAATCCAGCGCGTGCGCTGGCACCGCCGCCTCGACGAGGACAAAATGGCAGCGATTCGATTGAATGGCCGGATTCGGGTGCACACTGCCCAGAAGTGTCGCCGGCGCTCCCGCGTAGCCAGTCTCCTCCCGTAATTCGCGCAGCCCACCCGTCACCGGATCTTCGCCTGCCTCCATCACCCCACCTGGGATTTCGAGGGAAAACTCGTTGATGCCATAGCGAAACTGCCGCACGAGCACGATCCGGCCATCGGGCGTCAGCGCGATGACATTGACCCAGTCGGGCGCGCTCATGACGACAAAATCGCGCTCAGTGCCGCGCGCGGGGTGCCGGAATCGCGCGCTCATCAGGTCGAAGACAACCGTCTTCGCCTGCAGGCTCTGCCCCAGTCTTTCCCAACGCGAGGGCCCGGGCGAAGCAGAACTCATGATGGCAGGGCCAAAAAGCAAAATGCCTCCCAGCCACGCGGCGAGAGGCATTTCAAGAAAGACGCAGTCGCTTATTTCTTCGGCAGTTTGATCTTCTGGCCGACCTTGAGCTTGCTCGAGTCGACACCGGGATTGACCGCCTGGATGTCCGAGAGGCTCGCGCCGTGAGCACGGGCAATCTTGGCAAAAGAGTCGCCAGACTTGATCACATACTCACCAGGCCCGGCGACGACCGGACCGCCACCCTTGGCGGCGGCGACGGGCGCGGGCTTCTTGGCCGCTTCCTCCAGCTTGGTAATCGCCCCGGAGATTCGGGCAAGTTCCGGCCCGACCGTGTCAAACGCGGTCTGGGTGGAACGCTGCAGTGCGGCGACGTCGTTCTTGGCCTTTTCGGCCGTGGAAGCAGCGGCGCCCGCCTGCCCCTCGATGCCATCGACCTTGTCGATCTTCACTTGGTGTTCGGCAACGGTCTTGTTGACCTTTGAAACCTGAACGAGGGCGAGACCGCCGAGCAGCAGGCCAATCGCACCGACAATGATGCCGCCGACCGGAAGCATGCTGTTATTTTCGCGAGAAATGGTGTCCATGGGAGGAAGTTAGGGAATGAGCACAAAGACAATCGAAGGGTGACGCAAGAAGAGATTATTCCCTTCTGGCGCGGCAGGCCCCGACGCCCCTGCAGGCGGCGAGATTCTTACGCGCAGCATCTCGCCCGAGGAAAATCGCCTGCGCGATTGGTCCGAGACCGTCATTGACATGGCCGGCCTTCGGACAACCCTCCCGCTTCCGGTTCGGGGTGTAGCTTAGCCTGGTAGAGCGCCTGGTTTGGGACCAGGAGGTCGTAGGTTCGAATCCTATCGCCCCGACCAATTTTCCACGAAGCCCGCGCCTACGGTTTTTCACTCTGAAGTGGGTCCAATTTCCGTCACGCGGATCACCACCCCCATGCTCATCCGCACCCCTAAAGATTGGGAACTCCCCGAAGCGATCGTCACCCCCGAACGCGATTACGAACTCCGCCCGCGCCGCGATTTCCTGAAAACCCTGGGCCTCGGCCTGGCCGGCGCCGCCCTCGGTTCGCATCACGCCCTCGCCACCACCGCGGGATTCCCCACCCGGATGAATCCCGATTACCGCGACCCCGCGCTCAAGCACACGCCCTACGAGCTGATCACGAGCTACAATAATTTCTACGAGTTCGGCCCGGACAAGGCCGACCCGAAACCCAACGCCAACAAGGGCTGGAAGACCGAGCCGTGGACCGTCGAGATCGCCGGCCTTGTGCACCAGCCGCTCAAGATCGACGCCAACGATCTCGTGGCCAAATTGGGCGGCAACGAGCAGCGCGTGTACCGGTTCCGCTGCGTCGAGGCCTGGTCGATGGTGATTCCGTGGGACGGTTTTGCGCTCGCGAAACTGGTGGCGCTCGCCGACCCGAAGCCCGAGGCCAGGTTTCTGCGGATGACGACGTTTCTCGATCCGAAGAGCGCCCCGGGCCAGCGCCAGGGCAATCTTGAATACCCCTACGTCGAGGGCCTGCGCCTCGACGAGGCGAACCACGAACTCGCTTTCATCGCGACGGGGATCTACGGCAAACCGATTCCGAACCAGAACGGCGCGCCGCTCCGGCTGGTGACGCCGTGGAAGTACGGGTTCAAGTGCGTCAAATCGATCGTGAAGTTCGAGTTCGTCGCCCGGCAGCCGCGCAACACGTGGAGCATCATGACGCCCCAGGAATACGGCTTCTACGCGAACGTGAATCCGAACGTCGATCACCCGCGCTGGTCGCAGGCGAGCGAGCGCGTGATCGGCGGCGGCGGCATCCTCGGCAGCCGGCAAAAAACCCTCCTGTTCAATGGCTATGAAAAACAGATCGCCGGCCTCTACCAGGGGCTCGATCTGAAGCGGAATTATTGAGGCGCGCCACGTTCTCCCTCGCAGTCATTCTGAGCGCAGCGAAGAATCCAGCAGGAGAAGCGAGTCCGCTGCGAGCCGCGAACGCCCACGTGGATTCTTCGCTCCGCTCAGAATGACAATCTGGCTGGACTGGCTCTTCCTCCTCTTCCCGCGTCTTCCCCGTCTTCCGCGTCTTCCGTGCCCTTCCTCGAAAAACTTCTCCGGGCCAAGGCCGTGGTCTGGACGTTGATTGTCCTGCCCGGCCTCTGGCCGGCGTGGCCGTTCTTCATCCGCCCGGATTCGAGCGCGCTCGCCGATCCGCTGAAGTTCGTGCTGCACCACCTCGGATTCTTGGCCTGCGTGCTCTTGGCCACCGTGCTCACGTTTTCGCCGCTGCGCGTGCTGTTTCCAAAATCGGGTATCGCGCTGGCGCTCAACCGTCACCGCCGGCTCGTCGGCGTGAGTGCCTTCGCCTACGCGGCGCTGCACGCCACGACCCATCTCGTCTACGAGGGCGGCACGGACGTTGCCACGATTCCTTCGATCCTGAAAACCGCGCTGGAAAAACCATTTCAGCTCACGGGCCTGATCACGCTCACGATCCTCTTCGTCCTCGCCATCACGAGCCTGCCGGCCGCGATCCGCTGGCTGGGCCCCAAGGTCTGGAAGAATCTCCACCGGCTCGTCTACGTCGCGGCGGCCCTTGCCGCCTACCATCAGATCGCGGCGCGGAAAGTATTTCCCCGGGAAGTGCTCTGGATCTTCGTGCCGCTCGTCGCGCTGGAAATCGCACGGATCATCCGGCAGCGGAACCGGCTGCCGGTCGCCGCAACCGTGCCGTGACGATGCGTTCGTGGCGGGGGTAGCGCGGCGCTTCAGCCCGCGCTGCGAAAACGCGGATGCCCCGAGCGCGGTGCTTCAGCTCCGCGCTACGAATCAATTTGCCTTTGCACCGGCGGCTTCTTCTTGCGGCCATTCTCTCATGCGTCGTCTCGACCAACTCCTCGCCAACCTCGGCTACTGCAGCCGCCGGGAGGCACGCGCCTGGATCGACGACGGCCGCGTGGTCGTCGATGGCGTGACGGCGGAAGACCCGGGGGAAAAGGCGCACCCGGCCAGCGTCCGCGTCGACGGCGAGCCGCTCGATCATCCCGACGGGCTGCTGCTACTGTTGCACAAGCCGGTCGGGCTCGTCTGCTCCCACGACGATCGCGAAGGACCGAACGTCTACTCGGTTCTCCCCGAGCGCTGGCGGCGGCGCAATCCGCCCGTCACAAGCATCGGCCGGCTCGACAAGGACACGAGCGGCCTGCTTCTGCTCACAGATCAATCCCCGCTCGTGCATCGCCTGACCTCGCCCAAGCACAAGGTGCCGAAAATCTACCACGCCACCGTCGATCGCGATCTCTCGCCGGACCTCGTGCCCCTGTTTGCGAGCGGCACTCTCCTGCTCGCCGGCGAGACGTCGCCCTGCGCCCCCGCCATGCTCACGCTGTTGTCGGCCCGGGAGGCGGAACTCACGTTGACGGAGGGTCGTTTCCATCAGGTGCGGCGGATGTTTGCCGCCGGCGGCGCCCACGTCCTCACGCTGCATCGCGCACGGTTCGGGTCCCTCGAACTCGGTGACCTGCCCGCCGGACAATGGCGCGAGCTGCCGCTGGACACGTTTGGACTGCCGCATTCGGATTAGCGTTACCGTGTTGGTTGCCGCCATTAGCACCGCCGGATTTCCGGGTAACTCCTTGGATTACTCTACCCGCGGATCCGCTCATCGAGTTTGGGTAATACGGCTTGGGCCCGAATCCTACGGCCGCGAATAAGGACTGGCGACTTCACCTGAATTCGGATGATTAGCGGATCCATGTACGACTTTCCCCTCACCGGCGCGCAGAAATCCTTTCTCCGCAGCCTGGGTCAGAAGCTCGAGGACGGCCTCAAAATTGGCCGCAGCGGCCCGACCCCGGCATTTTTCAACGAGCTGCAACGCCTCCTCCGGGCGCACGAACTGGTGAAGCTGCGTTTCCTCGGCGCCGATCGGGAGGAGCGCGCCGCGTTGTGCACGCAGATCGCCGACGAGGGCCGCTGCGTGTGCGTCGGCGCGGTCGGGCACACCGCGTTGTTCTACCGGCAAAATCCGGAGCCCAAGGAGCGCCGCGTGGAGCTGCCGGGTGGTTGAACGCTTCGTCACCATGACGCCACTGCCGACCCTCGCCGAAATCGAGTCGATGGCCGCGACGGTCAACGCGGTGGTTCCGCCGACGCCCCAGTTCACCTGGCCGCTGCTCAACGAACGCGCGGGCTGCGAGCTCTGGGTGAAGCACGACAACCACACCGCGATCGGTTCGTTCAAGATTCGCGGTGCCGTCAGCTATGTTACCCGCCTGCTCATCCGCGAACCGGCGCTGCCAGGGTTCGTCGCCGCCACCCGGGGCAATTTCGGCCAGGCCGTGGCGTTCGCCGCGCGCCTCCATGGGGCCGCCGCGACGATCGTCGTCCCTCACGGCAACAGCACGGAAAAGAACCGGGCGATGCGGGCCCTCGGCGCCGAGTTGATCGAGCACGGTGACGATTTTCAGGCGGCGCTCGAGCACTCGGAAAAACTCGCCGCGGAGCGCGGACTGCACTGGGTGCCGTCGTTTCATTCCGATCTCGTCCTCGGAAACACGGTGTCCGCACTCGATTTCCTGCGCCACGCGCCGCCGCTCGATTGCGTGTACGTGCCGATCGGACTCGGCTCCGGCATCTGCGCGATGATGGCCGTCCGCGACGCGCTTCGCCTGCCGACGCAGATCATCGGCGTGGCCTCGGAGCGCGCCCCGGCCGTGGCGCTGTCGTTCGCGGCGCGCCGATCGATTGCGCATGCGGCTTCGACCCGCATCGCCGACGGCATGGCGTGTTCGACGCCGAACCCGGAGGCGCTCGGGCATATCTTCCGCGGCACCGAGCGAATGGTGTGCGTCTCCGATGACGAGACCGAGGCCGGCATCCGCGCTTATTTTTCCGATACGCACAATGTTGCCGAGGGCGCGGCCGGGGCCGCGCTCGCCGCCGTCATGAAGGACTGTGCCCTGAATGCCGGCCGCCGGGTGGGCGTCGTTCTGACCGGCGGCAACATCGATGCGGCGATTTTCGCCCGCGTGCTCGCCGCGGCGTGATTGCAGCCGGGCGCAGGGCGGCAACCCCCGGTGGCCGCTGTTTCGCCGCCACCGATCCGTCGGCGGTGCGTCGTGCCGGCGGCCCCGTAGCCGCGCTTGAGCAGCAGCGAAAGCGTGGTTTTTCGGATCCCACGTTCCACCACCTTGTCGCTGCGCTCCAAGGCGGCTACCCGACAGGGCGGCAAGGCGGCTGCCCGATCCGAAAGGGCGCCCGAGTGACGGCGCCCCGAGTCACGGGCAGCGCCCCGAGTCACCGCTTGACCCGGTTTCGCCCTGCGGCGAACGTCGCGGCCCACCATGTCGAGCGCCGGAATCCAGCCTGCTCCGCCGCGGCCGTCGGTCTTCATCAGCTACGCTTCCGAAGATCGCACGGCTGCGCGCGCCTTGCGCGATGCCCTCGAGGCCGCCGGCCTTGACGTGTGGTACGACGAAAGCGAACTCGGCGGCGGCGATGCCTGGGATCAGAAGATCCGCCGCCAGATCCGCGACTGCGACTACTTCATGCCGCTCATTTCCGCGGCGACCGAGGCGCGCAAGGAAGGTTATTTTCGCCGCGAGTGGCGACTCGCGACCGAGCGGACAATGGACATGGCCGACGACGTGCTTTTCCTGCTGCCCATCGCACTCGACGACACCCATGAGGCCGGCGCGCGGGTGCCGGAAAAATTCCTCCATGTGCAATGGCTGCGCCTGCCCGACGGCCAGCCGACTCCGGCCCTGGAATCACTCGTACGCCGTCTCCTCGCGGGCGAACATCGCGCGCCACCGCGACCGGCGGCCTCCGTCACGCGCCCTCCGATGGCGGTGACGAGACCACCACTCCTGACCCCGACCCAGCCGCCGTTTACGACCCCGCCCGCAGCGGCGTCAACGCCGCCTCCCGAAGCAGATCCAAGCCACCCCCACGCTCCGCCGCCGATGCCGCCGGTTCCGCCCGCACCAGAAAAAGGCGGCTTCGCCCATGGCCTGAAATACGCGGCCGAGATCTCCTGGTGGGTGCTGACGGTCGCCTGGTTGCTCTTCAAACGCCTCCCGCGCTGGCTGCGAATCCTGCTCTCGATCTGGATCGTCATGACGTTCTTCGCTCGTTGTGGCCGCGACAATCCGGCCCCTGCCGCATCGAAGCCGGCTCGCGTGCGCACGGTCTCCCCGGAGGAAGTCAGGCGGGCCATCCAGTCCGCGGCCGAAAAAGTCGCCGCGTCGTCGCCCGCCGGCAGCACCGACCTCAAGTCGCACGATCTTTTCCGCATCGGCCGCGAAATCGCCCGCACCCTGGCCAAGGACCAACCCGCGGACGGCGCCGCAGGCAAGCCGGTGGTAATCGTGCCGTTTGCCCAAGGCATCGCCGACGAGGTCACGGCAAAATTTGCGACTGCCGTCTTTGCCTCGTGTTACGGCCAAATGCTGGTGGCCCGGCCGGGCGCCGCCGCCATCGCCGAGCAACCGTCCGCGATTGCCAGTAACGACGCGCTCGCCGCCCTGGGGAAGGGCCTCGGCGCCGAGTTCGTCCTGGCCGCCGAACTGGCCGTGGAAGCC
The DNA here is from genome assembly GCA_044344465.1 of Opitutaceae bacterium. GTDB lineage: Bacteria > Verrucomicrobiota > Verrucomicrobiia > Opitutales > Opitutaceae > ER46. The sequence goes on from JBIJCX010000089.1 coordinate 20,200, forward strand.
GGGCCGCGGTCGCTGGCCGTGCGCCTGCTTCGCGTCCGGGACAGCACCCCGGTGTGGAGCGACAGTTTCCCGATCGCGGACACCGAGCCGTCCGCGGCGGCGGAGAAGATCACCGAAAATGTGCTCGGCTTCCTCGCGCCGCGTTAGAAATCGAAGCCCAACATCAGCTTCAGGCGCTCGTAATCCTGCACGGTGCCGGCCGCGGAATTGTAACGCCGGATCTCGTGCCGGATCGATGTGCTCAACGTCTCGGTGAGTTTCTTGTTCAGCTCGAAGCGACCTTCCCAGCCATCGCGGTCGTCACGTACGAGATACCACACGCCGCGTTGCAGGATGCTGATCCGCCATGGCAGCGTCAGTTCCGCCTCCTCGAAGGCCGATTCCCGCACCCGCGAGATGCGATCAGGCGTCGGTTTCGTGTTCCAGACATCAAAAAAATTCTCGGAAACGCCCACGCGGAATTTCCGGGTCGGCAGCGTCAGCACGCCGTAACCCACGCCGACCTCCTGCTGCAACATCACATAGTCATTGGGCACGCCCTGGCGCCGGCTGGCCCGGTTCCATTCCCCCGAGGTGCGGTAGTGCGCGAACATCCTGGGATTGAAATCATGCCGCAACGAGCCCGAGCCCCGCATCAGATCCGTGGAGACGAGGTTGTTCGTCTGGTTGTAGTCGTAACGCGCCGTGAGCTGCATTTCGTCGACCTTCCACTTGCGCTTGAGCGTGCCTTCGAGCGCCTGATAGTCCCGGTCGGCGGTGTCGGAAACGATGTCGACCGAAAACGCGAGCCGCCCGTGCCAGGGCCCGAAGTAGTTTCGCACCTTCGCCGTGAGCAGCGCGGGCGAAAATCGATCCCAGGCCGTGGCGCGTTCGGTTTCCCGTTCCACGGCGCTCTGCTTCGGCGTCCCCTGCGCCACCGCGGGTTTTGCCGCTGACGCCGCCGGCTTCGCCACGACCGGTGCCGGCTTGGTCGGCGTGGCCGGCTTCGCACTGGCTGCCGCGGGCTTGGCCGCCGGTTCCTGCCCCGACTTCCCGGCCGTCGTGACCGTCCGTTCGCCTTTGATGATGACCGCATCCGCGGCCGGCACGCGCAATTCGCCGAATTTTCCCGACTTGAACACGATGACTCCGTCCTTCGTGCCCAGCCACTTCCCAACCAGCTGGTCGCCGTCTTTGTACACCAACCGGTCGAAATTCTCCGCCGGATCCACCGCCGCCCGCGCAAGCATCGCGATCCAAAACACCAACCCCAGGGTCGCGCCCTGTACGATCTTTCCTTTGATCGCCAGTTTCACGCCCATTTGGACGCACACAATGCACCCGGGTTTCAAGTGTTTTCATCCGATTTCTTTTCCGTCCCACGCCGAGGCCACCGCGGCGGCTCTTTCCCCGGCCGGATCGCATCTGGACCGTCGTTGCGAGGGATGAACCCGGGACTCCCTTGATCTGCATCAACCTTTTCGCACATCGCACTTGCGGCCGCCGCAAACCTCCCGACTCTACCGCTCGGTGCAAAAAAATATCTCCATCGCCGGCCTGCTGCTCGCCTGGCTCTGTGCCCAAGGCGCGGTGTGGGATGTGGTGCAGGTGTTCGCCTGGGGACGGATGTTCGCGGCCAACACCGAAACGATGAGCGTGACCGCCGCGCTCCGCGCCACGTTCGATCCCGGCAGGCGCTGCCAGCTTTGCGTGAGTGTCGCCCAGGCGAAGGACACCGCGCAAAAGCAGGCTCCGCTCCAGCAGGGACGCACCACGGAAAAATTGCTGCTCGCCTGCGAAGCACCGGCAAAAATCATCTTTGCCCATTCGCCCGGCGAATGGCCGCGCGCGCTGACTGAAGCCGCGCCCGTACGGTTTGACCCGGTGCCCGTGCCTCCGCCGCGCGTTTAACGCGCCCCTGCACCGCCGTGTCCGCGTCGCGCTGATTTTCGCGCGCGCAGCTTTCCCCGCTTCTGTTCGCCTCCGGGCGAACCACATCTGCGCGTTTCCGCTGCACGATCCCGTCTCCCGCCTGATTCCACTCCCCTCATGTCCCTTCATCTTCGATCCATCCTGTTTCTCCTCCTCGCCGTCACCGCGCGCGCCGCCGCACCAGCCGCCGCCCGCGCTGCTGCACCGGACGCCGCCCGCGCTACTGCACCGGTCGCCGCCCGCGCTGCTGCACCGGTCGCCACTCCGCCGCCCGGAAATGCCTCCGGCATCGTCCGGCTCGATCCTTTCGTCACGACCACCGACCATGTCGAATCGCCCCTGCGCGTGACGGCTGATCCCAAGGCCCCCGCCCAGCCGGCGCCTGCGCACGACGGGGCCGACGTCCTGAAAAGCATTCCCGGGTTTGCCCTCATCCGCAAAGGCGGCACCGATGGCGATCCCGTGCTCCGCGGTCTCGCGGGCTCGCGCCTCGGGATCCAAGTCGACGGCGAATGCATCTATGGCGGCTGTGGCAATCGCATGGACCCTCCCACTGCGTACGTTTTCCCGGCCGCCTACGATCGCATCACCGTCCTCAAGGGCCCTCAGACCGTGCTCCACGGCCCGGGCAACTCCGCCGGCGTCGTCCTCTTCGAACGCGACACCCGCCGCCCCGCCGCTCGCGAGGCCTCGCTCTTCACCTCCGCCACCGCCGGCGGCTTCGGCCGTTTCGACGCCGCGCTCGATGCCCGTGCCGCCGCTCTACCCGCGCAGGCCCGTTTCTCCGCCACGACCACGCGCGCGAACGATTACCGCGACGGCGCCGGTCGCGACATCCACTCCGCCTACCACCGCTGGAGCGCCAACGCGTCCGCCGCGTGGACGCCCGATGCCCGCACCACCCTCGAATTCACCACGGCCCGCAGCGACGGCGAAGCCGCCTACGCCGACCGGGCCATGGACGGCGTGACGTTCGCCCGCGAGAACTACGGCGTCTCCTTCGCCCGGACGGCCGTCACACCGCTCATCGCCGGGGCCGAGGCGCGCGTCTACCACAACTACGTCGATCACGTGATGGACAACTACAGCCTCCGCCCCTTCGCCCCCACCGCGATGATGCCCGGCCGCTCCGTTTCCAATCCCGACCGGCTCACCGAGGGCGGCCTCGCGCAACTTGTCCTCACCCCCACCAGCGCGACGCGCCTCACCGTCGGTCTCGACACGCAGCGCAACACCCACTCGCTCCGCTCCACGGCCAACGAAACCACCACCCCGTTCGCCGCCAAGGCCCGCGTGCGCGACGCCGAGTTTCGGCAACGCGGCGCCTTCGCCGAGGCCGCATTCACGCTCGCCCCCGCCCAGCGTCTCCATGCCGGCGCCCGGCTCGACCGCTGGCGCGCGATCGACCGTCGCGCCACGGTGGCGATCTCGATGATGAGCCCCGCCGCCAATCCCAGCGTTGGCCGGATCCGCACCAGCGAACTGGCCAGCGGCTTCACCCGCTACGAGCACGACCTCGCCGGTTCCGCCACGACCCTCTTCGCCGGTCTGGGCCGCACGCAGCGTTTCCCGGATTACTGGGAACTTTTCAAGAACGAGAGCGCCGCCACCGTCACCGCGTTCGGCGCCCGCCCCGAGACCACCACGCAGATCGATGCCGGCGCGCTCTACCACCGCGGTTCCGTGCAGTTCTCCGTCTCCGCCTTCGCCTCACGCCTCGACGATTTTCTCCTCGTGCAGAGCGGCTACGTCAAAACCGCCGGGATGATGGGCACCCGCAGCGCCATCATCACCCGCAATATCGCGGCCTCCACCTGGGGTGGCGAGGCCGACCTCGGCTGGCGTTTCGTCGAGCATTGGAAACTCGACGCGAGCCTCGCCTATGTCCGCGGTGAGAACGACACCGACGCTCGTCCGCTGGCCCAGCTGCCGCCGCTCGAGGCCCGCCTCGGTCTGGCTTACACGCAACGCTCGTGGTCCGCCGGCGCGCTCCTGCGCGCGGTCGCCGCGCAAGATCGCATCGCGCCCAACCAGGGCAACATCGTCGGGCAGGACCTCGGCCGCTCGGCCGGCTTCGGCATCCTCGCCCTCAATGCCAGCTGGCGCGCCACCACGCTCACGCGCCTCTCCGCCGGCATCGACAACGTGCTCGACCAGACGTTCGCCGAACACATCAGCCGAGCCGGGAGCCTGATCCCCGGCTTCACCCAGACCACCCGCGTCAACGAGCCCGGCCGCTTCGTCTGGCTGAAGCTCGACCTCTCGCTCTGAGCCGCTTCATCTTTTTCTCATGAAAGCCAAACTCCTCCTCCTGTTCCTCACCCTGCTCCCGGCCGCGCTCTTCGCCGCCGCGAAATCCACGGCGACGGAAAAAAACTGCGGCTGCGCTTGCTGCGAGGGCAAGGAAGTCTGCTGCTGCCGCACCGAAAAAACCGCCGGCACCGGTGACTCCGCCGCGCCCCAGACCTATCCGCTCCGTGGCACGGTCGTAAAGCTCCTCCCCGACTCCAACCAGGTGCGCGTCAAGCACGAGGCGATTCCCCGCTACATGCCGGCGATGACGATGTCGTTCAACGTGGCGCCCGCCGATCACGCCCGGTTGCGGGCCGGCGATGCGATCACGGCGACCCTCGAGTCCCGGGGCGGCGAATTCTGGCTCAGCGCCATCAAGGTCACATCGCGCGCGGCGAAGTGATCGCCGCCGCGACGGCGCATCCTGTTTCCTGGCCGCCGTGTTTGTAGTTGGGGCTTCAGCCGGCAAGA
>JBIJCX010000090.1:0-24846 GCA_044344465.1 Opitutaceae bacterium
CCCATGTCCCGCAAAATCGGAGCCGCCCTTCCTTATCAGGTATTTAGATCAATTTAGGAATGCGCGTTGTGCCCGATGCTTCCCGGAAGAATTCGCCCGGCCACCACTGGTTCGCGACGACTCAAATCGCGACTGCGCCCGCCCGGGTTGCGCGGGCTCAGCCTCAGCGCTTCGCACTCACTTCTTGATCGTGAACGGAACGGAATACTGGGTGTCCTCCCATGTCGCCTTGAGCACACCACCGCCAGAGGGATTCTTGTCCATCGCGATCGTGAACTGATCGACCTTTTTCTCCGCCGCCTCCTTCTTGAGATCAATCCGGGCCAGTTCGAAGCCGGTCTGATACGGGACGCCCCACTGGCCAATATTCTTGCAGACAATGAGCTTCGCGGATCCATCCGCCTCCGGCTGCATCGCCAGGGAATAGGCTCCAGCCGGGACGGTCGTTCCACCGATATCGAGCGCCTGCTGGGTAATCAACGTAGTGGCTTCATCCGCCCCCATGCGCCAGACTTTGCCGAACGGTACCAACTCGCCCCAAATCTTCCGGGCCTCGCCAGTCTTCGGGTTTTTCGCGTAAGGACGGCCATAAATGATCGTCACCAGGGCGTCACGCCGACCATCGACGCGGTGACTGATGGTCTCGTGCGGGCTGACCCGGCCAGCCGGACGGGCGGAGGCCTTTTTCGTTGTTGCGCCAGAAGACGGTTCACCGGCAAACGCAACTGTACCGGCCAAGGCAGCGGCGATAATAAGGACTGAGGAAGCAAGTTTCTTCATCTGAATTCAGGGGTTTAGGATTTGGCTGCTCTCTGCCCGCAAACGTGGCACCGGCAGTGTTTCCCGGATCACCCCTGCTGCGGCGAGCAAAAAAACCTCTGCGGCGGGTCAGGCCTGGAACAACTCGTCCGGCTTGAAGAAGCGCGCGAGTTCAGCCTGCGCGTTTTCGACACTGTCAGACGCGTGGACAACGTTCTTCATCATCTCCAGTCCAAAGTCGCCGCGGATTGTGCCTTTGGCCGCTTTCCTCGAGTCAGTTGGTCCGAGAAGATCGCGGACACGCTGCACGATATCCTTGCCCTCGAGGGCCATCATGATGACGGGGCGAGAGTGCATGAACGCCTCGATTTCCGGATAAAACGGCTTGTCGGCCACGTGCGCGTAGTGCTCACGCAAGAGACCGGGCGACAGGCGCGCCATCTTGCAGCCGACGACATCGAAACCGGCCGCCTCGAAGCGGCTTAGGACGCTGCCGACCAGGCGTTTTTCCATACAATCAGGCTTAAAAATAACGAACGTTTTCTGCATATGAAGGGCTGAAAGTAGAGCCTGCCCGCCGTTTGAAAAGCCTAGACTTCAGCTTTCCCGACCGAGCACGTGCCGCAACGCGGCCTCGACCCCCGAATGCCGAAACACATAACCTGTCTCCAGCAGCCGCGAGGGGACTGCACGCGTGCTCGCCAACAATGTCTCGTCCGCCATGCGGCCAAGAATCAGCCGCAATATGGTGGCCGGGACCGGCAACACCACTGGTCGGCCAAGCACCCGGCCGAGCGTGGCGGAAAATTCCGCATTCGTAACCGGCTGCGGCGAGACGGCGTTCATCGGACCGATGCACCTCGGCTCCATGATCGCATGATAGACGGCGCCAGCCGCGTCATCGACGCCGATCCAACTCATCCACTGCCGGCCGTCGCCGACGCGTCCACCAAGTCCAAGCCGAAAGAGCGGCAGAAGTTTGGCCAGCGCCCCTCCCGCCGGAGTCAACACGACGCCAAAGCGCAGCATCGCCGTTCGCACACCCGAACGCGCGGCGCCTTCCGCGTGGGTCTCCCACGCCAGGCAGACTTCCGGCAGGAATCCGTGCCCGATCCCATCAGCTTCGGTGAGTTGTTCATCGCCGCGCTCACCATAGAAGCCGACGGCTGAAGCACTCACGAAAACCTCGGGCTTGCGCGAGAGTTTTTGGAGCGCGACCACCAGCGTCCGCGTCGCATCCACCCGGCTCCGCAGGATCGAGGCGGAGCGGGCCGCTGTCCACCGCCCAGCACCCACATTTTCACCCGAAAGGTTGACGATCGCATCCACTCCCTCGAGCGCGGCAGGATCGAGTTCGCCCCGGGCGGGATTCCACCGGATCTCGTCCTTGCCCGCTGGCGCGCGTCGTATGAGTCGCAGGACCGTATGCCCCTGTGTTTGCAGCAAGGGTCCAAGCGTCCGTCCGAGCAAACCGGACGCACCCGCGATCAACACCCGTTTCGGTCGCGCCCTCCCGTATCCGGCCGCCAGTTCGTTGTCGGCCTTCGTGGTTGCATGCCGCCAACCGAACAATTGGGCGAGTTTGGCCCGCGCAAAGCCCCCGCCCAAGGCCCGACCCGCCATCCCTCCGGGCAAACGGTACTGAATCTCGTCCGTGAGCCGACACGCCGACGGCCCGTCAGGCTCAACCCGGTGCAGATGCTCCCACTTGGCAAACGGCCCACTGAGTTGCACGTCGCGAAACTGGCGCCCAGCAATGTAATCGCGGTGCTCGACGCACCACTGGGTCCAAACCGGGCCCAGGCGATTGCGCACCGACACCCGCGCCCCGTCGCGCACCCCGTCACTCGCCGAGACCAGTTCGACCCGCTCCCACGGCGGACAGAGACGGGCAAGCGCGCCGGCGCGTTCGTGCCATGAAAAAACCTCGGCCGCCGGCCGGCCAATCCGCGTCGTGAGGGAAAACGTCTCGTCAGTCATCGCAAGCGCCCCGGGGCCATGGAATCGCCGCCGAACCCGGGGCCAGGCCTAATTAGAGCGAGTCCTGATAGAGCCGCTCGTATCCGGCCGCGGCGACCTTCCAGCTGAAATCGTGCGCCATCGCCCGCTGTTGCACTGCCGCATACCGCACGGGGTCGGCAAACAGGACCAGTGCCCGCTGCAGGGCCTCGCGCAGGCTCGCCGCATTCGGTTCGCACATCAGGCCGGTTCCTTTCGCCGGATTCTCGTCGGCATCGATGACCGTGTCGACCAGACCACCCACGCGGCTGACCACCGGCAGGGTACCATAAACCTGCGAATACATCTGGTTCAGGCCGCACGGCTCAAAAACCGAGGGCATCACGAAAAAATCGCTCGCCGCCTCGATCAGGTGACTATGGGGTTCGTCCAACTGCGCGCTGAACGACACCTTGTCGGGGCAGTCCGTCGCAAGCTCGGATAACTCACGCTCCATCCGCTTGTCGCCGGATCCGAGGACGACCAACCGGCAGTCCTGCGCGTGAAAGAAATCGCGGTTCGCGAGTACGAAATCGATCCCCTTCTGTTCGGTCAGGCGGCAAACCATGCCGAAAATCGGACCCTTGAAATCGGGGGCGAAACCGCAGGACTTGAGCAGCTCCGCCCGACAGGCGCGTTTGCCCGCCAGATCCGCCCGGCTGTAGCGCGCGGGCAGCAGGGTGTCGATCGCGGGATTCCACACGGTGTCGTCGACCCCGTTGAGCAACCCGACCAAATCGTCCGCCCGCGTTTGCGCGACACCGTCGAGCCCGCAGCCGAACTCCGGCGTCTGGATTTCCTCCGCATAGCGTGGGCTGACGGTTGTTACGCGGTCCGCAAACATGATGCCGCCCTTCATCAGGTTCATTTGGGAGTAGTACTCCAAGCCGTCGATATGGAAGAGTTCGTCCGGCAAATTGGTCCGGGCAAACGTCTTGGCCGGAAACAGGCCCTGATAAGCGATGTTGTGAATCGTAAAAACGGTCTTGAGCGCGAGCGTAATCCGGTGACTGCGTTCCGCACCGCGCAAGAGCAGCGGCAGCAACGCCGCCTGCCAGTCGTGGCAGTGCACCACGTCCGCCTGAAAGTCGCCGAGGCGCAGCACCTCGACCACCGCCTTGCAGAAAAAGATGAAGCGGTCGGCGTTGTCCTCGTAATCGCGATCACCTGTGCCGTAGGGCGCCCGACGATCGAAGAACTCTTCGCGGCAGATAAGATAAACCTTAAGGTTGCGCCGGGGCGAAAACACCCGCACATCGCCCGAGAGGTACTGATCCCCCATCTCCACCTTGAGCCGCAGCTTGCGCTCGGCGCCAATCGCGTCCTTGTGGTCCAGCGCCACACGATAGCCGGGCAGAAACACCGCCACCTCATGGCCATTGTCCGCCAGGGCGGCGCTCAGGGCGCTGACCGCGTCGGCCAGACCTCCGGTTTTCATGTAGGGATAGAGCTCGCTCGCCACCTGGACGATTTTCATCGCCCGTACCTATGCCAGGCTGTTTGTTCAGGCAAATCCCAAAGCATGTCTGAGCGCCGCAGCCACATTCCCCGCCCCTCTCTCCGTGATCGGTTGCTCGCCATGGTACGCGAGCCCGACTTCAAGCCGGCCAACGATTTCGAACTTTTCCGCCGGCTCGGACTGACCAAGAAACAACGCGCGGCGCTCGCCCACGAGGTCCGGCTGCTGCTGAAAAGCGGAGACTTTGTTCGGGGCGGCAATGGCCGGATCGCGCCACGGGGCTCCCACGCGGAGCCCAAGCGCACGGTCGAGGTGCGGAAGATTTTCACGCCCACCCGACGCGGGGCGGTCATGCCGGCGCCTGGAGCAGTGGATATTCTCGGGGCAAGCTCCGAGGGGTTCGGTTTACCAATGGCAGCGGCGGCTGCACGGCGCGAAGTCGCCCATGCTTCGCGGCATAAGGCCGCTCGGACTCCAGTCCCGGCGCCATCAAGCGCTGGCGCAGCGACTCGAGCGCGAACAAGTCTCTCGCCATCCGCAGCGCCCGAGCAAAGTCCTCGCTCCACCCCAAAACTCGGGGCGCATGAACTGATCGGCCGCATCCAGTTCCGCGCTGGGGGCTCCGCCTTCGTCGTGCGCGAGAGCGTCACGGGCGAAATCACCGGCGCCGCGCTGCAGGTTTTTCCCGAGGATACCGGAGTCGCGCTGCCCGGCGACCGCGTGCTCGCCCGCGAGTTTCCCGGGCGCAAGGGCCGGCGTCCGGGAGAGAAAATCGGGGCCATTGTGCGCGTGCTCGAGCGCGAACGCGACGTGATCGTCGGCAATCTGCGCCGGGGCCGGCGCGAATTCGTCGTCCAGGCCGATGATCCGCGCTTCAGCTACGAAATCTCCGTCAGCGATCCGGCGAAGAGCGGCGTGACTCCGGTGCCAAAGGAGGGTGACAAGGTCGTGGTGAAACTCGGCGAATGGCGCCGTCGGGACGCTCCGCTGACCGGCACGATCACGGCCCGCCTCGGCCGCACCCACGAGCCGCGCGCCGAGCTCCTGGGCATTTTCCTGAAATACAACCTCGCGACCGAGTTTCCAGCCGAGGTTGAGCGCGAGGCCACCGCCCTGCCCGACCGCGTTCAGCCGCGCGATCTCGCCCACCGCCTCGACTATCGCGACCAGCCAGTTTTCACCATCGATCCGGACGACGCCAAGGACTTCGACGATGCCCTTTCCTATGAAACTCTCGCCGGCGGCGACATCAGGGTCGGGATCCACATCGCCGACGTCTCGACGTACGTCCACCCTGGATCGGCCCTCGATCGCGAGGCGCAGCGGCGTGGCAACTCCACCTACCTGGTCGGGGTGGTCGTGCCCATGCTGCCGGAAAAGCTCTCGAACGGACTCTGCTCGCTGGTCGAGGCGCAGGAGCGATTGTGCAAGGCCGTCTTCCTCACGTTTGGCAAGAACGGGCGGATCAAGGACACCGCGTACGCCAACACCGTGATCCGGAGCCGGAAACGGCTCACCTACAAGCAGGCCTATGCGTTCATATTCGAGACCGACATCGAGCGCATCCGGGCGCTGCCGCTTCCGCCGAAACACCAGACCGGCTCGACGGGCCGGGCCCTGCACGACCTGAGCGACGCCGAGCTCGTCGATCTCCAATCGTGGATCCGGGCGCTCTGGAAGATCGCCAGCAAACTCCGCCACGACCGGATGGCGCATGGCAGCCTCGACCTCGACATGCCCGAGACGAAGATCTTCGTCGACGAGCAGGGCTACGCCGATCGCCTCGAAAAGATCGAGCACGACGAGAGCCATCAGCTAATCGAGGAGTTCATGCTCGCCGCCAACGAAGCGGTGGCCCGGCTCACCCGCACCCACTCGCTGCCGTCACTCTATCGGGTCCACGACGAGCCCGACGTCGAGAAACTCGAGGAGTACCGCGGCCTGCTCGGGTCATTCGGGATCGAGGTCGGAGATCTCACCGTCCGCGCCGAGCTCGTGAAGCTGCTGGTGACGCTGCGCACGCATCCCCAGGGCTACACGCTCCGCACGCAGCTGCTCCGGAGCCTCAAAAAGGCGGCCTATCGCGCGACACCCGACGGCCACTTCGGCCTGCACAAGAACGACTACACTCATTTCACCTCGCCGATCCGCCGCTATGCCGATCTCGTCGTGCATCGGGTCTTCGATTTCTATCTGCAGAAGCTGAGCGGCCACCCGCCCGCCGGCGGCCGCCGCCCGGGCTATGACCTGCCCGGAGTCGAGCGGCTGGGAGAACATCTCAGTCTGACCGAAATCAGCAGCGCCGAGGCGGAACGCGACAGCGTGAAGGTCAAGCTCCTCGAGTTCTTCGAGCGCGAGCTCGATCGAAAGCCGAAGGCCAGGTTTGCCGCTGTCATCACCGACGTTCGCGCCAACGGTTTCTTCATCGAACTCGTCGAGTCGATAACCTTCGGCTTCATTGCCACGTCGGCGTTGGACGACGATTTTTATTCGATCAACTCCTCCGGCGCGCTTGTCGGCCGAAAACGGAAGAAGCGTTTCGAGCTCAACGGTCGGCTCGATGTCGTGGTTGACAAGGTGGATCGCTTCAAACGGCTGATCGACTTTCGTCCGGTGTGAGTAAACTCACGGCGGCGGTGCAATGGCTCCGCGCCCGCCACCGTGCGACGCGGCTTTGTCTCCTGTGGGCAGCAACTGGCCGCACGTCACCCGCCGCCGCCACGATCGCGCGCGGCGTTTGCGTTTCGGGCTCAAACTCACTCAATTTTGTTCGCTGCTCCGGCGCAGCAAAATCATGTCACATTTCACCTTCCCCGCTCAGTACAACGCCCTCTACCAAAAGGCGGTCGCGCTTTATGCCCAGGGCAGGCGCGGTGCGGACACATTTCTTGCGGCGGACGATCGCACCTTCCTCGCCGCCAACGGCATCTCCGTGCAGGCCCTCTACGACTACGCCGAGGATCACAACGGTTACGCGGGCGAACCCGGGTCGGGTCACGCGTTGGCCATCGAACTCGTGCGGCGTGACTATTTCCTTAACCACCAGGGTGGCCGGCCCTCGTCCGTGTTACTCGACGATTCGACGCTGCCAGCCAAGGCCGACAAGGTGCGCGGCATTGCCTGGCTCCCGCGTCTGCTGCCGAAGGCTCGCGCCAAACTTCGCGGCGAACTCCCGCCGTCGCTCATGTATTGCTGCGGCGGCGATCGGGGATTCTTCCAGGAGCACGACATCCTGCCATCGGAATTCCTCGCCCTAGTGTGGCGACACGAAAAGGACGATGCGGCCATTGTCGACTGGGTGCTGCGCCGCAGCGGCGCACGGTAGGTGGCGGGCCAGGTAGCCGCGCTTGAGTGCAGCGAAAGCGTGGCCGCTCGATCGCGGCGCTCCGGCCACCTTGTCGCTCCGATCCAAGGTGGCGACCCGGGCAGGCGCCTTGGTCGTGACCACGAGTTGAACGGACCGAAAACCCGCCTCCCTTGTTGACCAGGCGGGATCGTTCGCTACGGTCCCGCTTCACCCACGACCGCTGGGCTCAGCCCGTTGGTCTCGTTCCCCTCCAGCCCATGAAATACACGTTGAATATCAACGGCCACTCCCGTGCTGTGGATGTGGCCCCCGATACCCCGCTGCTGTGGGTGTTGCGCGACAATCTTGATCTCGTCGGCACCAAGTTTGGTTGCGGCGTCGGCCTGTGCGGCGCCTGCACCATCCACCTAAACGGCGTCCCCGCCCGCGCGTGCATGACGCCTGTTTCCACCGTCGGTCGCATGAAAGTGACGACGATCGAAGGCCTCGCCGCCGAGACCGGCAAACTGCACCCGGTGCAACAGGCGTGGTCCGAACTCGATGTCGCGCAATGCGGCTACTGCCAGTCCGGACAGATCATGACGGCCGCGGCCCTGTTGAAGGACAATCCGACGCCATCCGACGATGACATCGATGGCGCGATGGCCGGCAATGTCTGCCGCTGCGGGACCTACGGGCGCATCCGGCAGGGGATTAAGCGCGCCGCGGGTATCGCCGCCGGCGGACGGGAGGCGACCCAATGAACACGCCCACACTTTCCCAACCGGTCAACCGCCGCGACTTCCTGAAACTCACCGGCCTCGCCGGCGGCGGTCTCGCCCTCGCATTCTATATCAAGTCGGGTGGCGATTCGTCCGCGGCGGACAGCGCGACGGCCACCGGCGATTTCACGCCCAATGCCTTTGTCCGCATCTCGCCGTCGGGAACCGTCACCATCGTTTCGAAGCAACCGGAGATGGGCCAGGGCGTGATGACGTCCCTCCCGATGATCATCGCCGAGCAGCTCGAGGTCTCTTGGCGGGACATCACCATCGAACAGGGTGACTTCGACGAGAAGCTCTACGGCAACCAAGGCGCGGGCGGCAGCAACTCGACCCCGAATAACTACGACAACTTCCACCTCGTCGGCGCGACTGCCCGCACCATGCTTGTCGAAGCCGCGGCGCAAACCTGGGGCGTTCCCGCCAGCGAGTGTCGCGCGGAGAATGCCACCGTCGTCCACGCGTCCGGCAAATCGCTCAAATACGGCAAGCTCGTCGCCAAAGCCGCGACGCTCCCTGTCCCCGGGAAAGAAGCCGTGACCCTCAAGCAGCCGAAGGACTACAAACTCCTCGGCAAGCGTATCGCCCAGTTTGACACGCCGAAGATCGTCACCGGCAAGCCACTCTTCGGCATCGACATCAAGCGCCCCGGCATGCTCTACGCCGTGTACGAGAAATGCCCCGCGTTCGGCGGCAAGGTCGTCAGCGCCAACCTGGCGCAGATCAAGACTCTGCCCGGCGTGAAAGATGCCTTCATTCTCGAAGGCAGCGGCAAGGTGAAGGAACTCGTGCCCGGCGTCGCCATCGTGGCCGATTCGACCTGGGCCGCGTTCAGCGCGCGCCGGCAGCTCAAGGTGACCTGGGACGAGGGCAAGGTTGCCAACGAGAGCTGGGAGACCTTTGTCGCCCAGGCAAAGGAGAAGGCGGCCCAACCCGGCACGAAGACCCTGCGCAAAGACGGGGATCCCGATGCCGCGCTCGCGACTGCGGCCAAGACCGTGCAGGCGGAATACGTCTACCCGTTTATCTCCCACGCGAACCTCGAGCCGCAGAACACCACGGCCCATTGGCACGACGGCGTGATGGAGCTCTGGTCGCCAACGCAGATTCCGAGTGCGGGCGCCCAGATGGTCACCCGCGTGCTGGGCATTCCGGCCGAAAAGATCAAGCTGCACATTTCGCGCGCGGGCGGCGGCTTCGGTCGCCGCATCAGCGCCGATTACCTCATCGAGGCCGCGGCCATTGCCCACAAGGTCAACGCCCCGGTGAAACTCACATGGTCGCGAGAGGACGATCTGCGCCATGACCATTACCGACCCGGCGGGATCCACTTTCTCAAGGGTGGGGTCGACGCGCAGGGCAAGGTGGTCGCCTGGAAGAACCACTTCTTCACTTTCGGCGAGGGCGGCAGCCCGGGCAGCGGCGGTTCGCTCAGCCCCGATGAATTTCCCGGCCGCTGGATCGCCAATTACCAGGCCGACCAGACGATGTTCGAGACCGGCTGGCCGATGGGTCCGTGGCGCGCGCCCGGCAGCTGCGTCTTCGCCTGGGTCCTGCACAGCTTCATCGACGAACTTGCCCATGCCGGGGGTCGCGATCCGCTCGAACTGCGGCTCGAGCTGCTCGGCCCGAAGGACGAAATGCCCGCCGGCAACGCGGGCGGCGCGGCCAAGGGCAAGCAAGGCAGCGCCAGTTACAACGTGGCGCGCATGCGCAATGTCCTGAAGTTCACCGCCGAGAAGGCTGGCTGGGGCAAGAAGAAGTTCGCCAAGGGCCAGGGCGCGGGCATCGCGTTTCATTTCAGTCACCGTGGCTACATCGCGCAGGTGGCCGAAGTCACGGTCACGAAGGATGGACAGCTCAAGGTGGATCGCTTTGTCACCGGCGCCGACATTGGCGCCCAGGTGGTCAACCTGAGCGGCGCAGAAAACCAGGTTGAAGGCTCGGTGATCGACGGGCTCGGCGTCCTCATGACGCAGGAGCTCAACATCGAGCGCGGCCGCGTCGTGCAAAGCAACTTCAACGACTACCCGCTCATCCGCATCACGGAGGCACCGGCGAAGATTGAGACGTACTTCCTCAAGACGGCCTACCCCACGACCGGCCTGGGGGAACCCGCGCTGCCTCCGGTCGCCCCGGCGATCTGCAACGCGATCTTTGCCGCCACCGGCAAGCGCATCCGGCAGATGCCGCTGTCGCGCGCCGATCTTCGCTGGTCGTAACCGGCGCGGATCCTCTCTAACTTGGGGCGGGCAAAAAACCCGCCCCATTTTTATGCTCACCTCCCGCCGCGATTACATCCTGCGTCTCATCGACGAAGTCGGCCGGTTGCTTGCCCGGGTCATATTCAAACGCCGTGCCGGGCAACCCGAGGAGGCGCTGCAGACGGTGGTGCAGGCCTGCGAGCGACTCTTTGGCATGGAGGCGGCGCAGCTGTTTCAGTTCACGCCCGAGCACCACTACGTGATGCTGGCCGAGGGCGAGACCGCCGAGATCGCGCGCGACAAGATCCTGCTTTACGCCGCCCTGAATCGCGAAGCGGGCCAGCTTTACACCCAGCTCGGCAACCGCCCGATGGCACGGGCAAGTTTGGTCAACGCCCTCCGGCTCACGCTGAAAACCCGCGCGGACTTTCCTTCGGCCAACCTGCCCGACTTTGCGCCCGATGTCGCCGACCTGCTCGAAGCACTCTCGGACGCACCCCTCGACGGGGAGACGAACGAGCTGGTCCGGGCGCAGTTGAAGACTCCGCCATCCTGAACCACTGGAATCGTCGTGAGTCTGATCGTCGGTGGAAAGGTCGAAGGGAGGGAGGGCACTCCTGCCCCGCCCAGAGCGGAACGAAGCTCGTGGGCAAGAGTGCCCGCGCTCCTGCTATGGGGCTCATCGTTTGAGGTGGGCGGACACGTCCCTGTGCCCGCATGGCGCAGTGCAACAAGAGCACCGAATGCGGGCACCGGGACGTGCCCGCCCACCTACGTTCCCCTGCCCGCCGAAAGTTCAGAGTTCGGCGGCAACTGGCCTCAAAATCCCAATTCTCCCTGGGCCGGAGGTTGCGATGTCGCGCCGATGAAAGCCCCATAGCGTTTCAGCCAATCGTCCAGTTTCTCCGTGTAGTAATCGGGATCGTAGGGTGCGCTCGCCGCGTCGAACAGCGCCAGCGGACGCGCCCGCTGCCAGTCACTCGTTCGGCCCTTCGCTTTCGCGGTGATATAATACGTGACCCGCTCGCCCATCCGCGGCCGCACCGCGAGCTGGAGCGCAGCCTCCGCCGAGGCGCGGCGGGGTTTGCCACCGGCGGCAATCAGCCGGTCATACACATCGGGATTCTGGCTGAGCGTCTCGCTCTTCGCGAGGTCCGCCACCGGCACCTCGCGGGCGCGCAATCGCCGCCGATAATCTTCCAGCAGCACCAGGGGCGACTCCGGCGAGGCACCGAGCAGAAACTTGATCAGCTGGTCGGAAAGTTTCTTGAGGTACGGCTCGATCCCGCGGGAACGCAGCGCACTGCCGCGCAGGGTGATCTTCCTGCCGTCGTGCAGCGCATAATTCTTCGCCTTGTAGCAGAACATGGCCTGGTAGCAGCCATCGTATTCCAGCTCGATGCCCTCGGGCAGGATGGGCGCGACCAACGCCAGCAGGGCGTCCGGACGGGCGAAATATTCCTCCGAGGACAGGTAAATGCCGTCAGTGTCGGCCTCGAGGATCGTGC
This sequence comes from Opitutaceae bacterium, assembly GCA_044344465.1. GTDB lineage: Bacteria > Verrucomicrobiota > Verrucomicrobiia > Opitutales > Opitutaceae > ER46. Next base: position 11,997 of record JBIJCX010000090.1, read on the forward strand.
AGCCGTGCCGGGCGAACTCGCCGATCAGCGCCTGCAACAACTCCCGGCCGCGGCGCGTCACCTCGGCGGCCAGTTCGCCATCCCCAAAACGCGCGCCGGAAAAACCGAGGTAACCGTAGAACGAATTGATGAGAATCTTGAAATTCGCCTGCCGGGCCTGCGCCTCAAATCGTTCGTCTTCGGTCGGCGCGGTGCGCGCGAGCTGTTTGTATTTCAACCGGTATTCGCGCAGTCGCCGCAGCAGCGGAATGAAAACACCCAGCGTATCGTTTTTCGGATTGCGGCCGATGGACAGCAGGAGGCTCGGGTAGAGCGACGCCACGTCGAAGTGCAGCACGTGCCGGAACACTCCCTCCTGGAAACTCCGCGTATAGCCACCCTCGAACGGCTTGACCTCGGGTGGCAGCGGACACGCCTGGCGCGCATGGTAGTATTCCTCGAGGAACAGGAGATCGATCTTCGAGGTCGCGCCGCGGAGCGTGGCCTCCTGCAGCAGATTCGGAAACGTCCGCACCTGTTCAAAGTAAGTTGGCAGCAGCTGGTTCGCGAGCCCCTGGGTTTCGCGCAAGTCGTCCTCGAGGTAGGCGCGGAAGCGCGCCCGATCCTCAAAAAAAACGTGCTGAATTCTGCCGCCGTCGATGTAGGTTCGCTCGCTCTCATCGTCGGTGATGCCGAAATAGATCGCCGCTTCCTTCAGTCCATAGGACGTCATCTCGCGCGTGCTGATATCATGGAGTTGCACGAGCAAATAGGTGTCGACCACGGCGCGCCCCGGCAGATCGCACCGCACGAAATCGATCCAGCGCTCCGCCACCTTCAGCCGGCTGTTGCGAAATGCGGCCCGCTGCCCGTACCGGCCCCACGCGCATGCCACCTTGTGCATCCGGGAGCGTTGGCGCAGATAGCCGAGGTCGAACTTGAAGATGTTGTGCCCTTCAATCACATCCGGATCCATGGCGTGCAACGCGGAGCACAACGTCTCCAGCAGCTTCTTCTCCGCGGCATCGGTCATCTCCTCGATCAACAACAAGCGATCATGTCCGGCGCAGCGCAGCCCGATGGCGATCACGCGGTCCGCGGGCCGCGTCGCGTCGGGAAAACCGCCCGTGGGCGACGCGACCTCGATGTCGAGCTGACAGCGGCGGAGATGGCCAAACGTCATGTCCCCGTATAGCCGCTGGCGCTGCTGCAAGAGGAACTGGCTCTCGAGCGGACGGATGGCATCTACGCTCATCGTCCCTCGCGCCGCGCCCACGAACGCATCGAACACGCCGATGTCATCGGCGTGCATCATCCGGTCGAACGGACCCTCGCCCTGCAAGCGTTCAAACGTCAACCCGGCCGGCAGGGCCTCGGAGGGCGTATCGTTGAGCCAGGCAAACGGCCGGAGCGTCGCGCGCCGCTCCTCGCGACCGCCGACGGCCGTCTCGACAGTGGTGTGAACCAGCCCGGCCTCATCGACCCAGACTCCGCAAAGCGAACCAACCACTCCGGCAGCGTGTTCGCTCATACGGGGCGATGCTCAGGTCGTCGCGAAAAATCGAAGGCGATCTTCGCCGCCGGACCTGCGTTCAGAACGGCCGGTAGTAAACCATGCCGACCGCCAAGGTGACGAGCACGAGGACGATCACCATGAACAGGTTAACCTTGTCCCGCTTGCGATAGGCGAAGCCGGAGATCGCCGACAGTCCAAGCCAGCAGACCAGCTTTACAATGACCCACCCGGCGGGATCGAACTTGAGCATTCCCTGCCACATGCGAATGCCCGTGAGGAGAATGAGCAGACTCGCCACGCCGGTGATCGCCAGCACCCGTTTGCGCGTCTCCGGCGCGCCGGCGAAGGCAAAAAACGTGAAGGCAGCCAGGATTAAGGCCGCGACCACATGCAGGACGTGAAGTAAGTTTAGTTCGTGGGCATTCATGAAAAGCGGCGCGGAGGAACCCGCGCGTGACGATCATCCTCCGTTACCTGATTTCCCCTTTTCGTCAGCTGAAAACCCGAACGAAGGATAAAATTGACATCCCGCCTGTGCCGTATGCTCAAAGGCTCAAGACCTTTTCGAGTTAAGGTGGGCGCCTCCTCCACAGCGTCTGCCTTCCGGTTTACGGCCTGGCATCTTCCACAGCGGGTTCAGCTCCCGTAATATTTCAAAGGCAAAGAGCGGTTATTGAAAACACCTCGAACACTGCAGGATGTCGGGGTCAACCGTACGTCGCCCCTGCCCGCCGTCAAATGCGAATCGAAGAATTGAGGGAATTATCCTTGGCCGGCCGAGGTTGTTTTGGCGATCCCGTCGTCCCTGTGCTCACGCGCAGGGCTCGCGGAAATTGGCCAAACTCCAGGTCCCTGCGCTCATGCGCAGGGCTACATGCCGGGCGTAGCCCGCCGCGTGAGCGGCGGGACCGTCGGGGTACACGAGCAAACCGATTATGTCGCCGGGTAAAGCGTCCGGAATCGAGTCACGGGAGTTGCGGGTCGATCGTCCCCCCCGCCGCCGGCCCACCGCCCTTCACCGCCCGAGAATGCCCTCGTCAAGATGCTGGATGATCAGCTCCTGGATCGTGGCCAGAAAGAGATAGCACATGAACGCCTTGCGCAGCGACTCCTCCAGCGACATCACGTCCACGTTGCCGCCTTCGAGGGCTTCGTCGCCAAACGGCTTCAGGTAACGCTCCCGGAGCTGCAGGCGCAATGCCGCGCAGGCCCGCACGATCACCTCGGCGTTGTCCTCATCAAATGCGACCACCCCCTCGGTGAAGAACTCATCGTCGAACAGGGCGAGCAATGCGCGCACCTCCTCGTTCTGCATCTTCAGCAATTCGCTGGTCCACGCGTCGTGAAATTCGGCATCGAGATCCGTCAGGGCCAGCGGCGCCGCCAGATTCTTGCTCAGCCCGTCCGCCAGCTGCTTCATGACATCGAGCAGCGGCGCAACGATCGGGAGGGCGAGTTTTACCTCAATGCGCTTCATCGGGTTCGAGCACCGCGGTGAGATGCCACTGCTGCAGGGTGAAGACGTAAGCCTCGGCCTTCTCGCGAAGGCCCCGCCAAACCACCGACCGGCCCTGTTCGTGGACCTCGAGCATCCGCTTGCGCGCCGTCGTGTCATCGAAGCCAAAGACCTTTTTGAACACCATGACGACGTACGACATCAGATTCACCGGATCGTTCAACACCACCACGCGCCACACGCCTTCGAACTTCAGCTCCGTGACGCTTTGGGGCGACGGCGAGATCTGGGGACTGGCTGCCACCGTCGGCACCGGCATGTTTTCCTTTGTCATTCTCGACCCCGCGAAGAACCCCATCATGACCTCGCCTTTGCCGCCGCGTCCATCACCGCCGCCGCGACCCGCGCCTCGGCGTCGGCCAGCGCCACCTTGGCGACCTCTTTCTGCGCCCGCCACTTGAGTTCAACAATGCCTTCCTTGAGACCTTTGCCGCCGATGGTGAGCCGGAGCGGGATTCCGATCAGGTCTGCGTCCTTGAACTTAACGCCCGGGCGCTCGGCGCGATCGTCGATGAGCACCTCGGCGCCCGCCTGCTCCGCCGCGGCGGCCAGCCGTCGGGCCAGTTCCATCGCCTCCGGCAGCTGCGGATCAAGCACGCAGACGAGCACATGGAACGGAGCGCAATTCCACGGCCAAAGGATCCCGTCGGCATCGTGGCTGTGTTCGATCACCGCCTGCATGGTCCGGCTGATGCCGATGCCGTAACAGCCCATCACCATCAGGTGCGACTGCTTCTGATCGTCCGTGTACATGGCGCCAAACTTCTCGGCGTACTTCGTGCCGAGCTTGAAGATATGGCCGACCTCGATGCCGCGGCGCACCTGCAACGGCTTGCCCGACTTGATGTCGGGTTCTCCCGGCCGCACCCGGCGAAAGTCGCCGAACTTCGTGATGGCGAGGTCGCGGATCACATTGACGTTCCGCAGGTGAAAGCCGTCCCTGTTTGCTCCGGTGGTGCCATCGCCGATGAGGCGGATCGCCTGATCGGCAAATACCCCGGCCAGCGCAGCGGCGTTCTTGATCGTCCCTTTTACCGCCCCCAGGCTGCCCGGCTTCGCCCCGAGCACGGGCTCGATCTCCTCGGGCGTCGCCGGCCGAAAAAGCCCAAAGCCAAGCGCTCCAAGCTTCGCCTCCTCGAGTTCATCGCAACCGCGGAGGAGGACGAGAAACGGCTTGCCGTCCCCGACGTAAACGAGGGTCTTGAACTGCTTCTCGGCTGGCACCGAGTAAGGCGCCGCTTCGAGCGCCGCGATCGTCACGACTCCGGGAGTGGGAAACTCCTCCACGGCACCGCCGGGCGCCGCCGACACGAAGTCCGCCGGCACGAGCGCACTCGTGGCCTTCTCCCGGTTGGCGGCGTAACCGCTCTCCTCGTTATAGATCACATCATCGTCACCCACTTCCGCCGGCACCATGAATTCATGCGAGAAACTCCCACCCATGACGCCGGTGTCGGCCTCGACCGCGATCGCATGGGCGCCGATCCGCCGGAAAAAACTCTCATACGCCGCCTTCATGGCATGATAGCTCTTGATCGCGCCGTCGTCATTCACGTCGAAGGAGTAAGCGTCCATCATGATGAACTCTCGCGCGCGCATCAGCCCGTAACGCGGCCGAATCTCGTTCCGAAACTTCGTGGCGATCTGGTAGAAATTCTTGGGCAGGTCGCGATAGCTCGTGATCTCCGCCTTGACGAGCGGCGTGATCACTTCCTCGTGCGTCGGCCCAAGCACGAATTCAGGCTCCCGCGGCCCGCGCTTGCCATCGCCGGCGCTGTCGGCCCGAAACATGATCTCCCGCGCCGCCGCCCAGCGCGGGCCCTGCTGCCAAAGCTCCGCGGGGTGCACATGCGGCATCCACAGTTCGATGGCGCCGGCCGCATCGAGTTCCTCGCGGCAAATCTGGGTGAGTTTCTGGATCACCCGCAACCCGAGCGGCAGATAGGTGTAAAGGCCGCCGCCGAGCTTGCGGACAAGGCCGGCGCGCACGAGCAGCTTGTGCGAGGCGATCTCGGCGTCGGACGGACTCTCTTTCAGTGTCGGGATAAAATACTGTGACCAGAGTTTCATGAAGCCGGGCAACGAATCAGTCCGCCCCCGTCGGCGCAAATTTATTTGCGGAGAGTTTGACCGGCCTTTTCCCGGGCGACCCCGGGAAAAGGCATTCGCCGCCACTACGCACTCCCTTGACCAGCGCGCGCCCAAAAACCACGGTCGGCGGACGTGTTATCCATGAATCTTCGCCCATTCCTCCTTTTCCCGACCCTCGCCCTCCTGCTGCTCTCCGTTGTCGCGACTTCAGCTCAACCGGCGATCTCGATTGGTTCGCGTCTTGAGCTGTTCGTGGATCACCAGCTGATCGCGGCGATGGAGAAGACGACCCTTCAGCTCCATCACCCGATCCGGACGCCCCGGCCCAAGTCGCCCCTGCCCGAGCGGCATATGGTCACCGTCATCAAGGACGGAGACCTTTACCGAGCCTGGTATCGCGGCAAGGATCCGAGCTACACCGGAGCAACGCACACCGGGAATCCCGGGGAAACGGTGCATTACGCCGAGAGCCGCGACGGACACGAATGGGAGTTGCCCAACCTCCGCCTCCATGAGATCGGCGGCACGCTCGAGAACAATGTGATTCTCGCCCAGCTGCCGCCATTCCTGACCAACTTCATGCCGTTCCTCGACTCCCGGCCGGGCGTCAATCCGGCCGAGCGCTACAAGGCGCTGGCCGGTTACCCTGGCGCGGGCGACAAGCGCGGCCTCGATCAACCGGGCCACGGCTTGTTCGCGTTCGTCTCCCCGGATGGAATCAAGTGGACCAAAAAACAGGAGGCCATTCGGTATCGCCCGCAGTGGCGGCACGCCTTCGACTCGCCCAACGTGGCGTTCTGGTCGGACGCCGAGCGGCGGTATGTCTGCTACTTCCGCACCTGGACGGATCCCGACCGCCTGCGCAGCATCAGCCGCGCGACCTCGCCGGATTTCGTGACGTGGAGCGAGCCAGTCGAGATGAAACCGAACCTCCCAGGCGAGCACCTCTACACCAACATGACGCATCCGTACGTCCGCGCGCCGCACATCTACCTGGCGATGCCGACACGCTTCGTGCCCGGTCGCGGCAACGCGCCGGAATACGATCAGAAGGACGCCAACGCGACCGATCTCCTTTTCATGTCGACGCGGGCGGGATCGGCGAAGTACGACCGCACGTTCAAGGAGGCCTTCATCCGTCCGGGCTTGGATCCGGCGCGCTGGGGCAACCGGGCCAACTATGCGGCCCTTAACATCGTCCCCACCGGCCCCGAGGAGTTGTCGATCTACCACCGCAGCGGCGACCGCTACGTGCTGCGCCTGGACGGCTTCATCTCCGTCAACGCCGGCTCCGCGCCCGGCGAGTTGCTGACCAAGCCGCTGACCTTTTCGGGTCGCGAACTGGTGCTGAACTTCAGCACCGGCGCGGCCGGCGACATCCGGGTGGAGATCCAGCGAGCTGGAGGCGAGCCGATCCCCGGATTCACCCTCGACGATTGCCCCCCCGCGTACGGCGACACGATCGCGCGCGCCGTTCGCTGGAAGGGCGGCGACCTGCGCGCCCTCGCCGGCCAGCCCGTTCGGCTGCGATTCGTGATCAAGGAGTGCGATCTTTATTCGTTCCGTTTTCGCTGATCTCATCCCGCATGTCCGCCGCGCCCAAGGATCGTCAGCCCTGGCCGATGAAGTGGATCGCCCTCGCGATCCTCCTCGTCATCGTGCCGTACACGTTTCTGACGCTGCACTACCGGAAGAAGGGCCCGACGTTCCAGCCCTATGCGGACATGAAGAACCGCGCCGGCGTCATCCGGCTGCTCTCGGCCGGTTATCAACGCATCCCGCTCGCGGCCCAGCGTCCGGCCGATCCGACGGGGGCCACGGTCGCCGGGACCTTCCCTGCGCCCGGCGGGTTGCCCGCCGAACTGGCCACGACCCTGGTCGAGCCACCCGTGCTGCCGGCGGACATCCTCACCGTGTCCGCCGCTCCGGAAACCGACGCCCGGCAAGCATATCAGATTCGGTTCTCGTGCACGCTGCCCGACGAACAGCAGCAACTCGCCGGCGCCGACCTCTACGTCAAGGGGGGAGAAATCGTCGTCACGCCGACGTTCGAGCGGCTCTCGGGCCAGCTGCGTGCTCGCACGCGGGAGAACGTAGTGCTGATCACCGTGCCCGCCGGCGCACTGAAGCCCGGCCAGTATCAGATCACGCTCGCCGGCCAGCGCATGTCGCGGGCGTGGACGTTGCAGGTCAGGTGAGCCGAGCGCAATCGCGCCATTGACGCGCCGCGCCACATCATCGACAACAACGCGTCTTCCCTTGATGAGCACTGGCAACGGCCCGACCACACCATCCACTCCTGCCTCCGCGATCGTGACCACGATCAAGCCCACGGACCTCCGCGGGATCTTGACCTACGTGCCGCGGTTCCAGGGCCAGATTTTTGTCATCGCGATCGACGGCTCGATTGTGGCCGACGAAAATTTCAGCAACCTGCTCGTCGACATCGCCGTGCTGCGCTCTCTCGCGATCAAGGTCGTGATCGTGCATGGCATCAGCCAGCAGCTGGAGGAGCTGTCGCAGATGCGGAAGATTCCCATCTCGAATTCCGACGGCACGGGGGTCACCGACGCCGCGACGCTCGATCTGGCGACACGGGCCTCATCCCGCGTCTCGCACCTGCTGGTCGAGGGCCTCACGCAGAACGGCTTGAAGTGCGCCACGACCAATGCGGTGCGCGCGCTGCCGATTGGGATCATCCGGGGCGTCGACCAACAGTTCACCAGCAAGGTCGAACGCATCGACAAGGATTTCCTCAGCGAACTGATCGACCGGCAGGTCGTGCCAATCGTGTCGCCGATCGCGTTTGGCCCCGATGGCAGGTCGCTGCGGGTCAACTCCGACCTCCTCGCGGCCGAGATTGCCGAGGCCCTGCACGCCACCAAGATCATCTACCTTTCCCCGCAGGAGGGCCTCGAGATCGACCGCAAGGTGCGGCGCGAAATTTCCGTGGATTCCCTGCGCAAGATCCTCGAGACCGAGCCCAGCCGAATTGCGGATGCCGGGTTGAGCAAGGCGACGCATGCGGTCAAAGCCATCGAGACCGGCACACCCCGGGTGCACATTCTCGACGGCCGCATTTTCGACGGCCTCCTCAATGAGATCTTCTCCAGCGAAGGCGTGGGTTCGCTCGTCTACGGCAACGACTACCAGCAAATCCGGAAGGCCCGGAAGGCCGACGTCCGCCTGATCTACAACCTCACCCGCAACGCCGTGCGCCGCGAGGAGCTCATCCATCGCACGCAGCAGGCGATCGAAAAGAACATCGATCAGTTCTTCGTCTTCGAGATCGACGAGAACATCATCGCCTGCGTCACCCTGTATTTTTATCCCGACAAACCGCAGATGGCCGAGATCGGGTCGCTCTATGTGATGCCGTTTTACCACCACCGGGGCATCGGGAAGAAGATGGTCGACTACGCCTGCATGATTGCGAAGGAGCGCGGCGCGACGACGACGATCGCGCTGTCGACGCAGAGCTTCGGCTTCTTCTCCAACGTCTGCGGCTTCGAGGAGACCACGAAGGAAATCCTCCCCGAGGCGCGCTTGAAGCTCTACGAAGACAGCGGCCGGAATGCCAAGGTGCTGGTGAAGAAACTGGGCTGAGTCGCCGCCGGAACGGGTTTGCCCGCGCATCGCGCTGACTAAAACGGGTTGCTCTTGCCTTGAGATGTTGGCTCATCGCGTGCCGACGCCCGCCAGCCGACGTGAAAACGGACGCCGGCGCCCGACGCCCCAACGCTTGACGTTATAACATCCGTGTCCACATTACCTCCGACATGAATCTCGAACTCAAGCTCCGCAAGGTCGGCAATTCGGTCGGTGTGGTTCTGCCGAAGGAAGTGCTCGCCCATCTCAAAGCGCGTGAAGGCGACACCGTTTCCGTTACGGACGCAGCCGATGGCACGTTGCGTGTGACGACCACCAAGCCCGAAGTCGCCCGCCAGATGGCAGTCGTGCAGGACCTGATGCACCGCTACCGCAACACCCTCCGCGAGCTCGCCAAATGAAGGAGCCCGAATGGGTGCTGCGTGAGACCGTGCTTGGGTTGCAGGAACAATCCTTGTCGGCGTTTGGAGGGCTCGCGGGAATCCGCGACCCCGGTATGCTCGACTCCGCGCTCTCGCGTCCGGCGAACCTGTTCGCCTATGGCAAACCCACCGTATTCGAACTCGCGGCGAGCTATGCCTACGGCCTCGCCAAGAACCATCCGTTTATCGACGGCAACAAGCGCGCCGCATTCGTCGTGGCCGTGACGTTCCTCGAACTCAACGGTCGCCGTTTTTCCGCCACCGAAGCCGACGCCGCCGTGCGCACGCTTGCCCTCGCCGCCGGCGAGATGAGCGAGGCCGCCTACGCCGCCTGGCTCGAGGCGAACTCGAAGCGCCGCTGAGGTTTTTGCCGCGCAAAAATCTAAGCTTTCAACTCGACCACCACCTGCACCTCGGTCGTCGAGCCGCGCGGCAGTCCGTTGACGGCGACGGCGGCCCGGGCGTGTTTACCCGCCTCGCCGAACACCTTCACAAACAAATCGCTCGCGCCGTTGATCACCGCGGGGCTTTCGGTGAAGCCATCGACGGCGTTTACGAAGCCGCTCACGAAAACGATCCGCGCCACCTGATCGAGCGTGCCCACGGCCGCCTTGATGTTGGCGAGCGTGTTGAGCGCGCAGACCTCGGCCGATTTGTAGCCCGAGGACACGGTCTGCTCCTTGCCCACCTGCCCCGTGTGGGTCATCTGGCCATGCACAAAACAAATCGTGCCGGCACAATAGAGCAGATTGCCCGTGCGCACGGTCGGCACATAGCTGCCGGCGGCGGCGGGAGGCGGGGGAAGCGTGAGGCCGAGTTCGGCGAGTTTGGATTCCGGGTTCATGGGCGGCAAAGGTTGGCTTAACCGGCGCCGAGGCAATGCGATTACGGCGGGGCCGACGGCAGGAAGTCCTTCGTCGCGACCGTGGTGATTCCCACCGGCGCATCGAGGATTTTCAGGTCGAGCAGCATCTGCATTTCCTCGGTGAGGCGCACCAGCGAAAGCTGGCCGATGTCCTCGCCTTTGGCGGGATCACCATGCACGAGCGAACGCATGATCATCTCGCTTCGCGAGAAATCCAATAGTTCGGACGTCATCTGGGGATTGCTCCGCCGGATGGCCGCGTGGGCCGGCGCCGGATCCGCCTGCAGGTAGTCGCGCCAGCCGCGAATCGAGGCATGCACGAACGCCCGCACGACATCGGGTGAAAGGCGCACCAGTTCGCGGCGGCAAAAGATCACGTGGTAGCAATCGTAGCCGGACTCCGCCAGCGGCAGCGTGCGCACCGGCTTGCCGTGCTGCTGCGCAAAAAACGGTTCACTCGTCACGAGGCACTGCTGGATCGCATCCTTGTTGGCGAGAAACTCGCCCAGACCGTAGGTGTTCGGTTTCAGGTCAAACGTAATGCGGTATTTCTTTTGGACGTAGGGAATCCACGTCATGCTGGCGCTCGCGATTACCACCCGGCCTTTCAGATCCTTCAGCGACTTGATCGGGCTGTCGGCATGAACCATCACGGCCTGAGGGTCATGCTGCAGCGTGGCCGCGACCATGACCAGCGGCAGTCCACGGCTCGCCGCGACGATGATGTCGTCGCTCTTGAGCAGGCCAAAATCCGCGTCGCCCCTCACCACCTTCAGCTTGATTCCGGCCCCCGGTCCACCCGACAGAATCTCAAGGTCGATTCCGGCCTGGGCGTAGAAACCCTTCGCCAGCGCCTGGTAAAAGCCGCCATGTTCCGCCTGCGGAAACCAGTCGGTCTGCAACACCACTTTGCGCCGGATCGGTTTCGTCCGTGCCGTTCCATCCGGCTCGTTCCGCCCGCAGCCCACCACGAGCGTCGCGAGCAGCAGCGCGCATCCAATCCGCCGGAGGTGTTTCATCAGCCGCATAAGCCACGAGATCAAACCGCTCCCGTCCGCCCGCGCAACCTCGGCGAACCCGCATATTTCACCCCCGCTCCGGCCACAGCGCCACCCGCCGCCGCCCATTTTCCACCCTCCCCCACAAACGCGCACACGGCGGCGGAGTTTAATGGGGCTTGAGCCAGCCCCAAACTGCGTCCAATTGAACCCGGTGGCAAGTCCGGGATCAGAGGTCTGGCCGACCTGGCCTTCTGCGCACCGCGTCACCGTTTTCCACTCTTGGTTAGAAAATTCTTCAAAGCCGCCCGCGTGCAGGAGCTCGACGATCTCTCCGACGTCGCCGAACGGCGACTGGTCGGCCTGACGGACAAGATCCGCGCGAACCTGATTCCACCCCTGCTGCGCGAGTTGCCCGGTTACGACCGGGCCAACCTGCGCGCCGACCTGCTGGCCGGCCTGACCATCGCCGCTCTGACGGTTCCCCAGGCGATCGCGTTCGCCTTGCTCATCGGTATCCCGGTGCCCGCGGTGATCGCCAGTGCGATCGTCGGGACTACGCTGTGTTCCCTTTACTGTTCTTCGCGCCATCTGGTGTGCGGCCCGACCAACACGATTAGCATCATCCTGGCCGGTGCCTTGCTCAGCCTGGCCGCCGAACCGCTCGGCGCCCTGCAAAAGGTGCTCCTCATCGGGTTCATGATGGGCGCGATGCAGCTGGCCGCCGGCCTGACCAACCTCGGCAAGGTCACGCAGTTCGTTTCCCGCTCCGTCATCGTGGGCTACACCACCGCGGTCGGCATCCTGATCGCCACCGGCCAGCTCGGCAACCTGCTCGGCATCGACCGGAGCCCCGACGTGAGCCTGCCCGGCACCCTGCGGCACCTGGCCACGAGTTTCCTCACCTTCGATCTCAACCCGGCCACGGCCGTGGTCGGGCTCACCACCCTCCTCGCCATCAGTTCGCTGCGCCGCTGGCGACCCACCTGGCCGGACGGCTTGCCCGTTCTCATCCTGGCTGGCGCCGTCGCCGCGGTATTCCAACTGGATGATCACGGGGTGCGGCTGGTGCGTGACCTCGGCGAGATTTCTGGCGGAGTGCCGTTTTTCACCGGCTTCCCGCTCAATGCCGACGGTCTGATCCTGCTGCCCAAGATCACGAGCGTGGCGGTGGCCGCCGCGCTGCTCGGCATGCTCGAGTCAGTCACGATCGCGAAAACCCTGGCGGCCAAAAGCGGACAGCGCATCGATCCCAATCAGGAACTCATCGGCATGGGCATGGGCAACCTCTTGGGCGCGGGCTTTGGCGCCATGCCGGGTTCCGCTTCGTTCCTCCGCAGTGCCGCCAACCAGTCGAGCGGCGGTCGCACGCAATGGGCCGTCGTGTTTGGCAGCGGCATCGTGCTTCTCGTCGTCCTGGTCATCTCGCCGCTGCTGGCCTACGTGCCCATCACCGCCATCGCGGCCTACCTCATCGTGATCGCCATCCGGCTTTTCCAGCCGGCGCAGATCAAGATCGTCCGCCGCGCCACGCCGGCGGATGCCGCCGTCTTCTGGATGACCCTGGTCGCTGCCCTCTTTCTCCAACTCGACACCGCCATCTACGTGGGCGTGGGGGTTTCGCTCGCGCTCTTTCTGCAGAAAGCCAGCACCCCTTCCCTCGCCGAGCACGCCTTCAACGAACACGGCCAGCTCGCGCAAATCGACGCGCCGGTGGAGCGGAACAACCCCCAGATCTCGATCGTGCACGTGGAAGGGGATCTTTTCTTCGGGGCCGCCGATATTTTCCAGGACGGAGTCCGGCGCCTCGCCGAGGATCCCAACATCCGCGTCTTCATCCTGCGCATGAAAAAC
>JBIJCX010000091.1:0-24838 GCA_044344465.1 Opitutaceae bacterium
GATTACCTGAGACATCTGGGCAGGATGGGGCTGACCGTGACGGCCGATGAAATCTACACCGCGGCGCAGGCGACGATGGACCACCTCCGCCGCCGCGAACCGCCCGTGCACCGGATTTTCGCGCTCGGCACGCCGAGCATGCTGGCGGAGTTTGCCGCCGCGGGCTTCGAGTTGACGGCCGACGATCCGGCGGACGAACCCGAGGCCGTCGTCGTGGCGTTCGATCTGACGCTCACCTATGCCCGGCTGTGCCGCGCGGCGTGGTGGATTCAACGGGGCAAACCCTTTGTCGCCACCAATCCCGACCGCGTCTGCCCGACGGACCAGCCGACCGTGCTCGTCGACTGCGGGTCGCTTTGCGCCGCGCTCGAATGCGCCACCGGCCGCGCGCCCGACGTCGTGCTCGGCAAGCCCGATCCCGCCATGTTGCGGGGCATCCTCGCCCGGCACGCCCTGCGTCCCAATCAGATCGCGATGGTCGGCGATCGCATCTACACTGACCTGGCGATGGCGCACCGGGCCGGAACGATGGGAGTGCTGGTGCTTTCGGGCGAGGCGACGGCAGAGGAGGCCGCACGGGCCGAGCCGGCGCCGGACCTCGTGCTGCCCAGCCTGGCCGAGTTGGGGGCGTTGCTGGCCGCGGTGCGGGCAACTACGCCGCCCGCGCAGACATTTTTTCATGAACCGTAAGAAGGATCTCCTCCGTCTCTCCGCCGCGCCGCTCGACCTCCTGGTAATCGGCGGTGGCATAGTGGGCAGCGGCGTGGCCCGCGACGCCGCGATGCGCGGCCTCAAGACGGGTCTCGCCGAGCGCCATGATTTCGCGTTCGGCACCAGCAGCCGCTCCAGCCGGCTCCTGCACGGCGGCCTGCGCTATCTCGAGCAGGGCCGGGTGAAACTCGTGCGCGAGGCGAGCCTGGAGAAAAAGATTCTGCGTGAAATCGCCCCCCATGTGGCGAATCCGCTCGCGTTCATTTTCCCCGCCTACCGCGGGCGAGGCCGGCCGCTCTGGCAACTCGGCATCGGCGTGAAACTCTACGACTGGTTGTGCGGCGGACGAAACTTCGAGGCGTCGCACTCGCTGCCGCGCGCCGAGGTGCTGCGGCTGGTGCCCTCGCTTGATCCCCGCGACCTCACGGGGGCGGTGCGCTACTTCGACGCACTCACCGATGACGCCCGGCTCGTGCTCGACACCCTGCGCTCCGCCTCGCACCACGGCGCCGCCGCGGTCAACTACCTGCGGTTCCGCGATGCCCGGCGCGAGGCGGGCCAGTGGGTGTGCGAACTCGAGGACACTCTCGCCAGCCGGACCCTCACCGTGCGCGCGCGCGCGATCGTCAATGCCACGGGCCCGTGGGCGCAGCAGATCCCGCACAGTGGCGTGACGCTGCGGCTGAGCAAGGGCATCCACCTCGTGGTCGACCGGCGGCGGCTGCCGGTACCGGATGCCGTGGTCATCACCGAGGGCCGGCGCCTCCTCTTTGTGATCCCCTGGGGCGAGCGAATCATCATCGGCACGACCGATACGGACTACCACGGCCTCCCGGAAAATGTCGCCGTCGATTCGGCCGACATCCGCTACGTCGTGCAGGCGGTCAACGAATTCTTCCCGAGCGTCGCCCTGCGCGAGCGCGACGTCATCGGCACCTGGGTTGGACTGCGACCGCTGATCGCCAATCCCGACGGCAGCCCCTCGGATATTTCCCGGGCCCACCAAATCACGAGTCCAGAGCCGGGCTGGTGGGACATCACGGGCGGAAAACTTACCACGTACCGGCTGATGGCAGAACAAGCGGTGGACCAGATTGTGCGCCACCTGGATCGCCCGCGCGTCCGTTGCCGCACCGCGACCGAGCCCTTGCTCGTCGCCGCGGACGCCGGTCGATTCAGCACACTGGTGCCGGGTCCGTGCACCCGTGCGGCGGTGACCCACTACGTGCAAAACGAGGCGGCGGTGCATCTCGACGACGTGATGATCCGACGCAGCAGCTGGCACTATTACCATCTCGATGCCGCGGCCCTGGCCGAACAAACCGCCACGTGGATGGCCGAGCTCGGCGACTGGACGCCGCAGCGCCGCACGGCCGAACTGGAGGCGTATCACGCCCTCGCCGGCGCCGGTCACGGCGCCAGTTCCCGGCCGGCCGCGTAACGGCATTTTATAGCTAATACTTTGTCGGCCGGTGCGGCGCGATTTCAACCTCGGCACGGACAAGGCCCGGCCGGAAGTCGATCGCGATGGCGCGATCGTCCGGCTTTCGGAGTTTGTCGTGGCCACCTCGAAGGAGATGGCCGGAGCGGCCATCGCGATCAACGAGCAGCGCTTCGCGCCCAACATCGTGGACGTCGTCTCCGCGGAAGAATTCGGTTCCGTGCTCGAAAGCAACCCGGGCGATTTCCTGAAATATCTGCCGGGAATCACGATCGACTTCATCGGCGGGGCGGCGGTTCCACCACCAACGGCATCACCGCGGCAACCGCGGCCACCCAGTATCCGGATACGACGCCCGACCAGCCGTACCTCACCGATTACGTCGTGGAGGATGGCGGCAAGACCACGATGCGCTCCTCGGTCGGGTCCACCATCGACTACAAGCTGACGCCGAACGACCGCGTCTCGCTCTCCCTGGAGCTGACGATGTTCGACTCGCCCCTGAATCAGCGCACGCTTTCGTTCTTCGTGAATCGCGTGGCGCCCGGCGACTTCACGACCACGTCCACGCACGGCCAGGTCGGCCGGGGCGAAGTGCGCAATACCTCCCAATCCCGCCATCACTCCCGCGTCAAATACATGCCGTCGCTCGTTTACCGGCATAACGGGCCAACCAACGACACCGAAATCTACGGCCCCGCCACCCCGGAGCACGCCCAGTTCCGTCAGCGCACGACCTACGGCTCGCTCTGGTCCTTTGGCGTCAAGGGCTCGTTCTGAGCCGATGCGCCAGAGGGCGCATCATGACTTGGGAGCGCGCCGGGCGCGCTCCCTGAGATCGAACCTTGCCGCATCCGGCACAGGCGCTATCGTTCGAACTTCCAGCCGCCCGTCGCGGGCATTTTGCCTCGCAGCGGACGCCGCCGGGCTCCGACTCTCCCGGCCATTCGGCCGAAAACCTCAACCTCGACTCCATGATATCCCTCCCCAACACCAGCCGTCGCACCTTCCTCAAGACCCTGGGCGCCGCCGGCCTTGCCGCGCCGTTCGTGACACGCAACCTGCTGTCCGCCCCGCCAAGCGCCGTTCTGCGCCACGCCAGCTTCGGTTCCGCCGGCATGGCCTGGGCCGACATCCAGGCGATCTGCAGCAACCCCTTCGTCAAGCTGGTCGCCGTCGCCGAGGTCGACCTGAAACGGCTCAAAGAGGTGAAAGGGATGTTCCCGGACGTGAAGGTCTATCAGGACTGGCGCGAACTGCTCGACAAGGAGCAGCGCAACATCGACTCGGTCAACGTCTCGACCCCCGATCACATGCACGCGCCGATCGCGATGTCCGCGATGCAGCTCGGCAAGCACGTGTACTGCCAGAAGCCGCTGGCGCACGATATCTACGAGACCCGCGCCCTGGCCCGCTACGCGCGGGAGAAACGGCTCGTGACGCAGATGGGCATCCAGATTCACTCGCAGAAAGTGTACCGTCAGGCCGTGGCCCTCGTGCAGGGCGGTGCGATCGGCAAGGTGAAGGAAGTCCACACCTGGAGTAACAAGAAATGGGGTGCCACCGGGGCACCGCCGGCGACGAAGGATCCGGCGCCGGACGGCTTCAACTGGGACCTCTGGTTGGGCGTGAGCGCCGATCGCCCCTACATCGCGCGCGACCCGGCCGGCGGCGCCTACTATCACCCGTCGCAGTGGCGCAAGCGGCTGGACTTCGGCACCGGCACCTTTGGCGACATGGGCTGCCATATTTTCGACCCGGTGTTCGAAGCGCTCGCGCTGACCGCGCCCCTCTCGCTCCGGTCCGAGGGTCCGGCCCCGGACAAGTGGAACTGGGCAATCAACGCCCGCATCCGCTACATTTTTCCCGGCACGCGTTTCACCGAGGGCAAGACGGTCGCGGTGACGTGGTACGACGGCGACGAGAAGGCGCCGGCTGATATCCTGGCCCTCGTGGCCGATCCGAAGCCCGCCGAAGAAACCGCGGCCAAGAAGAAACGCAGCGGAGACAATCTCGCCCAGGGCTCGATTATTATCGGCACGAAGGGCGTGCTGCATGTGCCGCACGTCGCCACCCCAAAGCTGTATCCGGTCGATCAGTTCAAGGATTTCTCCATGCCGCAAGTCGACAACGGCCACCATTGGTCGCAGTGGGCCGAGGCGTGCGTGGCCGGCGGTACGCCGTCCGCGAATTTCGACTACTCGGGTCCGCTCACGGAGTCGGTGCTGCTCGGCAGCGTGGCCGTGCGCTTTCCGCAGACCAAGCTGGAATGGAACTCGGCGAAGCTGCAGTTCGACAACGTGAAAGAGGCCAACCAGTACGTCCGTCGGCGGTACCGGAAGGGCTGGGAAATCGCGGGGTTGTAGGGGGGATTTTGGCGGGCGCGCTGGGCATGTTGGGCCGGACACGCGGACATCAGTCCGGCATGCGGATGTTCCTTGACGCCAAAATCCCGAGCCGGCACTTCGCGCCGGCGACCACAAACACACCCGGCGCAAGCTCCGATGCATTCGGAAGACAAACGGTAGGAGCGCTCTTATACCGGCGGCTCGTGAATATTGGACTTTCCCGGGTAGCGTCGTGACCTCCGGGCGCGACGGTTTGACGGGCTTCTCCCGCTCAGCCGCGCCCAGAGGTCGCGGCTCTACCTCAAACCGATGAAGGTTCACCAACGTTTTTATTGGTCACGCCAACCCGGCCCCTCCTTGAGTTCCGTACTTTTTCGTGCTTTATCCGTCCCGATGAACCTCAAACTCTTGCCCCTCCTTTTGGCATCGGCGGCGCTGCTGCCGGCCGCGCCCGCCCAATCGAAAGCCGCCGGCCAATCCGGCGCGAAAGCGTGGGCCCAGGATCCCGAGTGGCAGGAAACCCGCTACGGCGCCTGGGGCGGCCCGGGTGTCGATCCCAGGCCCGGCCCGATGGACGCGATGTTGCTCAAGGACTTCGCGCCCAAGTCCTCAGTCGTGACACCGGAGACCGTGGTGCCCAAGGCAAAGTTTCCCGCGATCGACATGCATGCCCACGTGCTCGCGCGGACGCCGGAAAAGGTCGCGGAATGGGTCAAGACCATGGACGAGGTGGGCATCGAGGTAACCGTGGTGCTGACGGGGGCCACCGGGGCGAACTTCGACAAGCTCGCTGATTTATATCTCAAGAAATATCCCACCCGCTTTCAGCTCTTCTGCGGATTGCTGACCACGGACATGGACAAGCCGGATTATCCGGCGCGCGCGGCGGCTGAATTGGAGCGCTGCTTCAAACAAGGAGCCCGCGGGGTCGGCGAACTCTCCGACAAAGGCTGGGGCTTTGGCCCGAGCGGCGCCCCGCGCAACAAACGCCTGCATCCGGACGATCCGCGGCTCGACGCATTCTGGAACAAATGCGCCGACCTGAAGATTCCGATCATCGTCCACATCGCCGATCATCCCTCGGCCTGGAAGCCGCTCGACGTGTATCAGGAGCGCACGCCGGATTACCAGCACTTCAGCCAGTGGGGCAAAGATGTTCCGTCCTACGAAGAGTTGATCGCGATTCGGAACCGTGCCGTCGCGCGCCATCCCCGGACCACCTTCATCGCCTGCCATCTGGGCAACCAGGGCAACGACCTCGGCACGCTCAGCAAGGTGCTGGACGCTTATCCGAACCTTTATCTCGATATTTCGGCGCGAGACTACGAAGTCGGGCGCACGCCGCGGACCGCCGCCAAGTTTCTGGCCAAGTATTCCGGCCGCGTGGTCTTCGGCACCGACATGGGCCGCGAGAAACGCATGTACCAGGCGTGGTGGCGCCTGTTCGAAACCGACGATGAGTACATGCCGGGCCGCGTCTGGTGGCGCTATTACGGCTTGGATCTGCCGGCGCCGGTGCTGGAGAGCCTCTATCGCGGCGCCGCCCGGCGGATCATGAACTGGGAAAAGATCTGAGGTTACACGCTTTCGGGCACGACGTACGGCTTGCGATAAACCCGCATCAGCAGCGCGTCGGCCTCAGGATCGTTGGCGAACTTCTCGTAATCGCCCATGAACCTCAAGGCCCGGCCAACGCGATAGGAGATATTGGCCAGGTGCGGCAGGCTCGTGGAATAATGGCCTTCATTGATGTCGCAGTGCAGGGCCTCGTCCTTGCCCGCGCGCATCGCCTCGACGAAATTGGCCCAGTGGTTGCCCTCCTTGCTGGCATCACCCTCCTTTGAACCGGCAAAGCTCTCTCGTTTCCGGCCCCGGAACGCCTTCCAGTTGTTGCCCCCAATTTCCAGCCAGCCGTCCGTGCCGTAAAATAGATTTCCGACTTCCTGCCCACGGCTGCCCTCATGGTTCGTATATCGGCCGCGCACTTCGAACTCCAGCATCTTGCCATCACCATATTTATATACGGCCGTCTGAGTGTTGGGCGTCTCCTGGGATGTCTTGTCATGCCCATAAGTCTCCACGCCCCCATAGACCCTGACGCCCGGGGTGCGCGTTTCCTTTGCTCCCTCCTCCAGGCGGTAGCCATAGATGCCACCGGCGGAATAGACAGAAACCGGGTGTTCATTCTTATTCATCCCCCAACGGGCGAGATCGAGCTGGTGCGGGCCCGTGTTGCCGGCGTCGCCATTGCCCGTATCCCAGTACCAGTGCCAGTTATAATGACTCCGTTTCTCGTTATACGGGCGATAAGGTGCCGGTCCCAGCCAACGGTCGTAATGGAAGGTGGCGGGCGGCACACCGTCCTTCGACATGCCATAGGAATCACGGGCCTTCAAGCAGAGCGCGCGGGCCATGTAGATATCGCCGATGCCGCCGTCATGCAGAAACTTGATCGCCTCGCGCACGTTCTTGACCGAACGGTTGTTCAGGCCCACCTGCACTCTCCGATTATACTTGCGGGCGGCCTCAATCATTTTTCGACCTTCCCAGATATTATGGGAAGCCGGTTTCTCGACGTAGACGTGCTTGCCCGCCTGGCAGGCCCAGATGGTGGCCAACGCATGCCAATGGTTGGGGGTGACAATCGAAACGGCGTCGACTTCCTTATCGTCGAGAACTTTGCGCAGGTCCCATTCGGTCGACGGCGTTGCGCCGGTCTTCTGGGTCACGATCTTCAGGCCTGGATCGAAGAGCTGCTCATCGGTGTCGCAGAGGGTTTTGATCTGTACATTATGGCTCTCCTTGAGGCCGCACCAGCTGTTGATATGGACGGTACCTTGATTGCGGATGCCAATCACCGCGACCTTGATGCGTTCGTTGGCTCCCGCGATCGCCGCGTAGGATTTGGCACTGAAGCCCATGCCTCCAATGGCAATTCCGGTCGTCCCAATCAGGCTGGTTTTGATGAAATCTCTTCGTTGGTTCATTTTGGTGGTCATTCGAAGTTAGGGAGGGCAAGCCGTCGCCGCCGGGTTGCTCGGACGCATGGGCGAATCAATCGCGGCTGCCACGGTGCGAGGAGCCAATCCTCCACCCAGGCCTCCGTCAATTCGCGAGTGCGCAGGAGAAATCATCGGGGCCGTTCGCAAATCGCGAAGCGGCGGAACCAGGGCCGGTTGTCCAATTCAACTTCATCGATGCCTGCCGGTTGTCGGAGCCGTCTGGACGACGGCCCACAGCGGAAAGCGCTGACCGCTGGTAATGCGCGAGCTATCTGAGAGACGCAGGCCGCCAAGGAGACGAAAAACAAGAATCCGTCGCCCCGCCACCAATTGCCCCGGCGAGATCCAGTTTCGCCTGAGTCAATTCAGCGCCTTCACGAGATCGCGCACGCTCAGTACACGTGGATAGGCAGACGTGCGACCGAGAGACACCGGAGGCCGATGTTTCATGCGCGCCTCATATTCTTCGATCACCTTTATCAGAATGCCACCATTCCATCCGCGACCCGCATACTTGCTGTCTTCTGCAACCTCGAAGACGGCGTAAATCGCACCCTTCGCCCGGCCGGGATAATCTCTGTGGCGCAGTTCCTCGCTGGAGAAAACCTTGTAACCAGGCACGCGCAGTCGAAACAGACCCGGAGCAACGACCCGGCGGTACGTCCGCAACAGCAAATGCCGAGCCGAAGCTATTTCCGGAGGAACATGCCATGATCCCGGGCGACGACCAAGCCGCACGATGGCAATCCCTTTTCGCCGCGTCCACGCGAGTTGCTCCGGCGAATTATACCACGCAACCACGACGTAATGCTCAGCCGGGGGCGGTGCGCGGTAGTCGCCGCCAAGGGAGTCTCTCTCGGGCAACTCCAAAGAACCGCAATGCACCGGATCCTCGTGCAACATATAGGATTCACCAACGTGAAAGCTCACTCGCTCGCGTTCGGTTGTCCGGTTCGCCAAGTGTTCGACGACGTCGTCCAGGAATTTCCTGACTTCACCCAGTCCCTCACCAGTTCCATCGTCGCGCGGACGAATCGCAAATGCGCCCAGGCCAGGCAGCACTTCGTGAAATCCGCCGAACTCCTCGAATCGTTGGCCGTCGCCCGCATTCCCCGGATAGAGAACGTAGGCACCACCGCTGCGTCGGATGGCGTCGCGATAGGCATGCATTTTCAGCAAATCGGCATACTTTGCCGCGGTCCCGCTCTGATGCGGTGATTGGGTGCGGTCGTGAATGACTTCATTGTCAGTGTCCGCTCCGAAAAGACCTGCCACACCCTCCACGCGATATTTCGCGTCGAAATGGATATGTACGATGGCTTCTTTCTCCTCGGCTTCCGCTTTGTCGCGGTAGTCGGCCGGCCAGATGCTGATCGTGTAGTCCGGCTGCACTCCGCGCGTCCAGCTACCGCTGATCCGATGGTCGATGATCCGGCCGAATTTACGGTTGAAATGAAACTCGGCTGCCAGCCGGCGCCCTGCGCTGGGTGACCACACTCCGCCAATGGGCGTGCGCAATTCGACCCCGCGCTGCAATTTCAAGCGCGGCAGCCCGCCGTCGTTTTCGACCAGCACCGAATGGAGCGGAGCTTCGCACGCGAATTTTTCGCGGAATAGCGTTTCGAGCTGAAAGAAGAGCCAGTATTCGTAGAGCGTCGCGACATTGCGCGCGCCGCCGTACCACACCTCGCGACCGAGGAGAGCCGCAGGCGCGTCGACGCCCGGCTGTCGAGTAACAGGCCGGTGCATCGGGCCGCGATGTAGTTGAGCATGCCGCGAAAGTGTTCGCGGTAGTTCATCTTGACGGAACGGACCTCGACGGCAGCTCGGGCAAAAGCCGTCGCATCGCTCATGCGGACGATCGTCAGTGGCAGCACTCCGCAGTGGTCACCGGGCTCAATTAGCCCAGTGTCGCCCTCCGGCTCGGCGGCGGGGCTGCGCGTGATCCCACGCTCTTCCGCAAGGACCAAGTCGCCAGGGGCGCCGCCGAGCGGCTCAAGCCGGTAAACGTAGCGCCCGCGCTCGCGCAGTTGAACGACTTCTTCGGCCCTCGCCTGTGCTTCCGTCTCCGTCCAGCGAATCAGCGGGTGGTCCTCGCCGGCCGCGTGACGTAACGCTTGTCATTCAGCCCGTCGGGATAACCGAGGATGTTGTCGCTGCCAGTCCAGTCGGCACCCACGGGAATCACCGCGTAGGCGGCGGAGTCGGCGTCTTCGGCTGCCGGCGTGAGCCAGCGCGCGAAGGCTTGCGCGAGCTTCGTTTTGCCGGAGCCCGCGAGGCCGCCGAGGATGAGAAAACGTTTTGCGCCCAGTGCCGCGGCGACACGCAGGAGCAGCGGTTGGCTGACGCGAAGGCCAACCACCGCATTGTTGGCCAGCGTCTCGAACGCTCCCACCATTTCATGAAGATTGCCGCTGCCACCGCCAAGGTCGGGAAGATATTCCTTTGGGTCCGCCACCGTAGCGCGCAGCACGTCGGCCAGCGATTGCTCCTGCAAGGGCCGCGCCTCAGAATCGAAAATCGCCGCGATTTCTTCATTCGTCAGGCCCACCTGGGTCACAAACGACTCACGCAACCGCTCGTCGAGTTGAGCAACATCGGCCACCGCGCCGAATCGCGCTTCGAGATCGTCGGCGCGGTGATACCAGATGGCGGCGTCGGTGAGTGACGGAAGCTGGCTTCCGGCCTTCAGCAACACTTTCGGCAGTTTCTGCGCGAAACCTGGAGATAGTTTTCCTCTTCGAGGCCGTTCGCTCACGATGTCGATGATTCCCCGCCAAACAGCTCCAGAAAGCGCGGGGCCGGTGCCGTTCGTGCGCCAATTTTCGCCGAGATAGCGCCACGTCGAATCGTGTGAGCCGAAAACATTCACATGGGGCTTGTCGCGAACGGCGAGTGGCAAGGTAGTTCCATGCGGTGCACAAGCAGCGAGGTCGTGAACTGCATCAGTGAGGTGCACATTCTTGGTTGAAAACGAAACGCTGGCCTCATTAGCCCGAACACTCGTGCGCTTGAACACGAGAAAGTTCAGCATGCTCTTCGACGCGCGTGACTCACCGAGGCGAACTAACGCAGGACCGATGATTGCTGAATTGATGAATCGCGACATGTGTGAGTTTGTCAGTTGTATCTGTCTGCGTTTCGTCGACGGGAGTAACGACGCGAAAGTGATGCGGATTTGTCCGCCGGAGACCTGCAGCAACTTCTACAGCGAAAACGACGAGAAATCCGCACGAGTTCCTCCGAAAACGACGCTTTATGGGACGTGCCGCCTTTCGAAAGCGGCACCTCCCAGGTGTCGGTTGGTGGCATATACGTGCCTTTGCTCGTTTTCCGCCCCACCGCGACGCGACTGTAATAGTAGAACCGCTGCGTGACGAAGTGAAAGACGTACTCGTGCGACATGCAGCTCCGGTCGGCGACCTGGTCGGGGATGGGGTTGGGTTTCACCCAGACGTTGTCGTTCCGGACGATCCACTCCTTGTCCTGCATCGCGATGGCGAAGCGGTGCGGAATCAAGAGGAGTTGCTTGTTCTTGCAGAGCTTGCCGTCGCCACGCCGATCTTGGGGCCGCAGACCGAACCGCCGTGCCTGCTGTTTGTGATCCTTGCCCTTGTGCTCACCGCGACCGTTCCAATAGGTGTCGCCCAGATTCACCCACAGGCTGCCGGTGGTGTGCAGGACTTCGCGGGCGTGGCTGAACACGTCCACCAGTTTCGCGATGAATTCGTAGGGTGTCTGTTCGAGGCCGAGTTGGCCGGCTACGCCGTAATCGCGCTGGCCGTAAAAGGGCGGCGAAGTAACCATGCAATCGACAAACACACCGGCATCGCGCAACCAGCCGAGCACCTCGCTGACCTCACCGCAGAAGATCAGGCAGTCCTAGTCGGCGTGATAGGCCCTGCGTCGCAGCGCACGAGACTCGAAGACCTCCTGCGGCAGCACCACCGGATGTTTCGCGCGGGCCTGTTGCTCCTTGGCCGAGAGGCCGCGTTTACGACGCATGGCTTCGCCCGGATGGAGCGACCATTTCTCAGCATACGGCACGGGGTCGGGTTGGGACGGGCCGATCAGCGACGAAGCGGTTTCAACACTCATGTTCTCGATTGGCTACTGCCAGCCCACTTCCAGCACTTGCACGGTTCTATCTGCAGGGTCGATCCAGAATAAAACCGCAACGCCGTCCACGAATCGGAGGTGGTTGACCCGGCCGCGGCTGTCCTGGCGGGGTAGGTCATCGGGCCGGAGAACCGGGTGCCGCCTCATCGCGTCCAGCATGTCGACCAGCCGGCGCCGCGCGCGCGGCGGCTGATCGAGCACGAAGGCCATCACGCGCGCACTCAGCAGAAGCTGCCACTCGTCGCTCACAGGCCTTCAGCAGAGAGTTCGTCGTGGCGCTGGCGGAGCTGTGCGAGGGTGAAGCGGCGTCCAGCGGCCATTTCGTCACGGATCGCGGCGATCTCTTCGCGTCGTGCCGGAGAATCCTCGTCAACCTTGCGGCGCAGATACGCGGCCAGGAAGATCCGTTCTTCGTCAGTCAGCCCCTCAATGGCGGTCTTGATCTCAGTCAGCGACATCGTCGTAAAAGTGCCGGCAGCGCCCGCAAAGTCAACCGAGGGCCCAGATTCCGCCGACGTCGGCAGAATCGACCTGGGCGCCGAAGTCCGACGCGATCGAACATCGAACCGACTGCACGCGAACAATCGTCGTTTCGCGTTCAAAGGTCGACTTGATGACGCGGTTGGCGCAGAAATCGGCGGCCGAAAAGGTCCGCGTTCCACCGTCATGAAACTCATCTCGCTCTCCACCGCGACCGCCCTGCTGCTCGGTCCGCTGGCCGGACTCTACGGACAAGACCGTGCGAGCACCCGCTCGGACAGCATCCGTCTTGACGCGTCCCCCGGTCTGTCCACGGCCGCCGAAATCTTGCCGGCGGATGGGTTCTATCCCCGTGGCCGCAAGATGGTCTTCGCTGGCTATTCCGGCAAACCCGAGCGCGATCTCGCCCATGGTTTTACGGTTGCCGGGCCGTTTTACGGCAACCAGGGTCCGCCGCTCGAACAATGCTTCTCGAACGGCTGGCCGGTCATTGCTCACGTCGGCGTGCGCGGCGGTTTTACGGACAAACATCCGGTTAAATACAAAGTCGATGAACCGACGTTGCGTCAGGATATTGAGACGCAGGTCAAGGCACTCTCCGATCGCAAGGAGATCATCTGGTGGGGTGTCCGGCCCGAAGAACTGCGGCCCTGGGTCGGGGAGGAGATGAACTACCTGGCGATTGTGACCGACACCATCCGCCGAACCGATCCCCAACGCCGGCCCATCTTTCACTACAATCCGAACCATCGGAACGCCGGTTCGCTCGGCCCCATCGCCAGGTATGTAGATGTACTCGCGAAGGGATGTTACGTTAATTACACGGGACGGAAGCGCAATCGCGCGTGGATCCGATGGAGTGTGGAACAGGAGATCGACGCCATCCGGGCCACGGGCCGTTCGGACATGATCCCAATCGTCATGCCGGAATTCTTCCGTGACCCCGAACCAGATGAGGACGAGGAAATTCGCGCCTGGGTTCGCCACGATGTCTATCTCGGCCTGGCCAGCGGGGCGAAGGGCGTCATCGTTTACTCACTCTTCAATCGCGCCATGGTGGCCCGCAGCTGGCGGCTTTGGTATGACGCCTACGCGGAATGCGGCCGCGAGCTCAACGGCGGGCGCGGGCTCGCCCAAGTCTTTCTCTTCGGCGAACAGCGTTCCGACCTGGTGGTCAAACTTGTCCGCGGGGAGTCCGTCACCAAGGTCACGCTCGGCGGCAAGGCTGAGACTTCGACCACCACCGCCAAGGAGCGCGCGGAGCGGGAAACCGACGTCCCAGCCTGGACGGCAGTCGAATACGCCTTCGGGCAGGACCGCTGGCTGTTCGTGGTCAACTCCGGCAATTCGCCCGCGGCTGTCACCGTTGCCGGCTGGGCCAAAGGCACGCGCGCATCGAACGCCTTTGACGATTCACCGATCCATCTTGGCGATGATCGTCCCTGGCTGCTGGAATTGCCCGCCTACGGCGTCGCAGGCACGCGCTTTCGCAAAAGCATGTGAGAGTTTACGACAGATTCTTGCGCAGGTATTGAACGTAATTTCTCGAGATCGGCCGCTGCGCCCATGACCGCACCGATCGTTCCAGCCGACCAAGGATCGCCTGGAACTCCGCCTGGCTCAGGACATGGCTTCCAAGCGTAAGCGCCGTCGCCTGCCAGAGATAATCGTGCGTCGGGCCCAGGTGGTTCTTGCCGTCGGGCCGGCGGCGGAGCGCCGAGAAAATCGGCTCCATCTCCTGATCGGTCCGGTCCCCCTGCGCGTCACAAACCGCCAGCACGTGCTTCTCCAGGGAGAAAAAGTAACCGGCATACTCCGGGGGATAGTGGTCGATGTCAGGGGGCGGCAATTTGTTGCCGCGAAATAACTCGCGCAAAGACGACACCAGCCAAACGGCGGTTTTCTCCCCGTCTGACACGAGGACCGAATGACGGTCCGGGACGTGGATGTAGCCCTTGTCATCTGTGTCCACGGCAACCGAGAGACTCTCCGGATCCAATCCCTGGTGCTTCACGACCGCATGCAACGACGGAACCAAATCGGGCGCGCGCTCATCAACGTCATCGTCGATCTCCATTTCCGCCACGGCAAAGCTGGTTTGCGCCGGAACGGGCTGACCGTTCAACAACCGATCCGCGGCATCGTGCAGGATGGCCTCCTCCTCGCCGCTCTGTTCCAGCAGCGTTCGGATGAAGATTCCGTCCCGCGATTCGGCCGCCACTTCGGGTCGGGCGAGTAACTCGGCGCGAATCTCCGGCGGCAACTGGCGCAGCGTATCCGCCGCCGAGTACGCGATGCCTCTCGTGAGGTCATTCTTATTTGTTTTGCGGCCATCCAGCAGGTGGCGCACGAGCAGCAGCGTGTGTTGCAGGGCCGCGGTGCCATCGGCAGCGTCCATGGCGAAAAGGAAGACATTATAGCGCGCCTCGATGTCGCCGGGATCGAGCGCCAGCGCCGTCTCGTACCACTCGGCGGCGCGAGCTTTTTCGCTGCAACCACGCAACAAGTTGCCAATCCGGGTGTGGAGAAATGCGCTCCGCGGATCCTGACGGAGGAGTTGCAGGAGATGTTCTTCACCCATGGCCGGACTCTGGTGAGTCGTGCCGTCAAACAATACCGGCATTGCCGCCACGATTCGTTTGTCACTACCGGTCGCGACCGCGGCCAAAGCCATTCCGAACACCTTCAAATTATCCGCAATCTCCCACGGCCCGGCGGCGGCGCAATCCCGGCAACGGAAATAGCTGCTGAACGCGTAGTGCATAACTGCGGATTCGCCTTTGCCTTCCGTCCGGTATAGGATCGTGCCCACGTCATAGGCGTGCTTTTGGCCGCATCGTTGACAGACCAGTTTGAGCTTCTGGCTGAAGCGAGGGAACTCATCCATCGTCACCCGCTTTTTGGATTGCAGATTCATCGTGAAATCACGTTGCGGCGAATAATGCTCATCAGCCCCATCTCGTGTGGTGTGTGCCCGGCAAGAGAAAACCGCTGAAACTTAAATCCGGTTCTTTGTTTTGGGGCCGCATTGCGCAGGTTCGGCCTACCTGCCGCCAGCCACCTTCGACCCTGGCCCCTTGAGCAGTTGCGTCGCCTGGCGAATCGCGGCGGTGTAGCCATTCAACGCCACCGCCAGTTGTTGGACCTGCTGTTCGGTTTCCTGCCATTGGCGCTGTTCGATCCCTTCGCGGACGCCTGGCATCGTCTTGACGCCATAACCGGTATAAAACCCCGGCGCGTAGATTTGGTGACGGAACCAGGGCCGGCGCGGGAGTCCCTTTTCGCTCAGCAGCGCGCGCTCGGACTGGAACAGCGTCTGGTTGAGCGCCAGCAAGGCCGCCGGGTCGAGGCGCCGATCGCTTTTCAGAGCGGCGGTCAACGCGCGATCGTAGTCGGCGGCGGCGGACTTCAGTTCGTCGGTGGCGTTTTGCAGCGGCGCGAAATTCAGGAAGGGAACCGCGGCCTTCGGCTTCGGGGCCACGAACGGCAGCGACGGATCGGCGGCCAGTCTAAGAAGCCCGTCGGCAAGATTGCGGTTGGTCTCCTGCGTTTGCTTCCGCAGATCGTCGGCCAGTTTGAGGATTTCGGCCAGGTACCGGCCGTAGGTTTCGCCCGCGCCGCGAAAATCAAACGGCAGCACCTCGGCGTCGGCCAGCCGCAGGGTCAAGCGCCCGCAATATTGGGCGAGGGCCAAGCCATAGACAAATCCCGGATCGCCGTAGCGCGTGAAGTGATCGAAGGTATCGAAACACGTGTGATATTCGCCCCCCTGGGCTTCGCCCGCGAACTGGGCATTAAAGGCCGCGATGCCGAGATACTGCAGGAAGGGCGAGTAGTCCGATCCGGATCCGAGCGCCCCGAGATAGAGAGTCTGCCGTTCGCGGGCCAGTTTCTTCTGCTCCTCCGGGCCTCGCGTCAGCCACGAGGCGCGCAAGCGCTCGGAAACGCTGACGCGCGTTTGGGGATCGATCACCTCGCGGGCGACTTGGCCGGCGAGCGTTTCCAGTGCATGCGAACCCGCGACGCCAAGAAAGCCGCGCGAGCTGCCGTCGGTGTTGATATAGGCCACGGCTTTCCGGCGCAGCTCGTCCGCGTGCTGCTCGCACCATTCGGTCGAACCGAGCAGCGCCGGCTCCTCCGCATCCCACACGCAAAAGATCACGGTGCGCCTGGGCTGCCAGCCGGTCTTGTCGCGCAACGCGGCAAAGCCCCGCGCTTGCTCCAGCAATGGCACCAGGCCGCTCATGGGATCGCGCGCGCCGATGACCCACGCGTCGTGATGGTTTCCCCGCAAGACCCATTGATCCGGAAACTCCCGGCCGATCAGGCGGGCAATGACGTTGTACGCCGGAATCTGGTCCCAGTTGAACTCGAGCTTCAACCGCACCACGGTGTTGCCCGTGCCGCCGAACCGGTACGTGAGGGGC
Organism: Opitutaceae bacterium; assembly: GCA_044344465.1. Lineage (GTDB taxonomy): Bacteria > Verrucomicrobiota > Verrucomicrobiia > Opitutales > Opitutaceae > ER46. The sequence goes on from JBIJCX010000091.1 coordinate 16,529, forward strand.
AGTGCGCCCTTCCAGGCATCGGGCGCCACATGGCCGTCGAGGGCCCGCAGCAGTTTTTCGGCGTCGACCGAGGAGATCGGCAGCACCGGGATCTTCATGATCGTCTCCGCCTTTTCCCGCGGCAGTCGTTCCGCGTCTCGCGTGGCGCCCCGAAACGGCGTGAGCGGATCGCCGGGCCGCACCGGCATATCGAGCACCGAGCCGCGCTGCACGGCCGTGTCGTGCTTGAAGGCGCCATCTGGATACGCGGCGCCCTGGGTGAAACCGTCGTCGCCCGGGTCATTGAAGATGATGCAACCAATCGCGCCTTTTTCGTGCGCGACCTTCGGCTTGATGCCCCGCCAGGAGCCGCCGTAGCGCACGATCACGATCTTCCCCTTCACGTCGATGCCGAAGCGTGCGAGCACCTCGTAGTCTTCGGGCAAACCGCGGTTCACATACACCAGCGGCCCGACCGCTTCACCGTCCGCCGAATACATGTTAAAGGGTGGCAGCGCTTCCGCCCGCAAGGCACCGGCGATCGCATCCGTGCCCACCACTTGCTCCGTCAACGGCAGCTTGATCGGATAGGGCCGCAGCAACTGAAGCTCACGCGTCTTGGGCGTCGGAAAGAGGACATGGAACACTTCGATTTCAGTCTGGTAGCCCCACGACCGAAACAGGCCGGCGATGAACTCGGCGTTCTCCTTCGCCTGGGCCGAGCCGGCATGGTGCGGTCGCGCGGTCATCCGCCGCATCCATTGTTCCATGTTCTTCGCATCCAGGTAGGAATCGAAGGCGGCCTCGCGTTCGAGGATCCGCGCGCCCTCGTCCGAACGCGCCGCGAAGGGAGTGCGGGAAACGGGAGATTCGGCGGCACGCACCGCGACGAACGCGAGCGCCAGACTGGACAGCAAGGGCAGGAAACGGAGGTTCATGGGGCGGAGGAAAGGTGGCCAAGGACGACGGGCAACGCTGGGCAGAAGGAGATGTCCCCTTCGAAGGGAGAGTTCGGACGGCAAAATGGGCGATGAGTTAAGGGCGCACAACACGCGAAATGTGCGCCCGACTCGAGCGTCGGCTGAAGACCAGAGACAAGCCGGACACCGGAAAACCGGCCACGGCGAAAGTCGTCGCGACTCACGCCCCGCCCCGGGCAATGCCCCGCACCTGGCCCGTCTTGGGTTCGAACGACACCGCGCCGATGTAGGCGCTACCGGCGCGCGTCACCTTGTAGCCAATCTTTTTGAAGAACGCTTCGTCCTCGGCCGGACCACTCTTCTCCATCCGAAGGTCAAGCGTCCCATTGGTATCGAGCCGGGGCGCGGCCATCGCCTGCTCAATCGACCCTCCGAGCCCCGCATAATTCAACAGCACTTCGTAGATGCTGTTGGGAATCCTCGTGCCCCCGGCGCCACCGACCGCGAAGACCGGGATGCCGCCGCGCGTGACAATCGTCGGGCACATGTTGTTGACCGGCCGTTTGCGGGGCCCGGGTGAATTGGGCAGGCCCGGACGCGGGTCGAAGCGAGACATGCCATGGCCAAGCACCAAACCCAATTCGTCGACCACGACCTTGGCGCCATAGCCAGCGCCATGGGTAATCGTCACGGCGATCAGGTTTCCATGCCGGTCCGCGACGGACAGGTTGATCGTGCCGCCAGCCCGGCTCGGATCAACCGCCTGCGCCACGGGTGCCCCAGCCTTCACTGCGGCCGCCACCCGTTCCGCCATTTCCCCGGCATAGGCCCGCGAAAGAAATTTTTCCGCCGGCACCTTCACCTGCTCGGGATCGCCGAAGGTGCGCAACCGATCGGCCCAGGCGATGCGCAGCGCCTCGAGCTTGGCGTGCCTCCGCTCGGGCGCGGAAAGCCGCGGCCAGTTGAGTTCCTTCAAGATCGAAAATGCCTCGAACAACAACAGGCCCGTCGCCGTCGGCGGCGCCGTGTGCAGCGTCTGCCCGTTCCAATCGAGGGTGAGCGGCGCGACTTCGCGGGCGCGATACGCGGCCAGATCCTCGACCGTGACGAGCCCCCCATTCCGCTGAAAAGCACCGGCGATTTTCGCGGCGATATCGCCCCGGTAAAACGACTCGGTGGAGTTTCGCCCTGCCAGCGTCTTGAGCAGGCCGACGAGCGCGAGATTGCGTTGTTTGGCCCTCGACCGGCCGGCGGTCTTGGCCGCCACCGCGTCCAGACCGCTGGTCGCCACGTCATCGATGCCCTTGACCGAGGAAACGTATTTGCCTTCCTCAGCCATCTGGATGGCCGGCGCGAGGAGATCCCGCAACGAGCGGGTGCCGTAGCGCTCGAGGATGAGCTGGAGTCCGGCGACCGTGCCGGGAACACCGGCGGCCAGCCAGCCGAGGGTGTTCACGTTGCCAAGGGCGCGCCCCGCCGCGTCGAGCGGAAACATGTCGGCCCGCGCAGCCGCGGGTGCAATGGAGTTGAAGTCGATCGCCGTGACTTTCCTTCCACCCGCGAGGGCGATCATCGCGTGTCCGCCGTAGCCGCCGATGCCGCAGCTGCCCGGCATGGCGATGCAGGCGGCAAAGGCCGCGCCCACCGCGGCATCGATGGCGTTGCCACCCTCTCGCAGAATTTTTTCGCCCACCTTGGCCGCTACCACGTTTCCCACCACCGCACCGGATGCATCCGCCGAGCGCTCTTCCCGGGCGAAACCCAGCCGCGACGTGAGCGCGCCGGCGATGACCACCTTTCCGGTCAGCTCCAGCATTTCGCGGCGCGTGTAGTAACGGGGGATTGAGTCAGGCATGAGAGGATGATGAAGGGCGCAGGGGACCCGGACCGGTTCAGTTCGGCGCCTTACCGCAGCAATCCAATCGATCCCTGGGGCACCGACAATGCAACGTTTCACTCCCACCGCCGCCCGCTCATGACCGCGATTTGAGAAACGCCAGCAAATCGGCGAGCTCCTGTCTCGTCAGCACGGCGTCCAGGCCCGGCGGCATCGGCGACACAGCCCCCGGCTGCACCTCCATGATGTTGGCCCGCGCGACGCGCTGCTCGGATTCCGGTCCGGTCGCCAGCACGACTTCCTCCGCCGTATCCTTGCGGATGAGACCGGTGAGTTCTTCGCCGCCTTTTGTTTTAACCGTGAACGGCTCGTAGCCGCGGACAAAACTGGCACTGGGGAATACCAGGCCCTCGAGCAAATCGCGCTCGGTGCGGATCCGACCGATGTTCGTCAGGTCGGGGCCGAGTCGCCCGCCGCGATACCCGATCGTGTGGCAAAGCGTGCACGCCGCCTTGTCGCTGCTGAATACTATCTGGCCGCGCCGGATGTCACCGTCCTTGGCCGTGGCCAGCAATTCGTCCACCCGCGCCGTCTGACGGACCGCGTCGGCATTGAGGAGCGCCAGCAGACCCTCGCCCTGCTGTTGCACCGACACGGGGTACTTCGCGAAGAGCGGCTTAAGCAGACTCACGCGCAGCCCGGCCAGCCCGGCGGATTGCTTCAGCGCCCCGACCAATGCCAGGCCCAGCGCCTCGTTCGGCGCTCTTTCAAAGGCCGGCAACAACTTCGGCGCTTCGAGCGGCCCGACCGTCGTCAAGGTCCTGGCCAATGCAAGTTGCTGGGGAGCGGTCAGCGGCGCCTTTGCCAACACGCTCGCGGCGGCGCCCCGAACCAGCATTGGCTGCCGGGCCTCAAGGTGACCGCAGAGGAAATCGAACAGCGCCGGCTCCACAGACGTCACTCTGCCGGGGGCCGCCGCCAGCGCGTCCAATCGCACCTCGGCCGGCACGCCGGCGTTGCGGCCCACGCTGACCAATGCAGCGGAAAAGGCGGCCGGCAACGTCTTCGGCATCGGCAGGTCGCGGGCGGTGGCGACCGCCTGGCGGATGAGCGCGGCATCGTTGCCAGCCAGCAGCGTGACCAGCGCGGGAAACCAGCCCGCCGGCGTTTCCTTCAACGCGGATGCCGCCATGGCGCGAAGCGCGAGCAGGCGCGCGTCCCGATCCGCACCCGGATCACCGGCCAGCGCCGCCAGCAAATCCTGGATCGCCGGGGCCTTCGCGAGTTGGGCGAGCTGGCCCTGCAGTTCGCTCCGCTCCGAGTCACTCGAAAATTTTGACGCGAGAGGTGCGCGGTAAAATCCAGCCAATGCGTCCCCCCACTCCGGATGATGACCCACCGTCCACGCGGCAGTCTGCTTCAGCACCGGCACACTGGAGGAAAGCCAGTCCAGGATGTCGCCCGCCTGCAGGCCTCCGCCCTCCATCTGGTCGAGCGCCACCATCGCCGCGCGCACCACGCGGAAATCGCCGCCAGGTTTGAGCTGGGCCAATAATTCGTCGCGCCGGCCAATCTCGATCAGGGCGTAAATCATCGCGTGCTCCAGCACGCGCTCAGCGGCCTCGACAGGCGCGCCCGTGGCGGTGAACTTCGTTTCGCCCAGCCGTCGCACCGCGCCCAGCAGCGCCTCGATGGCGCGCGGGTCACCGATGCGGCCAAGCGCCTCCGCCGCCAGGCGGGCCAGCGCGGGATTCGGCCCCGCCAGGAAACTCCCCAACCGCTCGATCGCGCCGGCATCGCGCCACAGGCTCACGGTCTGCATCGCCGTCTGGACCACCGACGCATCCGCATCGGCCAGGGCCGCGCGCACCGCCGCCCGCGCCGCCGGTCCGTCGATGCGCGCAAGCGCCCACACGGCATTTCGGCGCGCCGCGGCCGAGGGCGCTTTCAGTGCCGCAACCTCGATCGCCGCCACCGCCGCCGCCCCCCGTTGCCCAAGCAGATGGATGGCGCGCTGCTGCACGTCGGGACGCGCATCCGCGAGGAGTTTCACGAGCGCGTCCGGCAACAGCGCGGCCCAGTTCAGTTTCAAGCCGCGGGGATCGTCGGGTTTCGCCGCGCCCTTTTTCCGGATGCGATAGATGCCGCCGAGCACATCGGGCTTCGCGAGCTGTGACGTCGGACAACAGATCTTGTACCACCCGCCAGTATCCACCACGAGCACGCTGCCGTCGGCATCCTCGAGCACATCGGTCGGATGAAAATCCAGGCTGTCCGAGGTGATGAAATCGGTGTCCCTGGTCGTGAACGTCGCGCCGTCGGGCACGAGCTCGTGCCGGACGATCTTGCGAAGGTTGAAGTAGCAGACGAACAGGTTGTCGTAATAGTCGGTTCCGAATCCGCGCGAACGATACGTCATCGAACCGCAGGGCGCGGCGGCGCCCATGTGGGTCACGATCGGCATGAGATCGCCCGTGCGCGGGTGACCGGCCAGCGCGGCGTTTTCCTTGCCGTAGACGCCGCCGTAGATCGCGTGGATGAGCCCGTCGCGCCTGCCGGCCGCGGGAATCTGGAAAAACGTGCCGCTGAGGAAGCGCTCGCCCGTCGAGTTGAAGGTGACGCCCACCGGGTTGTCCATCCCACCCGTCAACACCGGCTCCAACCCGGTGCCGTCCGGCCGGGAGCGGAAGATGTGCGAGGCGCGCGTGACGAAAGGTTTGCCGTTCGGCAAGGTGTGGCGCTGCTCCGCGAACGCGCCCTTCGTCCAGTAGAACCAGCCCTCGGGGCCAAGGTAGGGGCCGTGGAGATCGTTCGCGCAGCCGGTGAGCGTCTTGCCGTCGTACCATGCCACGCGCTGGTCCGACACGCCGTCACCGTCGGTGTCGGTCAGTTTCCAGATGTGCGGCGGTGCCGCGACATAGAGCGAGCCCTCGTAGAACTGCGCGCCCTGGGGAAACATCATGTGTTCGGCAAACACCGTGGACTTCTCGAACCGCCCGTCGCCCTCGGTGTCTTCGAGGCGCACGACCCGGTGCGGTTTCAATTCGAATTGTTTGTCGGACTTGTCGCTCAGCCCGGAGGAATCGGTGGCGTAGAGCCGCCCCTGCTCGTCGAACGCGACCGAGATCGGCCGGTTCACCAACGGCGGGCCGGCGGCGAGTTCGACCGTGAAGCCGGCGGGCACGGTCAGCGTCTGGCTGGCGAATTTGAAGGCGGCGGTCCGAACCGCGGGCGCGGCCGTGGGCGTGGCCGTGGGCGCCGCGGTGGGAGCGGTCTCCGGCGCGGCCGGCGTGGAGCCAATCTTGGCGTCGGGCGCCGGGCGCGAGCACGCCGCGAGGACCAAGGTGGCGAGGGGAAAAAATACCGGATGGAGCAGGCGGAATGGTTTCATGAATACAGAGACGACAGGCAGGCGGATTCGGGGTAGCGGGTGAACGACGCCCTCTCCGCCGGCCGAAGGTGTCTCACCGCGAAACCAGCGCTAGATGGCCGGGCCCGGCGTGGCAACGCGCAAAGTCCGCCCTTTGGCGGACCCGTCGAGCTCACTCCCGCGCGAGGAGTCCTCTTGGGTGGGCGGGCACGTCCCGGTACCCGCAGGTCTGGCCCGCTCGATCGGGTTTCAAATGCGGGCACGAGGACGTGCCCGCCCACCACCGACAGCAGTGGCAAGAAACCGAGAGGCACCGGCGCCCCGATCAAGCATGCTCGCCTGTTCGTAGTTCCGGCTTCAGCCGGTCTCGGAATGGTCTTTTGCCGTCTCAAGACGGAACTACGAACACACCTCGCACGAGGGATTGCCAACGGCGCGCTTTGCTGCCACGCGATCCAACCTCGCCCGTTCGAAGCCTGCGTCCCCGCCGCTTTCGCGCCTGCAGCACCCCTCTCAGCCCCTTCACCGCCATGCCCCGCCTCCCCAGTCTCGCCCCGTTTCTCTTCCTCGCCGTCCTTGTTCTCCGCCCGGCCTTCGCCCAGGCAGCCGACGAACCTCGTCCGCTGTTTGTCGAGGGCTATGCCACGCAAAACAGCTACCAACCCGGCGACGAGGTTGCCTTTCACCTCTCGACCAGCGCCCCGAAATTCACGGTCGAAATCGCGCGCGTCGGCGCCAAACGCGACGTGGTGTGGACGGGCAAGGATCTGCCGGGCCTCGAACACCCCGTGCCGGAGAATGCCTCTTCGCACGGTTGCGGTTGGCCGGTGGCCTTCAAGGTTCCCGTCGGCGCCGGCTGGCGCAGCGGCTACTACGTGGCGACGCTCCGCGCCGAGGATCGCGGCGGACGATTCACCCAGCGCGGCCGCCGTACCGCGGAGAGCGAAGTGTATTTCATCGTGCGTTCTGCCAACCCGGGCCGCGACACCAGGATTCTCCTCCAGCTCGCGACCAATACATACAACGCGTACAACAACTGGGGTGGTTTCAGTCTCTACGCGTTCAACGGGCGCGGCAGGAACCAGGGCAGCCGCGTTTCGTTTCATCGCCCGGGCGGTTCGCAGTTTGCCTCCTGGGAGCTGCCCTTCGTCGCCTGGGCGGAGCGCAACGGCTACACCCTTGACTTCGCCGCCAACAGCGACCTCGAGTTTCGGCCGGAGCTGCTGGCGCGCTACCAGCTGATCCTGAGCGTAAGCCATGATGAATACTGGAGCACCCCGATGCGGGATCATCTCGAGGCCTTTATCGGCCAGGGCGGCAATGTGGCCTTCTTCAGCGGCAACTCGATTTGCTGGCAGGTGCGCAGCGAGGACGCCGGCCATGCCCTCGTGTGCTGGAAACAAAACTACCACCAGGATCCGGTTTGGGCCAGCGGCGCCTACGCGACTCTCAGCACCGCCTGGAGCCACCATTTGCTCAAGCGTCCGGAGAACACGCTCACCGGCGTCGGTTTCCTCTGGGGTGGCTACCGCAAGAGCCACGGGCAGTTCATGACCGAACCCGCGGAATTCACCGTGCATCGCCCGGAACACTGGGTGTTTGCCGGCACCGATTTGAAACGGGGTGCGGTGTTCGGCGGCCAGGACACGATTGTCGGCTACGAGTGCGATGGGTGTGAACTCATCTGGAAGGACGGACTCCCGTATCCCACGCACAAGGACGGCACGCCGGAAACCTTCACGGTGCTCTCCACCTGCCCGGCCCGCTGGCACCCGGACGACGCCGAGTGGTACGAAAAATGGGAGAAGGGCCGCACCGGCAACGCCGTGATGGGCGTCTACACGCGCGGCGGCACCGTCTTCACTTCCGGCAGCACGGACTGGGCGCATGGTTTGCGCGGCGGCGACCAGGCCGTCGAGCGCATCACGCGGAACATTCTGGACAAGCTGGGCAAGTGAGCAGCAAGCATGGCAACAGACTGCGGCGGCCGCGCACAATCCGGAGATGAACCCGCTTCTGGAGATAAGCAGGTGTTAGCCTCACATCTTCAGCTTGGCGTGCAGCAGCGATCAGCGGACTGACCCCATTGGTGGCGCATCGTTGGTGGCGATGCCTCGGCATGGCGGGTGCGGGATCAGGCGACGACGATCTTCAGGGTTTCACCGGCCGCGAGGTCCACCGCGGACTGGAGTGAAACCACCACG
>JBIJCX010000092.1:0-24749 GCA_044344465.1 Opitutaceae bacterium
TGACGGATTGGCCCTGGCTGCGCGGGTAGTCCCAGATCGGGGCGATGAAGGTTGCGGCGGCCGGGGCGTTGGGTGGGCTCGCGCCCGGCGGCGGCTCGCGTGGGCCGGCGATGGTGCCCTCGCGATAATTCCAGCCGTAGTTTCCGCCGCGGACGATCACGTCAATCTCTTCGCGCGCATTCTGACCGACGTCGGCGCACCACAGCCGGCCGGTGGCGGAGTCGAAGGAAAACCGCCACGGGTTGCGGAGGCCGGTGGCCCAGAATTCGGTGCGCACGGCGGACGGATCGACCGCGATGCCGTTGAAGGCAGTGGCGCCGACGAACGGGTTGTCGGGGGGCACGGCGTAGGTGCCGGGGTGAACCGCGGCGTGGGCGTTGGGCGGAAGCGAGCCGGGGCGTTGATCGACATCGAGCCGCACGAGGCCCGAGAAGAAATCGCGATCGAGGCGCTGGCTGTTCCCAAACGTGTCGTTGCCGGCGCCTTCGTCGCCGAGCGAAAGATAGAGGTAGCCGTCGGGACCGAAGAGGAGTTCGCCACCGTTGTGATTGGCGGCTTCGTCGCGCTGCGTGAGCAACGGTTGTTCGGAGGTGGCGTCGGCCGCGGTGGCGTCGCCGGGCAAGATCCGAAATCGCGCCAGCCGGTTGTGCAGGCCGCCGCCGGCGGCAGTCGTGGTGTTGAGCGTATACCAGAGGTAGAACTGGCCATTCGCAGCGTAGTTTGGGTGAAAAGCGAGGGCGAGCAGCCCGCGCTCGTCGTTGGCGTCGCCCGAGGTGGCCACGCGCGAGGTGAGATCGAGGAAGAGCGTGCGCGCGGGGTTGGCGGCGGTGACGTCGGGGATGAGCCAGATGCGGCCGGTTTTTTCGACGACGAAGAGACGGCGCGACGTCCCTGGCGGGCTGACGAGGGCCACGGGAAAATTGAAGGCCAGCGAAGGAAACGCCCGGATGGTCGAGAACGTCGTCGCCGGCGGTGCGACCGGCAATCGGAGCGAGGTGGCCGCGACGCGGGTGAGGGGTTGGCCAACCAGCGGAGGCAGGGTGAGAGCGCCGGCGAGCGCCAGCATGGCGAAGGGTGGGAACCGGATGGGCATGGGACCGGCCGGAAGCGTAGAATCGAGCACACGGACCGCAACTGGCGGTTTCAGTTTAGGCAAATATCAATTCAGATCGTGCACGCAGGCGACGATTTGGTTCCGCTGGCGTTCACCGTGGCGCGGTGCTTCAGCCCGCGCCACCCACGGCATCCGCACGGGGTTTGGTTGCAGTCTGAGGCCGCGGTGCGGCATGGTTACGGCGGCGATCGAACGCTCCCGACTCAGCGGGGCGGCCTGGGTGGATCCACCCGTCGCGTGTAGGTTTCGCGCGCATACACTACGGTGGCAGCATCGCGAATTTCGATCGGGCCCAGGCTGCTCGTGCGGAGCAGAGGGGTGTCCGCACCCCGGCGCACTGCCGGCGTGTAGGTCGCGGTCCGCTCGTCGGCCTCGGCAGAGCCGGCAATGGGCTCCCGGTAGCGCACGGTGCCATCCGCGCTGAGGTGCAGCACCCGGGCACCTTCGTCACCGTCCGTGGCATACGTGCCGGTCACTTGCTGACGGATCGCCGCGATGCGAGCGGGGTCGGTGATTGGCGTGTAGTCAGAGGAGGGATCAATTTCCTCGGTGCGAAACGTGAAGAGGGCCGAAATCCCGGCGAGCAGCACGGCGATCGTGCAGAGCGCGGCGGCCACGGCGGGTTTCTTGGATCGGACCGGACTGGTGCTGGCTGCCGGCATCTCGGCCGGTGGAGTCGTTGGGACGTAATCGCGATCGTCCAAATAGGAAGGGACCTCGGCCGCGGGCAGCTCAAAATATGACTGCTGGGCGTCATGGGCCTCGCGGAGGATCAATTTGCCGCGGCCTGGCCGGATGAAAAACCGGCCGCGGCGGGCCGTCACCACCACCTGGGGATCGGCGTCAAGCAGTTGCGTCGGATCGAACGCGCCGAGGGAGGAGAGGACTTCCGCGAGTTTTTCCGCCGAAAGCGTCCCGAGGTCGCGCGCCGATTCGCCGGCATCGGCCGTGGTGAGGTCGGCGGAAAGACAACGCGTCGAGACGCGGAAAGACGGGCTGCGGGCGGGATCAGCGTTCAATGATGAAGACGGGTTCATTGCCGGCACCGAGGAAAAAGTTGCCGGTGGCGAGATTGCCGTCGTCGATCCGGCTGTCGATCGCGAGCAGGTGGGTGCGATCGGTGGTGACGCGATTCGTCGTCTGCGTGCGGATGCCGATGGCGGCCCGGTAGCGGGTGCCGGCGTGCCGGACGTTGTTGTCCCAGTTGTAACGACCGCCGATTGGCGTGATCCGGCGCCACGACGTGGTGCCGAGGGTGCCGGTCATGCCGGTCGGCATGACGCCGATGCCGGCCTCAGGCGGATACGCGTTATTTTGCTGCGCGTAGCTCTGGAACGCCGCGGCGAACACCCGGAGGTCGTTGACCACCGCGGTGGTTTGGGCGGCGATCGTCAATCGCTTGAAGGTGGGCATCGCCACCGCCGAGACCAAGCCGACGACGAAGACGGCCACGGCCAGCTCGATGATCGTGAAGCCGCGGTTGTCCGCACGGGCGGACGGGCGAGGACGCAGGGCTCGGGACAAGTGCGGCATGGGATCGATTCGCACCGTGTTTTTAACGAGCGGGAGAGAACGCACAACGCCAATCGGGACGGAGATATGCGCTGTTTCCGACCGGCGGGCAATTGGGCGGCACCGGGAGAACCAAGGCGTTGGTCTGCGGCGGGGATGGCCGCCGCAGACAATTTGACCTCGACGAAAACGGGCTGCGCCCGTCGCCAAACCTACTTGCTCCCGGTCGAGGTTCCCACCGTCGTCTCCTCGGGAATGCGCATGGAGTAGAAGCTGCGGTACACGAAGACCAGTGCGATGAGGAAGAAGACCACGCCGATCGCGGTCTTGGTGCCTTGGTCCTTCATCGTCACCGCGATTTCAACGGCGAGCAGGCCGAAGAGGGTGGTGAACTTGATCACGGGGTTCATCGCGACGGAGGAGGTGTCCTTGAACGGGTCGCCCACGGTGTCGCCGACGACGGTGGCGGCGTGCAGCTCGGTGCCCTTCTGGCGGAGCTCGACCTCGACGATCTTCTTGGCGTTGTCCCAGGCGCCGCCGGCGTTGGCCATGAAGATGGCTTGGAACAGCCCGAAGAACGCGATGCCGATCAGGTAGCCGATGAAGAAGTAGGCGTTGAAGAAGGGCAGGGCCAGGGCGAAACAGAATACGACGATGAAGATGTTCCACATGCCCTTCTGCGCGTAAACGGTGCAGATGCGGACGACTTCCTTCGAGTCCTCCTCCGAGGCGGTCTTGGCGTCGAGCTTCATGTGTTCCTTGATGTACACGACCGCACTGTAGGCGCCGGTGACGACCGCCTGGCAGGAGGCGCCCGTGAACCAGTAGATGACCGAGCCGCCCATGATGAGGCCGAGGATGATCTCGGGCTGCACGATGCTCAGGGCCGCGACGACCTCCTTGAACGGACCGGGGACGCCCGAGGCGACCTGGTTCTCAAACATTTTCTGCAGCAGCATGATGATGCCGAACACCATGGTGGTGGCGCCGACGACCGCGGTGCCGATGAGGACGGGCTTCGCGGTGGCCTTGAAGGTGTTGCCGGCGCCGTCGCCCTTCTCGAGCTGGTATTTGGCGTTCTCGAAGTCGGGTTTGAAGCCGAAGTCCTTCTCGATCTCGGCGGCGATACCGGGCCGACCCTCGATCTGCGAGAGCTCATAGACGGACTGGGCGTTGTCGGTCACGGGGCCGTAGCTGTCGACCGCGATCGTGACCGGACCCATCCCGAGGAAGCCGAAGGCCACGAGGCCGAAGGCGAAGATCGGCGCGGCAAACAGGAACTTCGCGGGCATCAGCGCGAGCAGGGCCGGGTTCTGCGAGAAGTAGTAGGAAATGGCCATGAGCAGCATGATGACGAGGCCCATCCAGAACGCGGAGAAGTTGCCGGCCACGAGGCCCGAGAGGATGTTGAGCGAGGCGCCGCCATGCTTGGAACAGTTGGTGACTTCCTTCACATGGCGGGAATTCGTGCTGACGAAGATCTTCGTGAATTCCGGGATGAGCGCGCCGGCGATCGTGCCGCAGCTGATGATGATGGAAAGCACCCACCACAGGGATTGCATCTTGGGGGACTGCGGAAACTGATGCGCGAGGAGGAAGTAGGAGGCGACAAACGTGATGCCGATGGAAACGGCGGAGGTGATCCACACGAGGTGCGTGAGCGGGGCCTCGAAATCGAAATCCTTCAAGTTGCCGTATTTCGCCTTGGAGATGATCTCGTTGATGAAATACGAAGCGAGCGAAGTGACGATCATCAGCGCGCGCATGACGAAGAGCCAGATGATGAGGGTGGCGCAGAGTTCCTGGCTGTCCGTGAGGGCGAGGGCGAGGAAGGCGATGAGCGCGACGCCGGTGACTCCGTAGGTTTCGAAACCGTCGGCGGTCGGCCCAACCGAGTCGCCGGCGTTGTCACCGGTGCAGTCGGCAATGACGCCGGGATTCTTCGGGTCATCCTCGGGCAGCTTGAAGACAATCTTCATCAAGTCGGATCCGATGTCGGCGATCTTGGTGAAGATGCCGCCGCAGATCCGGAGGACGGAAGCGCCGAGCGATTCGCCGATGGCGAAGCCGATGAAGCAGGGGCCGACGAGTTCCCGCGGGAGGAACACGAGGATGCAGATCATGAAGAACAACTCCACGCACACCAGCAGCAGGCCGACGCTCATGCCCGAGCGGAGGGGAATGAAGAGGGTGTTGAGCGGATTGCCCTTGAGGGCGGAGAAGGCCGTGCGCGAATTCGCCACGGTGTTGATCCGGATGCCGAACCACGCCACGCCATAGGAACCGAGAATGCCGAGGATGGAGGCCAGGAGGATGACCACCACATGGGCGGCGGAGTTCTTCGAGAGCACGCCGAAGTAGTAGACCATGCAGCCGCCGATGAGCAGCCAGAGGATGGCGAGGAATTTGCCCTGGGTGAACAGGTAGGTCTTGCAGGTTTCCCAGATCATATGGGAAACGCTCCCCATCGACGAGTGCACCTGAAGCGCCTTCGTCTGCAGGTATTGGACGAGGCCAAAGGCCGCGCCAACGGCGCAGATCGCGATGCCGAGATACATCAGCATCTCTCCGCTAATGCCGCCGAGGCCGCTGAACCGCACCTTCGTCAGGTCGGGTATCTTGATATCGGCTTCGCTGGCGCGAAGTAACGAAGGGAGGACCAGCGCCAGCGTGACGGCGCCGAACTTCAGGGAGTTGCGAGCTTTCATAGGAATAGAGCGTAACTTGCAGAGGTGCCGGGGAAGAGCCGGGCCACGGAGAGTTTCAAAATAACGAACGCCGAGTTGTGGCGGGCGCGTGGGAAGGCCGCGAGTCAATAGTGGACTGGAGCGCGCAGAAAAGTGCGTCTAATCGGCAACTTCGCGGGGCTAATTGCGCTCGAATACGCCTGCAAAGTAAACCGACGAAACGACAGTTTTCAGAAACGACGGTTTTCGTAGCCCTGCGCGTGAGCGCGGGGATTTCCTGCCGTCCCGCCGCTCACGCAGCGGGCTACAACGGTGCTTGTCTCCTAGGCCGCCGGCGGGGCCTTGCGGCGGACAAAGCGACGGTAGCCGATGAAAGCGAGGGCGGCACCGATCATGATTGCACCGTAGGTCGAAGGCTCGGGCGTTGGGCGGATTTCACGGTCAAACCAGCCGTCGTGATTGCCGAAGACCCAGGTTGTCTGCATTCCAGAATAACCGGTGAAGCTGATCTGGCTGAGGGGCGTGCCGCCGACTTGATCGTTCGGCCCCGAAAGGGTGCCGGAGTTGACCTCGTTGATCGCCCGCCAGACGCCGTTGGCTGCCGAGATCCAGCCTTCCACGATGATGTTAACGCCGGCGTCGATGGTCAGGTAATTGGAGGAAAGGAACGTGGAGCTGGCGCCATTGAAATCGAGGATCGTATCACCGGTGATGTGGAGCGTGCCGACCCCGATGGTCACCCCGGAGAGTTCGAGCCGGAAGTACTTGCTGAGGTCGCTGCCACCTTTGGACGAGCCACCGAGATTGAGCGTCAGCCCGGTGGCGGTAAAGCTGGCGCCAAACGTGAGGCCTGAGCTGGTGGTGCCCGTGCTCGTGGCCGTAAAGGCGCCGGCGCTGGCGGCATCGATCACCCCGTTGAAATTCGTGTTGCCGCTGCCGTAGACCGCATTGACGGTGCCGTTGCTGGCGATGAGGAGCGTGGTGCTGGTGGCGGATGAAAACTCCGCGGTATTCAACGCGGTCGTGCTGCCGGCGCCCACGGTCATCGAGCCCACATTCAGATTGGTCTGGCCGACCGTACCGGTGGTGCCCGAAAAGGTAAGCCTGCCCGAACCGTCCTTCGTCAGACTGCCGGTGCCGTTGGTCATGTTGCCGCTGATGGTGGTGTCGCCCGTGCTGTTGATGGTCAGCGCATGGTTGGCGCTGGTGGTTCCACCGGAGAGGGTGAGGGTCGTGCCGCCGGCGCTATTCCGGATCGTGGACGGCGTGGCCAGGGTGACCACCCCGCCAAAGGTGTTGCTGCCGCTCACATTGTGCAGGGCACCCGAAGTCCCGCTGATGCCGGCGCCCCTCAGTTCCAGCGCTTCGCCGCCAATCGTGATGATTCCACTGAGCTGAAGCTCCGCGCCATCGGTGACAAACGTGCCGTTCGCTCCGGTCGAGACCGCGCCGAGGCCGTTGTTGTGCTGCGCCCTCACGATGCCAGCGGTGACATTGGTGGCGCCTTGGAAGGAGTTGTTGCCGGACAGGATCAGCGTGCCGCCGCCATCCTTCGTGACGCTGGTGGTGCCGCCGCTGCCGGTCGCGATGTTGCCGCTGATCGTGGTGTTACCGGCCCCGCCGACGGTCAGGGCATTGTTCGCGTCGGAGCCGATGTTGCCGGAGATCGTCAACGTGCCCGCCGTGGAATTGATCCGCGCATCGGCGGCGAGATTGATGAACGTGTTGCCCGTGGCACCCCACGTGTTGTCGCCGCTCTTGCTGTTGAGAGCACCGAGGCCGCCCATGCCGCTGCCCGAGATGGTGAGGTGCTCGCTCGTGACGGCGATTCCCGTGAGGGGGGGGCCGAGGTGCTCGAGCTGCAGCGTGGCGCCGCTACTCACGCTGGTACCTTTGGCCGAGGTGCCGCCGCCCTCGCCGAGGCCGCTGCGGTCACTCCCATCGGTGCCGGTCTGGATGTTGAGAATGCCTTCCGTGACGCTCGTTGTGCCCGTGTACGTGTTGTTGTTGTTGAGCATCATCGTGCCGTTGCCCGCCTTCACCAGGTTGCCGTTCTGGATGATGCCGCCGATCGTGAGGTCGTAGGTGTTGTTCACGTGGCCGACTGTCGTGAACGTGCGGGTCGCGTCGGGGCCGGTGTCGGCGGTGCCGTCCCGATTGAGCGTCATGCTGAGCCGGCCACCGGCCCCACTGATGGTGGCCGTATTTCCGTCCGAGGCGTTGACCGTGACGTCGTTGTTCAGATACAGCGTGCCGGTCCCAAGGGTGACCGCGCCACCGTTGAAGGTGAGCGCATCGATCGTCTGGGACACGTTGTTGACGTTGAGCGTGCCGTCCTTGAACAGCGTAACTGTCGATCCGATACCGATGAGCTCGTTGGCCACACCGCCATTGCCCAGTTGGACGGTGGCCGTGGTCGTGAGGCTGTTGCTGCCGATCGTGAGCGGTCCGTTGATGGCGTGGAACGAATCCGTGACCCCGTCGTGCGGCGCCGCCGTGCCCCCCTTGGTGGCCAGGATCAGCGTGCCGGCCTGCACGGTCGTCGTGCCGGTGTAGGTGTTGGCGTTGGCGGCATAGGTGACGCTGCCGGCGCCGGACATGTTGACAATGATGTTTCCGGACGCGGTCGTCTCGGGTTTATAAGCGACAGCCGAGGCGTTGAGATAGGACGTTCCGGCCGTCTGACCCGAAAAATCCTGGATGCGGTCGTTTACGACCACGGCGCCGGTCCCGCTAAACGTAAGCGTCTTGCTCCCGAGCGTGACGTAACTGGTTTCCGTGGGCGGCGTGTGTCCGCTGATCGTGAACGTCGGCCGGGCTGCGCCGATCGTGAGCGTGCCGGTCTGGCTGCCGATGGTCGCGTGGTCCGAGAGCGAAACGGCGTTGGTCCCGGTGTTGTTCCAGGTGTTGCTGCCGCTGACGTTGGTCAGCGCGCCCACGCCGCTGACGCCCGTCCCGGCCAGGCTGAGCGGGCCGTTGTAAAAGCTAAGCCCCCCTTGCAATGCGAGGCTGGCGCCGGAACTGACCGTCGTCCCCGTCGTGCCCGTGCCGAGGGCGTTGGTGCTGCCTTGCGCGTTCAGCGTTCCTGCGGTCACCGCGATGGCCCCGGTGAACGTGCTGTTGTTGCCGGAAAGCGTGAGGGTGCCGTCGCCGGTCTTGGTGATATTGCCGGTGCCACTGATCGCGCCAGTGCTGAACGCGATGTTGGAGGCTCCCTCGGCGGCAAACGTGGTCGCCTTGTTGAGCGTCACGTTGCCGGTGAACGAGCTGGTCCCCGCCGTGGCGAAGTTGCCACCGAGCGTCGTGGTCCCCGTGCCGGAATTGGCGACGGTGATGGCCCGCGCGACGGTCACGCCGCTGGTGCCAATCAACAGGCCGGTGGCGTTCGCCCCGGTGTTGGCGTCGTTGAGGGTGACGGCGGTGGCGGAATTGCCGAGCGTGCCGTCGGCCGCACTCGGCGCATTGGCATTGAGTTGCAGGGTGCCCTGGCTGATCGCGGTCGCGCCGGTATACGTATTGGTGCCGGAAAGAACGAGCGTGCCGGTGCCGGACTTGGTGATTCCGAAACCACCACCGGAAACGACGGCGGAGATGCTGAGTTCGGCCGCGGTATTGGACGAATCGCCGACCGTGAAAGTGCGGTTGGCCCCAAGGCCGAGTTTGCCCGCGATCGTGGCGCCACCGGGATGGTTGGTCGCGTCATACGTGACATTGCCCCCGAGGGTGAGCGTGCCGGTGCCGGTCGCCACGGAGTTGATGGCGTTGGCACCAGCTCGGGCACCGCCAAAGGTGAGCGTGCCAATGGTGTGATTGATGTTGTTAAGATTGAAGGCGGCCGTTCCGCTGTCGGTCGTGCTGTTGACGACAACGCCGTAGGAATTGCCGCTGGTCAGCGCGGTGGCGCTATTGATCTGGGCAATGCCACCGTTGACGACCAAACTCGAGCCGGCAGTAACGGCTCCACCCGCCGCCTGATTGAAAATCAGCGTGCCGGCGTCGGCCTTCGTGATTGTGCGCGAGCCGCCGCTCGTGAGCGCCCCGAGCGTGAGTTGCGCGCCGCTGGCGACCCTGAAGGTGGAGTCGCCTGACAGGGTGGTTGCCCCAAAAGTCACTCCCGCCGTGCCGCTCGTGACGAACCCTCCCTTGTCAATGGTCAGCGTCTGCGCTCCGATCGCCAGCGTGCCGAGGGTATGGGTGACGCCGGCGCCATTGGCGAGTTTGTCGGACTTGATCGTCACATCGCCGTTGACCGTCGTGTTTCGGGCAAAATTGACCGCCCCCGCGCCCGCCAATTCGAGGGTGCCCTGGTTGAGTTGGAGCGTTCCGGCGCCGAGGGCGCTGGTTTGCGTCTGGGCGCGCAGCGTCCCGTCGTTCAGGCGCGTGGTGCCGGAATTGGTGCTGCGGGCATTGATGACCAAAGTGCCGGAACCAGTCTTGGTGATGCCGCCAGTGCCTGTGATATTGTTGGTATTGCCCCGATTGATCGTCAGGCTGCCACTTCCGAGGATGGAGAAAATCCCCTCTGTGCCTCCGAATGCCAAAACATGCTCGAAGCCGCTGGCCGCAGTGCCGTCGATCACGCTGGCACCCCCGGTTTGAACGATCATGCCGGATCCGCCGGTGAAGGTGAGTGTACGATCCGCGGCAGGGAGTAAAAGGTCGATGCCACTGTCGAGCACAAGCGAGTTGAGGCTGTAGCCGGCTCCGAGAGTCTGGTCAGCAGCCGGGCGGGCATTGATGGCGGCCGCCCAGGGCGTGGCCGCCGCCGTGCCGGTCGAGTAGCCCGCGTACGGCAGAATCGTTGTGCCGCCGACGAGGCTGTGGGTGACGAGATTGTAGGTGGAGCCGCCATCGGTCGTCATCATCGCGCCCGGGATGATGCCGTTGGTGAGGATCCCAGCCGGAGTCGATACGAGGAACTCGTTGCGGTTGTTCGCCCCTAGCCCGGTGCCGGAAAAGAGCATCGTGCCGCCGGCGCCGCGGGTGATCGATGAGACCGTCACCGCGGACGTTTGCCCGACGCCCGCCTGGCTGAGATTGATCTTGAGGTCGCCGGCGTTGGCGGTGAGCGCCCCGATCGTCTCGCCGTAATTCGTGCCCGCAGCGCCGTCGTGCGTGAAATTGAGCGTGCCGCCGTTGGCGGTGAGGCCGACGGATGCGAGGCGATTCCCGATGTTGCCCGTGCCGGAACTGTTGTCGAGCGTGAGTGTGCCACCGGGCTTGAGCGCGTAGGATGCGGCGGACGCCAGCGCGCCGTTGGCGCCGGAAAGGATGAGTTCGCCGTTGTTGACGGTGACGGCGCCGGTGAGCGTGTTGGCGCCCGTGAGGGTGAGCGCGCCGGCACCTTCCTTCGTAATGCCAAAGCCCGTGCCGGAAACGATGGCGGATACGGTCAGCTCGGCCCCGGTATTCGAGGAATCGCCGACTCTGAACGTGCGGTTGGCGCCTAGCGCCAGATTGCCTGAAATCGTCGCGCCGCCGGGATTGTTCGTGGCATCATAGGTGACGTTGCCGCCCAGGGTGAGTGTGCCCGTGCCGGTGGCGACGGAGTTGACCGCGCTCGCCCCGGCGCCGGTGCCGCCAAACGTCAAAGACGCGATCGTCTGGTTGACGTTGTTGAGATTGAACGCCGCATTGCCGCTGGCGGTGGTGCTGTTGACGGTGACCCCGTAGGAATTGGTGCTCGTGAGCGCACCCGCCGTGTCGACTTGCGCGATACCGCCGGTGACGACGAGATTTGAACCGGCGGTGACCGCTGCGCCCGGAGTGGCGTTGAAGATCAGGGTGCCCGCGTCGGCCTTCGTGATCGTGCGCGCGGTGCCGCCGCCATTGAGCGCGCCCAAGGTGAGCTGGGCGTTGCTCCCGACATCGAAGGTCGAGTTGCCGGTCAGGGTCGTCGCACCAAAGGTGATACCGGCGGTGCCGCTGGTGCGGTTCGCCCCCGCACCGACATTGAGCGTTTGCGATCCGATCGACAGGGTGCCGAGGGTATGGGTGACGCCCGCGCCCGGGTTGAGGCGATCGGAGGTGACGGTGCTCGTGGACGAGACCGTGGTGTTGCGCGCGAAGTTGAGCCCGGTGTCGTTGGCGAGTTCGAGATTGCCGCCGGCCAGCGTGACGGTGGCCGCGCCCGTGCCCAGCGCCTGGGTGTTGCCAGCTCCGCGCAGGGTGCCGGCCGAAACGGTGGTGTTGCCGGTGAAGGTGTTGGTGCCGGAAAGAACCACCGTGCCGGTGCCGGCCTTCGTGATGTTGCCGGATCCGCTGATTACCCCGGTGCCAAACGTAATCGCGGAGGTTCCATCTGCGGACAACGTGGTGGCTTTGTTGAGGGCAATGTTGCCGGAGAATGTGCCCGTCCCGGAGGTGATGTTGCCGCCGAGCGTCGTCGTGCCCGTGCCCGAATTGGCCACCGTGATGTCGCGGCCGACGGTCACCCCGCTGGCGCCGATCAGCAGCGCGGTGTTGTTCGCCGCGGTGCTGGCGTCGTTGACCACGACGGCCGAGGTGGCGTTGCCGAGCGATCCGTTCGCGCCGCTCGGCGCGCTGGCGTTGAGTTGCAGCGTGCCCTGGCTGACCGTCGTGACGCCGCTGTAGGAACTGTTGCTGCCGGAAAGCGTCAGGTTGCCGGTGCCCAGCTTGGTCAACACCAGACCTCCCGCCACGCCCGTGTTGGAGAGTACGCCGGAAAACTCGGAATCGCGCCCGGTGTTGCTGACCTTCAAAGTGATTGGGGTTCCGCCGTTGGCGTCGATCGTGCCGGCGCCAGCGATGCTGCCCACGGTCTCGGAGGTGTAGAGGCTGGCGTTGTTGAGCTGGAGCGTCGCGCCGCTGGCAACCGTGATTGCGGAGGTGTTCCAAATGCCGCTAACACCCGCTGCGGTTTTGGCAAACTGCAGCGTGCCCTGGTTGACCGTGATGTTGCCGGTATGCGTATTGGTGCCCGTGCCGCCATCGACGAGAGTGCCAGCGCCAGTCTTGATTAACTCGCCCGTGCCAGCGAGGATGCCGGTGTTGCCGGTATAGGTGACAGTTGTCCCAGAGTTGACATTGAACGTGCCGCCGGCGGCGGCGATCGTGATACCGCGGTTGGCATCGTCGATCGCGAGCGTGGCGGTGGTGTTCAGGGTGCCGCCGGCGAGGACGAGCTGCGCGGCATTGAGGGCCCCGGGGTTGGCGCCAAGATTGGCCTCGCTGCTGATGGAGAGCGTGCCGCCCGCCACCGTGGTCGTGCCGGTGTAGGTGTTCGTGGCCGACAAGACTGTCGTGCCCGCACCCATGGTAGTGAAATTTCCAGTACCGCCGAGAATCCCGCCAATGGTAATTGTCGTGCCGGACGCGGCGTCCGTGGTCAGTTTGCTCGCGCCACCCGTCACCGCGCCCGCGACGGTGAGATTGCCCGTCGAACTGGTCTGCCACGTCTGCTCGGCTCCGAGGGTGATCGCGTTGTTGACCGTCTGAAGACTGCCGCTCGCATTGACGATGCCACTGGACGTGTTTACCGTGATTGCGGAGCCGCCGAGGGTGAAGGCGCTCGCCCCGCTATCGAATTTCAGCCCGTTCACCGTCCACGGGGCGTTCACGTTCGGAGTCAGCCGGGTTGAGCCGGCAAAACGCAGGATGCTGAGGCTCGGATTGACCGGCGCCGTATTGTTGTTCCAGTTGGCCGCGGTTCCCCAGTTGTCGTCCCCGCCGCCTCCGTCCCAAATCGTCTGCGCCAGTGCGTTCGAAACGAGCAGCGCCGTCGCGACCATCAACACCCTGAATCCGCCAAAACCTACCGGTGACAAAGCGGCAGCGCTTGCCTGGCAGTGGCGGTTGGTGAACATGGCAATGAGGACTCAAAAGGAAAATCCCCGATTAAGGCCTCGGTGTCAAATCGTAAAATGAGGTATTGACCCTAAGGTCTCAGGCCGAGTCGCGTGCTGGCTTGAGCTGTGTGATCGGATGCCTGCGCGCGTCGTTGTCGATGGCTGCACCTGGCCACACGTCATCGCTGGGATCCGTGCTTTTTGCTTCGGCGTAATCTCCGCATGATTCGCGTGGAACTACGTAGCGACGATTGGCGAGAAATACGTAACCGGACTTTTTCCGTTAGACTTCTGAGGTTAATTACCTACGTTGTACCTGTCACTACCGAAGAATTCGAGTTCAACGCTGATTGCCCAACCGCAAACTCCCCGGACCCGTCATGAAAGCATTACGTTTGATTTCTAATCACATTTCGAAAGCTCTCTCGGTCGCTGCCATCATTGTGCTTGCGGCGGTTGGGGCCCCGGAGGCTAAAGCTCAGCTCGAAAGAACGACGTTTTTCCCGGCCGTGCAAGTGCAGCCTGCTGGTACCACGTACGATGTCGTAGTTGGAGTGAAACTCAGTGGCTCGTATGGATTGCCGGTTACATTTGTATCCAGTGATCCAAGTGTGGCACGAGTGAAGGGGGCTCCTGTTTTTTATGGTGAAGGTTCCTTTCCAAAAAAATATGGCGGTATTGAAGGGTATTGGGGAATAGTGGTAGCAACCATTGAAGTTTTGGGTCAGCCCATCTCTACAACCACGATTACGGCGACCCAAGCCGGTATTTCATTGAGGCAGCAGCTTACGGTTGCCGGTGGCACGCCCGCAAATGTGGCCTATGGCCCGTATTCGGCTAATTCCGAAGGCGGGATGCCCCGTTCGGATGCCTACAACGTCAGAGTCTATCGGCCCGACGGGACGAGCGGGGCCGAGACCATCAGCTTCACGGTTCAGCCCGTTCAGGATCCGTTGAACAATTCGGCCCTGACGGCCAGTTTTGTTTATGTCACCCCCGCCACGGTCTCGTTTGCGGCGGGTGAGTTGTTCAAGGACGTCGTTGTCACTTGCCGTATACCGCCGCTGAATATTCCGCCTGGATCGACCGTTACATTTGTCTACAAGGTCCCCACGAGTGGTTGGTCCGTTCCCGTGGGAGATAACGGCTTTGCGCTTAACGCGACCGTCACCGCACCGCCCCCTGCCGACAGCGCTCCGCCGGTCGTTGTGATCTTGGAACCTAGCCAATTGGTCTACGGCCCATATTCGGCTGGTGGGGTGCCGGCGACCCTTCCGTTGTCGTTTCAGGCGCTGACTGCGGCTCCGGGGACAATCACCAGCGTCGACGCGACGATTACCAGCACTTCCTTCTCCGCTCCTCAATCCCGGACCATTACGCTAACCGAGGGAACGCATGTGAGCGGCCTTCGCACCCAGACCTCGACAGCCATCACGACGCAAATGCCGATTTCCGGCGCAGGAGTTTATACCGTGATGGCTGCCGGGGTTGACTCCAACGGTAGGAGAACTGAAGCGACGAAAACCTTTACGGTCGTGGTAGCCACACCCACGCCTCCCACCGTGGTCATCAACAGTCCGACGCCGGGTTCCACCTTTGTTCGCACGTTCGGCACCAATCCTTGGACGATCCTGTTTGCCTTCACCGCTCACAGCCCGGGGGGAGTGATCCGCACCGTGTCGGCCACGCTTGATAACAGCTCGACCCCGATTGTTGTTACCCCTGTGCCCTTTGGTCTCAACGCGGCGACCGTTACGGCATCGGCCAACTTGAATCTGAACACGGGTGGAGTTCACACGCTCACCGTCACCGTGACCGACAGCATGGGCGGCACCGCCACAACCACCGGCACCTTTACGATCAATCTCCTTCAAGCCACTCCGATCGTTTCATGGAGCGACCCAGCGCCGATCACCTACGGAACGCAACTGTCACGCTCGCAGCTCAACGCCACGGTGTCGAGAGGCGTGAGTGGAACCATGGCCTACACCCCGGCGAGCGGGGCGGTACTTCCTGTTGGTAACCGCACCCTGAGCGTTACCTTTACGCCGACTGACACGGTGAACTATTTGAGCGTAACGAAGACCGTGGAGCTCACGGTAAATCCTGCGCCGCTCACGATTACGGCGAACAACAAGACCATGGTCGCGGGTGGCTCGCTGCCTACGCTAACGACTTCCTATGTGGGCTTGCTTGGCTCCGATGTCGTCAGTGGCTTCGTGCCCACGACCACGGCGACGGCGGCAAGTCCGGTGGGCACCTACCCAATCACGATCGGCACCGGCACAGCCCCGAACTATACGGTCACCCGCGTAAATGGGACGCTGACCATTACCGCGAAGGCGAGCCAGACGATTACTTTTGGAGCGCTGCCGGCGAAAAACTTTGGCGACGCGCCGTTCGCGCTGACCGCGACTGCCAGTTCGGGTCTGCA
This sequence comes from Opitutaceae bacterium, assembly GCA_044344465.1. Lineage (GTDB taxonomy): Bacteria > Verrucomicrobiota > Verrucomicrobiia > Opitutales > Opitutaceae > ER46. Next base: position 15,556 of record JBIJCX010000092.1, read on the forward strand.
GGTGAGCTTCACGAGTTCAAACCCCGCCGTTGCCACCGTCAGCGTCAGCACGGTGACCATCCTTCGTGCCGGCATCACGACGATCACGGCGAGCCAGCCGGGTAACGCCACCTACAGTGCCGCACTCCCGGTCAGTCGGACCCTGACGGTAGATGCGGGTACTAGCCAACCGTGCGCCGTGCTCCATTGGCTGCCACCGATCTCCCTGGACAAGGAGAAGCAGAAGGGCGGTTCGATGGTGCCAATTCGGTTTCACCTGCACGCTTGTTGCCGGAGCAACGGAGACGTGCGCGACGACGATCACGGCGACGATCACGGCGACGATCGTCGAGATGATGATCACGGTGACGATGACAACGGCAGCAAGAGCAAGAGTAAGAGCAGTAGCGCCAAGACCAACGGCGGAAATTCTTCCAGCAATCACGATTGTGACGAAGACGACCGGCGGGATGACGATCGTCACGACGGTTGGAAGGACAACGGCAACGGGCATTGTCCGTTGGTAAAGGACACGACCGTCATCATCACGGTTTACGAAGTCGGCCAGCCGTCTTCGGCCGTCCTTTATACCTATAGCGCGAAAGGCAATCCCAAGGCGCCGACGTACACCATCGACGGCGACAAGGTATATCACCTTGATTTTTCAACGGCCAAAGGTGTTCACCGCTATCACATTGATGTGGATTATTTCCCGACCGGAACGACGGTTCCGGTGTTGATCGACTCAAAGGAGTTCACCACCAAGTAATCGGAGCTTCTTTTTAGGCCCCGACCGCGAAGGCACGGCAATGCGCCGTGCCTTTTTATTTGGTGGGCCACGCGTTATTTGTTTCTTCGTCCACCGTCCGGAGAATTGGAACTTGGTCGCGCCCCCTTGGTCCCGATGTCGCCTTGTCGATCAGGTCGCCGATTCACCCGCTGACGCCAGTCCGGTGGTGGCTGAGGAGGGCCTTGGCCGTGGGTTATGCGGGCTCGGAGGCCCGGAGGGAGGCAAATTCATCCTCCTGCCATCCTCTTACCACCCTGGTGCCATTCCGTAAGGAGGATTCGAGGATCCGACAGGCATCGACCGAGCATCCGTCACGGCAGCTGCAAGTTTACCAGCGAGGGCGGCGAGGCTCATGATGAGCGAGTGCGTGGAGTAGTAGGTCGCACGGGTGTGGCTCATCGCTGGGATTCCATCGTATCCAGTTTTTGTAACGGCATCTGGGACAGAATTCTGAGTGTGCGCGGAGCCAGCGAGATGGGACCGGGCGGCAGCGGGCCGTTCGCGGGGTCGGTCGCATCCAGGTAGCGGTGACGCACGGTCACAGTGGCCGCCGCCCTGCCGTAATTTGCCAGCACGAGGGAGAACGCGTCGTTGACATACGCGCTCGCCACCACGCCTTCGGGCAGCGGCAGCCCGACGAGATCGCTGTCGAGGATCTCGACGAACGCCCAGCTGCCGGGAGCGACCATTTTCCGGTACAGCGCGAGCATCCGGTAATGCAGCGCAAAGTCCTGCCCGCCGCCGACCGCGTCCCAGGAGTGGTAGGCCTGATTGGGGCTGTTCGGATTACTATCTCGATTACGCGCGCAAGGGCCGTTCCGCGGCGCAGATCATTGAGTCCCTCTTCTTTGCGCCGAATGCACCCCTCTTGGACGAGTTTGGAAAGCTCTTTGCCGCGCTTTTTGAAAACCACGAGCGTCACCTGAAGGTCATTCGCGCCCTCGCCCGGAAGCAATCCGGATTGAGCCGCAAGGATCTGATCGAGGTGACCAGTTTTGAAACAGGGGGCAACCTGACGACGATTCTCGAGGAACTGGAAGCGTCAGGCTTCATTTGCCGCATGGTTCCATTCGGTCACGCGAAAAGAGATCCTCTTTATCGCCTGGTCGATGAATTAACACTGTTCCACCTGCGCTGGGTCGAAGGGAAGCGCGATACATCCGGCAGCGACGGACGATGGTCGTGGATTCGTTCTACTCCGGCATGGCATGCCTGGAGCGGTTATGCCTTCGAGAACCTCTGCCTAAAGCACGTCGACGGGATTAAGAAGTCCCTCGGCATCTCCGGCGTGCAGACGGAATGCGCCTCTTGGCGCCATCGGCCGGCCGAACCGAATGACACCGGCGCCCAAATCGACCTTCTGATCGACCGGAAGGACGGAGTTATCAATGTCTGCGAGATGAAATTCAGCGAGGGCGAATTCTGCATCGACAAGGCATACGCCTGCGACCTCCGCAACAAGCTCGACGTGTTCCGACGGGTCACCGGCACTCGAAAGTCGCTGTTTCTCACGCTCGTGACGACCTTCGGGGTCAGCGACAACACCTACCAGGCGGAGTTGGTACAAAACTCCCTTTCCGCTGAATCGCTGTTTGAACGGTAGTGCCCCAAGGGGCGATCACGGCCTCGCCGGGACCGCTTACGTCATCCGGTTAGATGGAATTTCGAATTTCGGACCGACGATGAAAAAGTACTCAACCAACACCCTTTCAGCCTCCGACGGACTTGTTCCCTGGCTTGCCGCCAAGGGCCCGCTCGCTTACTTGATTCAACTGCATACCCCGTTATGTTTTTCCCAGTCGATGGGAGAGGCCTTCTCGCCCGCGACCACCCGCAGCCAAGTCAACGCGTTGCATGCTCACCATGCATCGGCGAACCAAATCTCCTTCAACATGGCCCGTTCCCTCGAGGGGGATTACGGCTAACAACGGAGACAAGGAATCGCCGAGGGCTCGGCCGGATTTCGCGTTACGGTGGAACGATGAACCGCTGGGCGTTTACGGTGCAGCAGCAGCCGGGTGACCAGACTTTAAGGGGTCTGCACGTCATGGCGTGCGCCGCGCGGCTCTGAAGGGCTTTAGTTTAGCCGAGGCCTTCGCTTCCTCCGCCACAAATTTGGTGAAGTCGCCGATCCCGCCCTGAACGGACGCTCTTTCCAAGGCGGCCATGTATTCGCGCCGCCGCTCGAGCCGGATGACCGCCCAGTTGTAGCCGCCTGAGGCGAGCATGAGGTTCATCAGGAAGCGTCCGATGCGGCCGTTGCCGTCGGAATAGGGATGAATAAACACAAAGACAAAATGACCGAGCACCGCGCGGACGGCGGGCGAAGGTTCGCGGGTAAGTGCGCCGAACAACGCCTCCATCAAGGCAGGGACCGCCTCCGTCGCGGGAGGAACGTGCTCCGAGCCGCGGATAAAAACGCGACGTTCGCGGTAGCCGGCGAGTGCCGACGCGGGCAGGATATTCGCCTGCACGGACGGGCTGAAGAGCGCGCGATACCAACCTTGCAGGTCGCGATCCACGACCGCGCCTGGCGGTCGTCCGCGCCAAATGTCACCCAAACTGGCGAGCACCCCATTGAATGCCTCGTGGTATCCCTTCGCGGCCATCGCGTTGATCTGCGATTGGTCCTGCGGATTATCGATCGGATCCCAGACCCCATCGGCGATGCGCTGGATCAATTCCGGCGTTACCTGGTAGCCTTCGATGGAAAGCGAATTGTAGGCGTCATGCGTGTAGATTTCGTTCACGCGTTGCAGGTAGCGGGCATGGTCGGGCATGGCCCGGGGCGGCGCGGGGAAATGCGCCAGCACCTCGGGCCGCATCCGCGACCACATGGCCTCGATGCGACCGGCGTAGGGTGACTGCAAGACGGCACCGACCGGAAGACGGGGCGGTTCTTCGAACGGATTCTGCGGCTTGAGGGCAATGCCGGCAGCCAGCAAGTCCGCCTCCAATCGCGTGGCGGAGTCCGCGAGGCCGAGATGCCGCAGCCCGCCGACGATGCGGCCGGCGGCGGAGACATTTACCTCGCCGGCGAGCATGGCGCGGGAGAGTTCCTCGACTCGTACCATCCGCAGCGCCAGTTCCGCATTGGTTGCCGACCGGGTGAAATAACTCGGAGTTGTGCGGATGAGAGCGAGTGCGAGCGGCATGACCTGCACGCCCTGCTTCGCTTCGGTCGAGGGCGGGAGGCCCTTGCGGTTGGGATAGAGCAGGATCGAACTGTCGTTCGGCAGCTTCAAGGTGAACACGCCGCCGCGGGCGGTGAGCACGATCAGCTGTTTCGGGGTTTGCGTCCCGGCCGTCCAGAGGTCGAGGGAATGCTCGGGCGAAAGGCAGTAACGCTGACCGTAGCGGGCCTGCAGGTAGGCCGACACGAAGCTCCAGAAATGAAGATGCCAAAACGACGTGTCGCCCGGGCGGGCCTGCGGGGTCGTCAGGGCATACCACCCCTTGATGATTTCGACGAGGAACCCGCGCTGTTGCAGGAGGGTGCGCGCCCGTCTCGGCAGTTGCGCCGTGCGGAGGATGTGCGAGGCGGCGGCCTGCGCGCGACGCAGGGCCTTCGCCAGGTCGCGTTGGGGGTTTACCGGCATCTCGGCACGTTGGCTTACTTTGGTTTCATGTCAAAAGATACTTTGGTATTATGCATAGTGATACTTTGGTATCTTGTCCGATGGGAAGGCGAGACGGGTCCGAAACCGGAGGAGCCACCCAGCGCACGCCTTGCGCGAACCCGACGAAGCTCGGCCAAACCCGGGGGGCCTCTACGCTGCGAGCTGCGGTCACCCCGATCAGTTGCAAGCATGTTCCTGCTGTGACATGACGTCCATTGCCCACTGCAGTACTTTGGTGTGCCAGACCCCAAAGCTCACGGCGCAACGAGCACGGAATACTTGTTGTAAGTTCGGCTCAGGTCCCGGTCGAGAGTAGCAAGTGTTCCTTGGTTAAACATGGCCACGGTCGCAAGGTAGCCGTCGGTAACTTGGGCGTGCGTCAGCGTATTCGGGAGCGTTTGCAGAAACACTTTGTTGGCATATCCGTCGGTTGGCTCAGCCCAGAATGAATGACCCGGCTGGCCCACGATCTCGGTCAGTTTCTGCAGCGCGCCCTGGGTGGACACACAATACTTTACCGCCGGGTGTGAACTGACGCGCACGAAACCAAGTTGGGTAACCATGCATGTGCCCCATCCGTCGGAACGATTCTTGGCGAACCAGTCGTGAGCCGCTGCGTGTTGGGCGTGCCCAGGCGTGGTTGGGCCAAGCCAGCGCGACGAGGACATTAACATCGAGCAGATAGCCCTTCATGGGAGACCTTCGTTAGAGAGAATGGATTTTACGGTTGAGGAGGTGAAAGGGTCGGCCTCAGCCGGCACCGAGAAGACAGGGAAGCCCGATTTACTCCGCAGGCCTTGGCTTGAGGTCACAGCGAGACCTTTCCTTGCGAGTTGGGAAATCACCTCGCCGGCTGTGCTGTTCGTGGTTTCAGCAATCTCCTTGGCCGCTTTCAGGACCGCGTCGTCGATCTCTAAAGTGGTTCTCATAGTTTTATCATCATAGCATCTGATGCGTCGATATCGAGATGATCCCGGTCGATTCAAGAAGCACAGCAAAGTAGGCCGTTTCTAAAAAGTTTCGAGCCGTGACCAGGGATGGCGTGGTTGGCAGATTGCCTCGCCGCTCACGCCGGCGATGTCAGAGATCGCTGTCGCCTCCCTCGCACCTGCCGCACCGCGGTTCGTGGCATGAGTTGCTCCAGCAATCACGCGCGACGACGGAAGGCGCGGCGACTTACGATCGTCGCAGCGCGACTCTCGCAAACGCAGCACCGCACTCGCCGCCGCTCCCCACCCGATGGGGTTCAGCGGTTTACTTCAACGGCAGATGTATCGGACACCTCCACCTCGGTGACATTGAACTGCAGACCAGCCGCTTCCTTCGAGAACCCAGCCGCCCGAAGGAGGATGCTCGTCTCTCCGCCTGAAATTGCTCCGATCGTCGGCTCTCACCGTGTATCGGCTTACACCGTCCCTCGGAAACACGTACCCGTAGGCCAGCGCGCTCGCGCGCGCCGAAAACCCTCTCGAAAGCCGTCACGTTCTCCCGCGTCTTGTCCCGTCTCGCGTTGTTCCAAGTCTCGCGTTCTTCCTCCCCTCACCCTCCCCGCAAATGACGTATCAGCGCGGGCAGCATGTCATAACGGCTGAGTCGCACACCGACCGCGCCCCCGCCCGGATGAGTCGTCACAAACTCTGGATCCGGCTTGAGCCCGAAGCGCCGGTAATACGCCCGGCGGAGAAACTCTTTCACGTCGTCGGGATCGGCCAGCTGGTTGTCGATATGCGCCTGGAAATAGTCGCCCTGCCCCGCGGCATTGACGCGCACCGCGATCGCATTCGCACCAAACGCCCGTTTCAGCATCGCCTCCGCCAGGTCGATCAGCGCCAGCCCGCGGAAAAAACTGCCGCCCGCCCAGCGGTGAAACTCGGGCGGCTCCGTCCTCGCCAGCGTCGCATCGTCCAAGTCGCGGTTGAAATCGTACGGCGCGGCGTCATGGCGCTCCAGCCACGCCGCGAGAAGTTGGGGCCCTTCGAGTCCCTTTTCCCATTCGAAGTCGCGCTCCATCGCCGACCGCTCCGGCAATCGTTCGGGATCGATGGCGACACTCCGATCGCCTTGCTGCGAAAGCGTGACGCATTCGATCCACTGCTCCGGGTGATGGATCAGGAAGAAATTCTTTGCCACCTCGCTGAACAAGTAGGCGAGCATGGCCCGCAACGGCACACCGGTCTCCGTGACGATTTTTCCGTCGACGGTCGTGCGCCGCATCACTGGCTCACGCCAGCCGGCGAAGAGCGAGGCCAGGGTCGCGTCGGCTTTTTGCGCCGCGGACGAGGCATCGAGCCCATGCACCCGGCGCAGCTCGGCCGCGTACCAGTCGCGCTCGCCCGCCACCCGTTGTTGCAGTTCGTCCACCGAAATGCCCAAGGGCACCTGCCGGAGCACCGCCGCAATCCAGGCGCGATTTTCCGTCGTCAAACGACCGTCATCGACGAGATCCGTTTCGATGGGCTTGAAAAAATCCAGGTCGAGCGGCAAGCGGACGAGAATCGCCGCGATTTCCGCGGCCTTGCCCGTCAGCTTGCGCGTTTCACCCGCGGTAAGCGGTCCGCCCGGCGCAGCGGTCTCGGCATACGCGCCCCACGACCAGCGCCACGCGCTCCGATCCCGCTCCACGCTGTACGGGAAAATGACCCGGAAACGATCCGCTGGCACCGGGTAGGTGCCGAGAATCTGGTAATTGTCGGCGGGATTCGAGGAGATGAGCGTGCCCTCGCCGACGCGCCCTTTTTGTTCGGTCGCCTGATCGAGCGAGCCCGCCCGCACTCCCGTGCCGTACTCCGCCTGACACGCCAGATGCACCAGCACATCGGGCGGCACGCCCAGATTGTACAGGCTGTTGATCGCGTTCTTGGTCGCCACGGTCACGGCGGAAGAACTCGAGAAGCCGCCCTGCGGGATGTTGCCCGTGCAGAGGAGCCGCAGTCCGCCGAAGTGGTGGCGGTCGAGGTGCTGTTGCACCCGCGCCCCCAGATGCCCGTCGCGCAAGGTTCGCAGCGACGCGATCGCATTGCCGACGAGCGCAAAGGGCCGGCGCATATTGCTCGCCACCCGCAGCGACGCCGGCGGCAGCGGTTGACCTTTCCCGCGTCGGGTTTCGATCTCCTCATCGCTAAAATACCCCAGCGACAAGAGCAGCGTTTCACTCATCCGGGTGCCGAATCCTTCATACGAGTGCCAGTCGGAGATTTCCGCGCCCGGGTACATGATCCCGTCATCGGCCGAGACGTCGTTGATGTTTTCGCGGTACTTGGGATCGAGCGGAAAAAGGTGGATTCGGTGATCGTCCGCTGGCTGCGCCAGGACGACGATCTGCTCACTGCCATCCGCCGAGCCGGCGCCAAGCGGCATCTGCCAGGCCGGCCCAAAAAATCGGCCCATGTCCGGATGCATGAAGGCAATCCGCAGCCGCCCGCCCGAGACGCCAATCGAGACTGGCTGGTCAGCCTTCCAGCCGAGTTTTTCCCGCGTCGCGGCATCCACCATCTCCTGCAATTGGCGCGCCACCGACGCCACCTGCCCCGGTGGGCGGTGGGCTGCGATGGTCCGGGCGGCGTTCTCCACCTCATCGCGCAGGGGCGCCACCGCGTGCTGCTGGCGCAGGACGCCCTCGAGCAACGCCAGATCCGCGGGACGCGTGACATCGGCGCACAACAGGTCGTAATCGCCGTCGGCCGGCTGCGTGGTGAGCGTGCGAATGTCGCCACCGGCGGCGCCGATGGAAGCGACGATGTCCGTCAGGTAATACTGGCCCTGGGCGTTGGCGTTGGTGAGCGGAGAGAGGTGCCCGTGCAGCGTCGCCGCCCGGATAACGTAGAGAGGGCAGTTTCCCTCGGTGAGATTGTTGAGAGCCTGCCGGGCCACCTCATCGGGCTCGTTCGCGATATCCTTTTGTTCGATGATCCGCGTGACGCGGCCGGCTTCGTTGCGCAGCACGCGGCCTTTTCCCATCTGGCGCGGAGGTTCGTAACGCGCGGTGAGCAACGTGAGGTCGGCTTCAGTCGGACCGGCGGCGTGCGTTTCGAGCAACCGTCGAAAGACCGAGGGCGGCACCACCCGGTCGCCCATCGTCACGACCACCAGCGGATTCGCCGTGAGCAGTTCGGACACGCAAAACGCCTCGAACACGGCCCAGGCAGTGCCCCCCGTCGGGTTGTCGGAGCGCACGTAGATGTTGTCGTCGCCGAGTGCGGCCGACACCTCCTCGTGCTTGTAGCCTACCAGGCAAATCGCCGGGCCGGCGGCCACGGAGCGAAACGCGTCGATCGAATGTCGCGCCAGCGGCGTGCCCAGGACCGGTTGGATGCACTTGGGCTGCTGGCCAAACCGGGTGCCCTTGCCGGCGGCGAGAACCACAAGGACCGCTGCCGCTGACTGCATGCCGCCGTGCCGATTGACGGTGCCAGGGGTGAGCACCTTCTCCGGGGCCAGCCGCACGGCTTGCACCAAGCTTACCCCGCTCAAGGGAGCGCCTGAGATGCCGTGATGCGAAGGAGAAGAGGCGGACGAAGAATTCAACGCCTTCGAATCACGATCCACCAGCGGCAGCTTTCAATGCAAATGAAGCCCAGCGCCGAGCGTAGCGATGCAGTTACGCGTAGGCCAGCGCGCTCGCGCGCGCCGAACCCCCGAACGACCTACACCCGAGAATCGGAATCACGTACCCGTAGGCCAGCGCGCTCGCGCGCGCCGAACCCCCGAACGAAACCCTTCCCGATCTTCGGGCGCTCGCGAGCGAGCTGGCCTACACCCGAGAATCGGAATCACGTACCCGTAGGCCAGCGCGCTCGCGCGCGCCG
>JBIJCX010000385.1:0-7677 GCA_044344465.1 Opitutaceae bacterium
CCGTCAAGCGCTCGCGGCAGAAGGACGGCCGGCCCGTGCACCTGATGAGCGCGGTCACCCACCACACCCAGCGCCTGCTCAATCAAATCCCTGTCGCGGAAAAATCCAACGAGATCCCCGCCTTTCGCCCGCTGCTCGAGGCCCTGCCCCTGGCGGGGGTGCTCGTCACCGCCGACGCCACTGCGTTCGTCACGCGCCGCCCGCCGCTTCCCTGCGTGCACTCGCACCCACTGGCGCCCCTCTGTGGCACGCGCTCCACCCCTGCGCGCCACCTTCCCGCCCGTCTGCGGCCTCTTCCTCAAACTGGTCAAACCACACGCCCGATGACTTTGACACTGCCGTGCGATCCCTATCGTCACTCAAGTTATAGCTTGCCATACTGGCGCGATTGTCAAGTTATAGCTTTATGAAACAACCTCACGATCCACGTGCGTCCAATCGTCCGTCCGTGTCTGACATTCCTGCTGGTCAACCCTTTCGGCCGGACGATGGTCTCGGCGGCGGCTGGTTGCGGGCGACCCGGCAGTCGCTCGGCCTGACCCTAAGAACCGTGGCCGGCAACCTGAGGGTGAGTCCCCAAGCGGTCCACCAATTCGAAAAGTCCGAAGCCGCCGGCACCATCAGCCTTCGTCAGCTCCAGAATGTCGCACGCGCGATGGGTTGCCAGATCGAGTATCGGGTCGTCGGGCCGAAATTCGGCAACCGTCTCCAACCGCCAACGCCGGTGCTGGGCCCCCCAGAGGCGAAGCCACCACCCCTTCCGGTCGAGGCTCGGCCGGCAGCACTGGAGCACTCGCTCTTGCTGGAGAATCAAGCCGCCGGTCGCTTCGACTGAGTAGGGATCAAACGCGGCGTTTCTCCTCGGTTCGACGGCTTGTGCGGCGAAGTTCCCGCTACTTCTTTCCCAGCAACTCGAGCACGGCCGCGCTCATCGACGTGACGCACGTCTTGAGCGTGGGGTCGGGAATAAACGTCGCGGTCGGCGAGTGATTCGACGGCAGCGACACTCCGGCGGCCTCCGCCGCGGCAAACTTCGCCGGATCGGCCGCACCGACGCCCCAAATAAAAATCGGCACTCGCTGCACGGTGCGGCCAAACTCGGAAAAATCCTCCGCCCCGGTCGTCGGCGGCCGCGGCTCCACCTTCTCCGCGCCGAACCACGCGTGGAAAGTGCCCACCAACCGGCGCGTGAGCGCCGCGTGATTGACCGTCACCGGGGCCGATTCGGGCGTGACCGTCACGATTGGCAGTCGATCCTCCGGGATCCCCGCCGACCGCGCCATGCCGGCGCTGATCCGCCGAATCGCCTCAACCAGTTGTTCCGCGACCTTGTCGTCGAAGCTCCGGAGCGTCAGCTCCAGTTTCACCTCCTCGGAGATGATGTTGCGCTTCGTGCCGCCGTGGAAGGTGCCCACCGTCACCACCGCCGGCGTGCCGGGTTTCACTTCGCGGCTCACGATGGTTTGGAGCGCAACCACGATCTGCGAGGCGAGAACCACCGGATCCTTGGTCGTGTGCGGCTGCGAACCGTGACCGCCGACCCCGCGCACGAGGATGTCCACCGAGTTGACGCTGGCGTACACCGGGCCTTCCGTGTGCCCGATCGCGCCCGCCGGCCGCACCGCCGACACATGCAAGGCGAGCGCGTAGTCCGGCTTCGGAAACCGCGTGTAAAGGCCGTCCGTCAGCATCGCCCGCGCTCCGGCGACAATTTCCTCCGCCGGTTGCGCGACGAACACGAGCGTGCCCGCCCAATGCTGCTTCAGCGCGACCAGCGTGCGCGCCGATCCAATGAGGTTGGTCACGTGGAGGTCGTGCCCGCAGGCATGCATCGCCGGCTGATCGCGGCCCGCCATGTCCTTCACGATCGCGGTGCTCGCGTGGGGCACGCCAGTGGCCTCCTTCACCGGCAGGCCATCCATGTCGCCGCGCACCAGCACAGTGGGGCCGGCGCCATTCTTGAACACGCCGACGACGCCGGTGTTGCCGACTTTCTCCGTCACTTCAAAGCCGAGCGCCCGCCATTCCCGGGCGACCAGCGCGGCTGTCTTGACCTCCATGAAGGAGAGTTCCGGGTTCGCGTGGAGGTTCTTGTAGATGGCCTCGAGCGAGGGATACTCCGCCTCGATTCGGGCAGCGACGAGACCGCGCAGGTCGGCGGCGGCGGCAGCCGATGAGTGAGCAGCACCGGCGGCGAGCACGGCGAGAGTGAGCCGCAAAGAGGCACGGCCGAAAAGTTGGCGGAGAACAGACGCGGGAATTGTGGGTGCGGTCATGGGAAAGAGGATGATTCAAAATCCGCAGCGGACTCAAACCTTCCGCGCCGATTTCAAACGTGTTGCCCGATCATGGCGGGCCGAACTTCGCCCCGGCCGCCTGGCGGGCAAACGCACTTGGGTCTCGGCGGAGCCCGGCCCTCCGGTGATTCCATCATGGTCGCCGGCCATGCGTCATCGGGGGTGGCATGTGGTCAGAGCGGTTTGGCGGTTTTGAGGATTTCCTCAAAACGCGGATCGCTCTTCAATCGCGACCACAGCGGATCCAGCCGCACTTGTTCGGGTCCAATCTCACACGGCTCGGTCATCATTTCGCGCAGCACCGCGAGTGCCTGTTCGCGCCGATCGAGCACGAGGAATACCTGCGCGTGGCCCGGTCGCTGCGGGATCAGGGCAAAGGCATCGCGGGCGGCCTGTGCGGCGAAGCCTTCGCCCGCCTGGCGGATTGCCTCTTCGGCCCGGCCAGCCAGCGCATGGGCCAGCGCCCGGGCCGTCATCACCCACGGCGTCTGCCGCGGCGACCATTGCTCGGCGCCAAGGGACGCGAGAGCCTCGTCGGCCAACCCGCCCGCCACGTCTCGCCGGCCCAGCAGGAATGCGACCAGCGCCCGGTGCAACGCCGCCGGTTCGTTGATGATGCCGCCGGCACCCCGGACCAAGCCCACCCGTGGATCCGCCAGCGCCTGATCCGCGGCCGCCAGATCGCCGCGCGCCATGGCGAGGCGATAGGCCTTGATAAGTCCGTGCGGATCGCCCGCGGCCAGTGGATTCGCCTCGAGCTGGCGGAAATACGCCGGGCGATCGCGATCGAGTTCCAGCCGGGCCACGGTCAGGTAATGGTGGGTCACCGGATCGCCGGGGAACTGGGCGACATAACGCGTGGCCCGGGTCCGCGATTCCGAAAAACGGCGCAACGCGTTCAAGGTTTCAATTTGCGCCACCGGGCAGTTCACGTCGCGTGGGTTTAGCTCCACCGAGCGGGCAAACGAGGCCAGGGCCTCCGGCAACCGGCCGAGCCGCCGCAGGGTGAGGCCGATGAAGTAGAGCAGTTGGGCATCGTTGGGCAGCCCGGCCTCCGCCGCACGGTATTCTGCGAGCGCGCGCCCCCAGTCATTTTCGCACAGGTAGGAGTAGGCTCCGAGCGCGAGGGTCGTTTCCGGGGCTTCCGGCGCGAGCCGCAAGGCCGCATCCATCGCCGCCTTGGCGCGAGCCCGTCGGGCAGGGGACGGGTCCAGGTTGCCGAACCAATAGAGATAACCGTGCGTGATGCACAGTTGCACCTGCGCCAGGGCGAAGGTCGGATCCTTTGCAATCGCCTGCTCGTAGTGCGCCACCATGCGATCGTAGTGCTCCCGCAAACTCCCCAGACCGAGCGTGTCACTCATCGTGCGGGCGCGCAGGTAAAGATCGTAGGCCTCCTGGTTTTGCGTCGGGCGGCGCGCGATCAACGATTTCTCCTGCGGCGAAAGCGTGGCCTTGAGCGCCAGCGTGATCGCGCCGGCCAGCTTGGACTGGATCGCAAAGACGTCGGTCACCTCCTCGGTGTAGGAATCCGCCCAGAGGTGCACATCCGTCCGCGCGTCGATCAACTGCACGCTCACCTTCACCCGGCTGCCCGCCCGCTGCACGCTGCCTTCGAGCACGGCGGCCACGCCCAACTCGGCCGCGATTTTCCTCAGACTGCGGTCCTCCGGCTTGCGATAGGCCATGACCGAGGTACGCGAGATCACCGTCAGGTCGTGAATCTTGGTGAGCGACGTGATGACTTCGTCATGCATGCCGTCGGCGAAGAACTCGTTCTCCTTGTCCGGGCTGAGATTCTCGAACGGCAGCACCGCGATGGATTTGGCGGGCGCCAAATCCATCGGCTTCGGCGTCGGGATCGCAGACGCTGGCGAATGGTTCTGTGCGCCGGAGGTGGGCGCCTCCTTCGCGCCGGGGCGCCACCACACGAAGTACCCGACGGCGGCGACCGCCGCAACCGCGGCCGCCAGCGCACCTCGCACCCAAAAGGGCAGGCCCGACTTTGGCGGCGGCGAGGCGGGGACCGCCGACCCCGCTGGCGCGAAAGGCGGCGACGTGCCAAAGGGCGGGACGCTCCCGAATTGCGATCTGGTTCCGAACTGGGGCCGGGAGCCGAACTGCGAACGGGTGCCCGAGGGCGGGGAAGTGGGCAGTCCACGCGCCATGCTCAAGGCGAGGAGATTCTGCACGACCGTGCAGAACTCGCCGATCCCGTCCCCGCCCGGTCCCTCGACCGGTCCGGGGCCCGGAGCTGGCGGCAGGGGCAGCAACATCCACTGCACGGCGTAAAACTCGTCCGGCACGCGGGCCGCCTCGTTCGGCGTGTCATCGATCACGACCGGCAGAAGGAACGGCTGATCGGCCGCCATGAGGTGCGAGCGATCGACCGCGAGTTTCCATTCGAGGCGGAAATAGCCCTCCCCGCGCGCCTGGGTGTTCGCCGAAATGACCGGCACGAAAAGCGCGCACTCGCGGATCTGCCGGCGAATCTTTGCATCCCACGCGTCCCCGCCGACGAGCTCGCTCTCGTCGAACCAGACCTCGACGCCGGCGGCGCGCAGCGCATCGCAAATCCTGCGCACCGCTGTGGCATCCTGGGATGCGTACGACAGAAAGACCGCTTTGGTGGCGTCGCTCATCCAGGGTAGGTCAGGTCTGCGACCTGACCAAGATGCGTTGATGCCGGCCGCGCAGTGGAGCACGCAACGTTGCTCCTCCCGTTGTCCGCTGGAGAGGTCAGGTCACAGACCTGAGCTACCGAGACGCCGCGGGCGGTGGAACCTACCGGAGGCGGGCAAGCGCCCGACACTGAATCCTCAATGCTCAAGGTGTGGTTCGTAGGTTTCGTGGTAAATCCCTCTGCCTGGGGATGGCTCACCGCCCGAACTCGAGAAAACCGAAACGGCTTGGCTGGTGAAACCCCGGCAACATGGGCGCGGACCAGCTCAGCTGCTCCACCGGCCGATCCTTTTCGCGGTTGAAACGGTAAAAGTTCGCCCGCCAGACCTCGCCCGGCTTCGGCGTCGCCTCCCCGAGATCGGCAAAGGGGACCGAAACCTCGATCTCCCACTTTTCATCGCGATCGTTCGAGTCGCCGACCGTGCCCCGGACCTTCACGGCGCTCTTCATTCCCTTGGCCGTGTAGCTCCAGTCGCCGTCTATTTTTTTGGATACGCCGCGCTCGTCGAGGGTGTTCCGGATGATGGCATCGAAGACGCCGCCGAGCGGATTCCACTGCAGTTCGAAGTAACACGCGAGATCGCGCCGGGTGACGAAAAACTCCGCGACCTCCTCCTCCCAGAACTTGCTGTCGCGCGCCGTGAAGGTCGCCTGGATGTCCGCGTCGGTGCACGTCCAGCCGAGATGGAGCGCAGTGTCGTCGTACCACACCCGTACGACGGTGGCCTCGCGCGCCGCACCCGAGCCGCTGGCGGGCACAAAGGGCCCGAGCATGGCGGCCCTGCTCCAGACGCTTTCATTCAGCTCTCCGTCGATGACCAAGGGGCCGCGCAGCTTTGGGACCACGATGCGCTGGGGCGGCGGCAGTTTTGCCGGATCGATCGCCGCCTTGGTGACGGGCGCGGCAGCGGCGCCCGCCGGGCCGGCGAAGAATGCGAAGGCGCCAAGGGCGGCGATCAGACAACCTGCGGTGGTATTCATGGTTTTTCCTTTGCCAGCGCGGCGGCGCGACGCATCACACCAGCGTCGGCAGCACGAACGGGTGGCGATATTCGCGCCGGTCCAGCGCATTGGCCGCAGCGGCGAAGTCGTTGACGAAGCGCTCCTGCTTCGCGTCGTACGTCACCCATGGTCCGAGCACGGCGGGCGTGGCGCCCAAATCGACGCCGTTCTCGCGCAGATACTCGCGGCAACGATCGAAGGCCTCCGCCAGTTCACGCTGCGACTGGATTCGTTCGCGAATGGCATCGGGCGCCGCCGACCGGCCGAGCCGGTGCGAGATGTTCGCCATGTGGCTGCAGGCCGCAGAATGATGCCCGGCCAACGCCTCGCACGCCAGGTCGCCCGCCCGCCGGCTGCGCATCGCGGCGACGAAGTTCGATAGATGCGGAATCTCCAACCGCCCCGCGCCGGGGTCGTTCGCGATGTCCTTGATCTTCCGGCCCCGGGGATCGAACAGCGCGCCGCCAGCCGCCTCGCCGGCGAAATAGCCGCCCTCGCAATCGATCACGATACCCCGGCTGCGATTGCGGAACGTGCCGATCGCGTTCGCCTCCGTATCGACGCGCACGTTGCGGATTTCGCAAATCAGCGGGGCGGGCTGGTAATCCAACAGGGCAACCTGGGTGTTCGGCGTCTCGCCGGCATCGTCGACGGCAAAACGGCCGCCGATGCTCAGCGCTCGCGGCGGCGGCTGATTCTGCCCCAGAGCCCACCGGCACAGATCCATCATGTGAACGCCGTTGTTGCCGATCTCGCCATTGCCGGTGTCCCAGAACCAGTGCCACTCGTAATGCAGTTGCTTGCGCCGCAGGGGTGTCTTGGGCGCCGGCCCGCACCACAGATCGTAGTCGAGCGTGGCCGGCAGCGGCGTGGGCGCCTCGACCCGGCCGATGCCCGTCCGCGCCCGATACATGATTGCATGGGCATAACGGATACGCCCGAGCTGGCCGCCGCGCAGATCGTCGAAGACCCGGCGCAAGAGCGGGCTCGACCGATTCTGGGTGCCGGTCTGCACGATCCGCCCGTGTTGGCGGGCCGCCGCCACCATCTGCCGGCCCTCCCAAATACTGTACGAAAAAGGCTTCTCGACGTATACGTCCTTGCCCGCCTGGCACGCCCAGACCGTCGCGAGTCCGTGCCAGTGATTGGGCGTCGCGATGATCACGCCGTCGATGGTGCGGTCATCAAACACGCGGCGCAGATCCGTGTGCGTCGCGACCGCCTGGCCGCGATCCTCGAGCGGCTTGGCCTCCCGGCGGAGAAAGGTCTGGTCCACGTCGCACAACGCCGCGATCCGTACGCCCGGGACTTGCTGCAGACCCGCAATGAGCTGGTGCCCGCGTCCGCCCACGCCGCCGACGGTTTCCGTGCCACCGAGGCCGATCACCGCCAGCCGAATGGTGTCGTTGGCGCCCACCGCCCGGGCCGTCGCGGCGGCGCTGACCCGGCGGGGTAGCGTCAGTCCCAAACCGGCGGCCAGGGAAGCTTTCAAGAACTGTCTGCGCGATGCTGGTTTCATGTTTTTGTCGGCGAGTGATCGACGCTTTGAATCTGCGCCTGTATGTCCAAACCCGCGGAGAAGGGACAGGCTAATTGTTGTCCCGCGCCCGCCCCAGCGCGTATTCACGAAGGGAAGGTGCGGGAGATGAGGGCGGAGACGGCGCGGCGATCGTGGTCTTCGGCCATGCGCGAGGTA
>JBIJCX010000094.1:0-24522 GCA_044344465.1 Opitutaceae bacterium
CGCCGCCCCAAGCCCTACCGTCGTCTCGACCGCCCGCGCCACCTCTACCGCGACCTCCGTCACGGCTCTCGCTTTCGCACCCCAGCCAAAAAAACTTAAGTGCCATTCGAGCTTTAGCCCGCGCGCGGACGACTCGGGGCCTGCCCAGCGCGGGCTGAAGCTCCGCGCCACGATCGGCATCGATCGTCCCAGCGGTTACTTGAACTGAGTTCGGTATGTTCATCAGAAGTCACACCGGCTGCTCCCGGATCCGCTCCACGCGTCCGATCCAGAAGAACAACGCGAAGCATGCCGCGAGCGGGAGCACACCCACGGTCCAGAATACCGGCGAATATCCGAGCCGGTCGACCACCCGGCCGACGCCGTAGGTGAAGACCGCGCCGCCGAGGCTGGCCGCCATGAGGGTCGAGCCCATCGCCGTGCCCATGGTCTCGGCCGGAAAGACGTCGGCGTGCAACGCGAGGATGTTGGCGCTCCACATGCCGAAACCGAACGTCGCCAGGCAGACCCAGGCGATTGCCGCGGCGGCCGAGGGCGCGTTGACGACCTGGAGGCCGCCCAGCATCGCGAGGGCGCCGAGCAGCATGACGCTCTTCCGTGCCAAGGTCGCGCTGCGACCACGGGCGAGCAGGCCGTCGGACAGTGCACCTCCCACCATCTTGCCCAGGTCAACCGTGAGATACGGGATCCAACCGTAGAAGCCTATTTCCTTGAGCGAAAAACCGCGACCTTTGCTGAGGTAATCGGGCAGCCAGAACACATAGAACCACCACACCGGGGTGGCCAGCAGCCGGGTGACCATCAGTCCCCACAATTGTCGCACGCCGATGATTCTGCGCAGGGCTTCACCGAAGATCGGCGGCCGCGGGGTTCCGACGCCGAGTTCACGCAAGACTTCGTCGCGTTGTTCCCGCGTAAGCCAGGGATGCAGGTGCGGGGCGTGATAAATCCACAGCCAGCCGATCAACCAGATAAAGCCGAGCAGACCGGTGACGACAAAGGAAGCGCGCCAGCCGAAATTTAGCGCCAACAGGGCTACGATCGGCGGGGCGAGCACCGCGCCGACGGCCGAACCACTGTCGAACATCGCCATGGCGAACGCCCGCCGTTTCTGGGGAAACCAGCTCGCGACGGCCTTGGTGCCGGCCGGCCAGTTGCCCGCCTCCGTCACGCCCAACAACGCCCGCGCGACGGCGAGGCTAATCGGCCCGACGACGAACGCATGCAACACCGCGGCAATCGACCAGCCGATGATGGAAACCGAGAAGCCCAGGCGCGTACCCACCTTGTCGATCCACATGCCGATCGGCACCTGGGCCAGCGTATAGGCGAGCAGGAACACGGTGGTGATCATCCCGTAGTCCGCGCTGGAAAGCTTCAACGCCTCGCGCAGCGTAGGCAGCAGCACGGACAGCGCCTGCCGATCCACGTAGTTGATCACCGTGGAGAGGAAGAGCAGTCCGAGGATGAGCCAGCGCAGACGGGGGATGGTCATGAGAAGTTTTATACCTTCGAGGTAGGAGCCTGCTGGCAGACGATTCGACGCCGTGTCGTTGCGCTCAATCGGGGTATCGCCGGCAAGCAGGCTTCTGCAACTGGCAAGCGGAACTTCATGGTCGTTGAAAAATGCCAGGAGAAGAAACGGCTGGCATCGTGGTTACCGCGGCCCGGCCGTGATTCGCACCGTGGATTTCTCCGCGATCAACATGGGCGAGTCGTAGACCGGCAACGCGCGCATCGTGACTCCGCTGGCGCCCTGTTTCCAATGATCCGGTGGCAGTGCATAAACCGTGCTGGTCCGCACGTCGATGAGCACGGGATCCTTGAACCGGCCGTCACGCAGGGTCACATCGGCCAACGAGACGCCATTCGCCTCGGCGGGCGGCGCATCGCTGAACCAATACGCGACGACCTGCGCCCCGTCGCTTTCGCGGCGATAACCCGAGAGGGCCAGACCGCGCAGCGCCGTAGACGTAAACGGGTACGCTGGAATCCGCTTCAGCGCATCATCGAAGATCGCGAAGACCGTCTGCGCGGCATAATAGCTGGGTTTGACGTGGGAAACCGTCTGGTTGGGGTTCGTGCCCAGCAGGCCTTTGTAGTTCATCCGCAGCAGGCCGTCCGGGCCGCCCTGGTTGCTCGCCTGGGTGTAGTGCATGTCCGAAATGGTGAAGAGATTCATCGGCACATCCTTGGCCCGATGCGCCAACAGCCGGCGCAGGTCCCACTTGGCCTGGGTTGTCTCCGACCAGGTGATTTTCGAGAGCGCAAAGTTTTCCTGGAACTTCGACGGCGCGCCGGTCTCCCCCTGACGCACCTCGATCACCCGGCCGTATTTCGCGATGATCGTCCGGAGCCGGTCGGCGAGGGTGGTGTCGTCCGGATTGCGCGGGTAGCCGTGGAACGTGATCGCGTCGATGAGTTCGAGTTTCCCCTTCGCCTGCATGCCCGCGAGAAACTTGTCCGCGTAGTCAACGTTGCCCGCGAGCGCCAGCGCCCAAATCCGGCCGTGGGGCTGCAGCTCCCGCACCATCGTCGCGGTGCGGATGTAAAGATCCACGTAGGCGTCCACGGTTGCCGTGCTCTTTTTATTGATGTCGGGTTCGTTCCAGACTTCCCATTCGTGCACCCGATCTTTGTATCGTTCGACCAGGGCGCGGCACCACTTGTCCCAGGCCGCCAGCGCCTCGGGGGACGACGGAAAGCCGCCGCCAAGACCGGTGTCACCGCCGCCCGGGTAGATCGTATTGCCGTAATTGAACTCCAACCACGGGCGGACGCCCTGCGCGACCGCGTCGTTAACCATGGCGTCGAGCCAGGTCCAGGAGTAGACGCCCTTCACCTTCTCGCACTTGGCCCAGCCGGCCTGGAGCCGGATGCCTTTCGCGCCCAGGGGACCGAGGTATTTTTTGTAGTGCTCGTAGACGGTGAAATCGCGGTCGATCGTCTCCCCGCCAATCGACCACGGTGACGACGCAATCTCCTGGGCAGAGCGCGGCGTCACCTTGCCGAGGACCGGAAATGGGATGCCGGTAGTCGGAACGATCTCCTTGGCGATGACGGCAGCGGATAGGCCGAGGGCGGCAAGGGCGGCTCCCCAGCGGGCGGTGGTGATGGCTTTCATGAAGATTAAACGGCTCCCGGGGTACTCGGGTCACTTTCCGGTGCGAAGTCGGAAAATGACCGAGTAACCCAATGGGTTACTCTACCTATGAGATTTGGCCCGGATTTCCAATGGGATGGGACAAACATTGTCAGGGCTCCCGACCCCACGACGAGAGCAGGGCGCGGGGATCGACGAGGTAGAAGGCGCGATAGCGCTCATGCGTGGAGTCGAAGCTGATGCGTCCGTCGGGCAGCCAGCGCGGATGTAGGTCGCAGCGGAAATCGCTGATCGCCGCCGGCAGCGAATAAAACTGGCCGAGCTCCCGTCCCCGGCGTTTCTGCAGATCGTACACGAAGAGGCGCTGCTGACGCTGCGCATCGGGGTAGCTGTCGTAGAGCATCCAGCGGCCGTCCGCCGAGTACGTGCAGTGGCCGTCGCGTTTGAAGAACGCCGGATCGAGCGCGACAAACCGCGGCGTGGGCGCATCGGTGATCTCGTAGAGTTGCGGGCCCTGCGGCCCGTCGCTGTAGAACACAATCGTCGCGTCGTCGCGCCAGTGATAATGCGAAGCCATCCCGACCGGCACCAGCAGGCGCAGGTCGCTGCCGTCGCGCGCGACCGTGAAGACGACGGTCCGCCACGCCGGCTGGCCCTTCGGCCGCGGCTCCGCCGACGGAAAGTTGCGCAACAGCAGCACCAGCCGGCTCGCGGACGGGTTGAAGGTGATGTGATTGATGAGCAGCTTGTGCTCCATGAGCGGCGACATGCCCTTCACCTGTTCGTACAGCGCCGCGAGACTCAGGACCAGTTTGCTCTTTCCGGTGCGCAGGTCGCACACCCACACGCCATCGTCCGCCGGATGCATGACTTCGACCCGCGGGTCGTCGCGCAGCGCATAGCCATACCCCGGCCGGAAATCGTGCATCCGATCGAAATCGATCGCGATTCCCCAGCGGCCGTCGCGCGAGATGTTGGCCAGCGCGCGATCGGTGTACGTGCGTTCTTCCGTCGCGAGATCGTGGAGCACGCCGCGGTAGTCTCTGCCGTCGGGCCGCACTTCGTTGTAGAAAACCCGCCCGGTGCCGTCGCCGAGCCATTGCAGCATCGATCCCTGCTGGAAATTCCAGGCCCGCGTCTTCGCAAAGGGTTGGAAAGTGCCGTCCCCGTCGAGCGTATAGGTGCCGAGTTCCGCTTCGTCGGCCACCGTCGGCAGCCGATCGCGGAATGGCACGCGGTGCGCGAGATGCCGTCCGGTCTTCGGATCGACCGCAGGCACATCGTAGTAGCCGAAGAACACGTGCTCGCCTGCGGGGCTCACACGGGTCACCGGCAGGGCTGGCTCCGCCGCGGTTGCTGCGACGCCGGCCAACACAAACAAGGAAAGCCCGTGCTGCAGCGCCCGTCCGATGGCGCCAATCTTCCCGGTCGCCCCGGCACTCCGCTTCCGGCCTCCTTCGGCTCTGAATTTCCAGCCGCGCGCAGAGCGCACGGCCAAACTTCCGATTGAATCGCTGCGTCCCAGACTGGTCGAAGTGTGCATACCGCCTTTCTCCTACTTCGCATCCGCCACCGCACGCAACCGTTCGAGTGCGCGCGGCCAGTTGGCCTTCTTGTCGCCCACGTACCATCCTTCCCACTGACCGGTTGCCAGCGGCGCCCGAATCTCCAGCGAACGTTCCAGATGCCGGACGGCCTCGGCCGGGTGATCGCGGGCCATCGCCGCCACCATACGATAGAGGGCCGCGAGGTAGTTTCCCTGTACGATGAAGTAGTCGCGCGTCCAGCCCCGCCAGCGCTCCGGCAGTGCGGTCAAATCGCCCGCCGCGGCGACCTGTTCGAGCCGCGCGGCCGCGGCCTCGAGCATGGCCGGGTCATGAATCTTTCTCACCGCCGCCGCCCGCTCCGCCGGCTTCTTCAGTCGCAGGTAAGTGTTAGCTGCATCGACGCAGTCGCCGTCCTGCAACCAGACCCCATCCGGCCGGCGAATCAGCGCGGCGTGAAACGCGGCCATGAACGGGCGTGTCGCCGCCGGGGCAAATTCAGCGAGGGTCTGCACCAGCGGCCGTTGTGCGCCGTGCCAGGCAGTGCGGATGAAGGTGTGCGCGCCCAGCACATGCTCGCGCACATTCGACACGTTCACGATCGCATAGTGGGTGTCGCCGCGGTCCTCGAGTTGCTTGAAGATCCCGGCGATTCGCTCCGGCGCGACTCCCTGCACCAGATGCGGTCCCCGCACCCAGTATGCCACATGGTAGTACACTCCGTAACGATACTGGGGCAGCCGCGGGCTGGTGTGAAAATCGTGCTGCAATTCCTGCGAAGCCCCAAAATCGGAAAACACGACCGTGATGCCCGGCGGCAGCTTGAGCTTGCCTCCCGCCATCAACTCGGCGCCCTCCGCCCAGAGTGTCGTCGTCGCGGGTGGTTGCGGCCGGGGATCCACTGAACGCATGATCTGCCATTGGTCGGCCATGGCGCGGGAGATGAAGTCGCCCGCCGTCTCGGGAGTGATTGCCTTGTCGTTGTTCCAAATTGGCCGGTCGCCGCGCCCCCGCATCCCGAGCTGCCACACCACTTGATCCCCGCCGACGTCGCGCCACTTCACCGCATAGGCCCGCCAGACCTCGCGGACCGCGTCGGGCTCCGTGGCATAGCGAAAATCCTTCTTCTGCCCCCGCGCCCGCCAGTAGTTCTCAAAGCCGAAATGACTCACGCCCATCGGCTCGACGTGGTGCTGGGTCACATACAATCCGCGTGCCACGGCCCGGCGAACCAGTTCCGCTTCAGGGGGGTTAAGCACATCGACGAACGACGCCGGGATGATCAGGTTGCCGCCCAGGCGGAGCAGCGCCTCGTAAATGCGCTCCGCCATCGCGACATCGATCACCTGGGCGTAGAAGGGATAATCGATGAACCGCGGCCCCGCGCTCCGGCCAAATTCCGTCAGGAGATCCTCATCGTTGATGAACCACCCGCGGTAGCGGAACTTCGCGGGCGTAGAGGCGAAGGTCTGCGGCTTGAGTTCGATTCGCTCCCGCCGCTCCGGCGCCATGCCTTTCCAGAACCACAGGGGATCCACTCCGAGGCAGCGTTCGCTGAACTGATAAATCCCATACACCAGTCCGAGGGCATCGCGACCGGAGATCCGCGCGCCGCCGGGAGTCACGACCACGCGCCAGGCCTCCGGGCCGCCGGGCAGCGCCGGATCGAGCGTCAGAGTGATCTCGGCGGGCCCGGTTGTCTCAACTCGTGCAGGCGAGCCGAGGACGCGGTCGCAGTCCGCGGCCAGATCGGCGGCCGCGAGGGCCACGGCGGGCGAATCACCGGTCCAGGCGATCCGCAACAGACCGGCGAGCAGAAGGGCAGAGGTCGAGGCCATGGCAATTAATCAGTTGGTAGTTCCGAGTCCGCTCACGGCTGCCGCTCCAGTTCCAGCAACGAGACCGCGTTGCACGGTAGTTCAACGGTCAGCTCCGTCTGAGTTTCCAGCCGCAGCGATCGAGCCGGATCGAGTTCTTCGAGTCCCATGCGCTGCTTGATCTGCGCGGTTTGGTCGGTCGTCGGTTCCTTGGGCCGCCCGAGCGCCGTGAAGACGGCGTAGGCGTTGCTGTGCGCACCGTCGATCCGCCAGTGCCGCAGCACGGCCATCGTGCCCGGACGCCACGGAAGGGTCAGCCGCACCTTGATTGCACGCGCGGGACCATCGCTACGGGGTAGATCGGGCCGGAAATGGGTGAGCAACACCGACACGCGGCGGTCGCGGTCCCGTGTTGCCACCCCCACGATCGCGTCAGCGGCAGGTTCGACGCGGCACTCGATCCACTCGGGACCGAGCCGCGCGAGCATTCGGAAACCGTTCAAAACCGGTTTGTCGAAACCGTGCAGGGTTTGGACCGTGCGCTTGCCCTCGAAATCCCTCTGGCGCGCAATCTCGTAACCCGAAAGACAAATGAACAAATCCTCGATGTGCGGATGCTCGCGGCGCCGCCAGTCGAGTTGTCGCGCGACGAGGGTCGTGAGAAATGCCGCGGCGTAGGGCGTGTTGCGAACTTCCGCGAGGGGCTGCTTGTCCATGCCCGTCGTGCCCCCGGAACTGACTCCCCACTCCTGCACCACGAGCGGCACGGAGCGCAGGGCCGGGAACTCATCGCGGATTTTCACCAGCCGTCGCTGTTGCTCCATCATATAGTCCACGCTGGGAAACTTGCTGTAGCTGCCGCCACCCGCCCCGCTGCCACCATAGGTGTGCACGGCCAGATAATCGATTGGGCTGCCCTGCCGGCCGGTGGCGTAATTGGTGCCGGTCGTCACGTGGCGCAGGAAATCCCTAAAGTGCTCTGGATGCGCAAAGGTTCTCGTGCCGGAAAGCACCGGACCGCCAATCGGCACGCGCGGAAACACCGACTTCACGCCCGCGGCGAAGTGGTCGTAGAGTTTCCGATACGCCACCAGATCGCTCTTCGCCCAAAAGCCGGCCAGGTCCGGCTCGTTCCAGCACGTGAACCGCCACTGCGCCACCCGCTCCGCGCCGTAGCGCGCCACGACGTGTCGGGTGAAGTCGGCGCATACCTCCTGCCACTGGCGATAGTCCTGCGGCGGGCCGATATAGATCTTCTTGCCGTCCAGAAACGGTCGCTTCCGGTGCGTGGCGGGATCCGCGGCGATCTGTGGCGGCATCGAGTAGAACGACACCAGCAACCGGCAATCCTGGGCCAGAATCAGATCGGCCCGCCGGTCGAAATGATCCCAGCGATAGCCAATCGTGCCGTCATCGCGACGATACGCCGCGTCCTCCGGCTGGTTGTAGATCCGCACGTACCTCAGCGTCACGCCGCCGGCGCGCAAAAGGGCGAGGTGTTCCCGGCCCCAATCGCCATCGAGGTACTCGGTGGGATGGAAGACCGCGTTGGACCAAAAGCGATCATTCGCGCCGATCGCCTGGCGCGCGTCCGCCACGACGTCACAGATGCCGCCGGCTGCGGCCGCCAGGGCTTCGGTGGCCAGGAGGAGGAGTCCGAGGATTTGGCGCCAGTTCATGGTGACAGGGAAAAGCGTTCCGTGCGACCCCCGGGCGGAACGAGTGAACCGTCGGTCAACTCGGCCGCGCGCGGAGCGCACGGCCCACCTTTCGATCCGACCAAAGCGAAGGGACCAGCGTAGAGCCACCGGAATCGGCTGGAGACTGGCGGGGATGTCGTCACCACTCCCCCTTCAGTCCGATCGAAATCTGCGCGCCGAGATTCTGATAGTTCGAGATGCGGGCATACTCCGGCGTGACGGCCCCATAACGCTCCTCGATCAGCGGCTTGTTGGCGACGTTGCGAACGAGGACCCAGAACGCCAGCCGGCGCGAAAAACGGTACTCGGCGTTCACATTCAGTGTGAGATACTCGGGATTGTAGACATAGGCGCCCGCCGGCACCCCCGTCCCGGTAATGGCCGCTCCGCGCTGGCGGCCGCGGTAGTTCCAGCTGAGCTTCAGATTGTAGCGCGGCCGGCTGAGACTGATGCCCCAGTTCGTGCTCTCGCGCGTGAACCCGCTGAAGTTTGCCGTCGCATTGCCCTCGAGGTGGGTCTTGGTGAGGTTGAAGAAGACCAGCAGCCCGTGTGCCCACGAAGGCAGGAAGGCCAGCGGCTGCTGGTAATCGAAGTCGATGCCGGAGACCAGCGCGTCGCCGACGTTGTTCTTGGTGACGATCTCGTAGTCGATATAGTCGTCGGACAGCTCGTATTGCGCGAGGAGCTCGAGGGTCGCCGGCGTGCGCACGGTACCGAAGAAGTCTTTGATGTTCTTCTGAAATCCTCCGACCGACACGCGGCCGCTCTGCTCGAAGTAGTACTCCAGCGAGAGATCGTAGTTGTCGGCGCTCCAGGGTTTGAGACCGGTGTTGACGACGGTGATCGTGCGGTTGACCTCGGAAGAACCGGGATCGGTGACAGTGACATTGGGGATGATCTCGTTGAGGTTCGGACGGCCGATGGTACGGGCGAACGCGACCCGGGCCTGGAAGTTGGGCGTCACGAGGTACGTCGCGTTGAGGCTCGGGTAGAGGTTGCCGTACGTGCGGGTGGCGTGCGCCCCGCGGTCCTTGTACTGGATGCGGGCGAGTTCCACCGCGTTGGTCGTCACGCGTACCAGCCGGCCGGCGGCGTCGCGGAGGAGATTGCCGTTCGCGTCCTGTTGATAGGTGGCGCGGATGTCGCTGAGCCGGCCGTAGCCCTCGTCCGCCGTGCGTTCGTAGCGCGCGCCGCCGACGAGCCAAAGCCGGTTGTGGAACAGGCGCACATCGCCCCGCATGTAGCCGGACGAGACGGTTTCAGTGAGTTTGCGTGAGGCCGCCGTGCTGCTGTTGATGAAGCCGGCCTCGTCGAGCCGAAAGTACTCCGGGTGGAGCTTGTAGAGTTGCCAGAGCTTGTAGGGGCTCGGGCGCTGGAAGGGCGCGAGGTGAAACGGTGCGTTGGCCGAGGAATACACCGGGTCGACGATGTCGTAGCGCGAACTGAGATCGTCGGCCGTGGTGGGCACGCCGTCGGGTCCGATAAATGTCCAGATCGGGTTTAGTTGCCGGATGTCGCGATCCTGCCGGCGCACATCGAGGCCCGTGCGGAAGGAGAGCGGCACGTCCAGCTTGAATTCGCGCCGGGCGTTGAGATGCGCCCCCGCCACCGTGTCGGCGCTGCTGCGTTGATTGCTTTCCGTCGTGGCCACGGTGTACGACGAGAGGGAGTGCAGATTGACCGGTACTCCGGCCGGGGTCGTCGCGGTGACGGTGCCGGGACCCTTGCGCACGGTGTTGATGTCATCATAGCGCAGCGTGATGGTGCGCACGCGGTTGGTCACGCCGCTAAAGAAGCCGAAGTCGACGTCACGATACGTGTTGGTCGAATGCGAGTGGAAACCGCCGCCATCGAGTTTCCAAACCGGACCATTGTGCCGGTACTTCACGCTGGAGTGCCAGGTGCGGTCCGTCTTGCGCCGCGCATCGTGTTCCAGCACGGCGGAACCGGCACCCGCGGCACCCTGCGCATAGGTCGCATCATAACCAAGAGGACGCACCGTCGACGTGCCGGTCAGTGATGTCGTCCACGTTTCAATCACCTGATGCATGTCCGCCGTCGTGAACTGGGTGCCCAGCGTGAGCAGGCCGTAGCTTCCCACCTTCCAGTCCGCGGTGGTGCCGATGGAGTAGCGCTGCCACCAGGTGGGCTGGTCGCGAATCGTGTGATTGTTGAGGAAGGGGCTTTCGGCGGTGCCGAACGTCGAAGCGCCGTTGATCGGGCGCCAGAACGGCTGGGACATCTGTGTGCCACTGTAACGCTGAGTGTAGAAGCCATTGACCGTGATGCCAAACGTCTTGCTGAGGGGGGCGATGTACGAGAAATCCACGCCCGGCAATATCCGGCGGCCGGTGGATTTGGGCATGGCTCCGGGCAGTTCCTTCAGCGTGAGCCACTCGCTGTTCATGATCGCACTCAAGCGGTAGGTAAGCTGCGGCCGACTGCGATCGAATGCGCCCTTGCTCACGACGTTTACGGATCCGCCCATCGAGTCGGCGGGCGAGTCGGGGGTCGGTGTTTTGGAGACCTCGACGCGGGAGATGTTGTTCATCATCAAGCCGCCCACCTCGACTTCGCGCGTCACACCCGAGGAGGCGGCGCTGGCCATGCGGTTGCCATCGACCAAGACCGGCGTGGTGCTGGCGGGCAGGCCGCGCACGGAGATCGAGCGGGCATCGAACGACGAGTAGTTCACCGTCACCCCCGGGATGAATTTGATGAATTCGCCCAGGTTGCCCTCACCCGCGTCACCGAATGCGTCGGCGTCAACGACATTGCGGATGTTGGGGGCGAAGCGCTGTTCGTTGATGGCGATGTCGGCTGCGTTCATCTCGCGGCTCGAACCCACGATGAATTCATCGAGCTTCACCACTCCGCCGGTTTCGGAGGTATCCGCGCGGGTGAGGGTGAAGTCGTGCGTCGTCACTCCTCCGGGCGTCACCGATACCGTGGAAGACTGCGACTTCAGACCGGTGAACTGTGCCACCAACTCCACCGCGCCGTCCGGTGCGTCCGCCAATCGGTATTCGCCGTTTTCGTCGGTGAAGGCCTCGCGAATCGTGCCCTTGATGGCGATGCGCGCATTGGTGAGGTAGCTCCCACTCGTGGCATTCAGCACGCGGCCTTTGATTACACCGGTGCCTCTCGATTGCGCCCCCAGCAGGCTGGCAGCCAGAATCAAGGCGAGGGCCGGGCAAAGGAAGTGAACGGGTCGGTGGCGGAGCAGTGAAGTCATGCTTGGGGCGGGTTGGTCTGAAAGTGCGGCGGCCGCACGAAGTGGCGCAGCTCCCATGATACTCGACCATGTCGGCGAGGAATCTGGCCGTCACGACCTAAACCGAGGCGCCGAGATCGGTGAGTTTGGTGTTCAGCCCCGTGCCCGCGAGCGGGCGGTTGGCGGAGTTCATGGTATTCATGGGGCCTGGACGGAGGACATTGAAACGGGGCCGGGATGGACTCGTCCGGACCCGGAGATCACAAACCGGCCGGAGGACTGACGATGACTACCCCCGCACGTTGGCGCCTGGTCCTCCGCCGGGTCAAGATCGTCTGAAACAATATTATTCTGTATTGAAAATAGATAAAACCCGCTTGACCGTTTTTTTGTCATGAGGAAGTGTGCCCCATCCCGGTACGAACCGGCTGTACTTGTTCAATAGAGAAATGAAGAAAAGCAACGGCTTGCCCAAGAATCCCCACACCGTGCCCGTGCTGCGGAAGGCGATCCGGGTGCTCGTGGCGGTGGCCGAGAATGCGGGCAGCACGACAACCAAGAGCCTGGCGAACTCGCTGCACATCTCCCCCACGACCTGTTACCGGATCCTCCAATCGTTTGTGGCCGAAGGCTGGCTGCGCCCCGGGCCAGGCGGCACGTTTGCGTTGTCCTTCGGCTTGGTGCCGTTGCTGCGACCGCTGCTCCGCCACGAAATGCTGGTCGAAACCGTCCGCGAACCACTGGCGCATCTCACCCGCACCACCGGCCTCACATCCAAACTCACGGTGCGCCAGGGCGAAGACGCCGTGACGATTCACAGCGCCAGCTCGCCCAAGAGCACCGCCGTCACGTCGCGGGTCGGGTCCGTCATCTCGCTCGCAATCGGATCGAGTGGCACGATTTTTCTGGCCCCGCTGGCCGATGGGGAAGTCGCGCGTATCCTCGACGCGGCCCCGCCCGAAGTCTGGCTCTTCCAAGAACGGGACGACGTGCTTCGTCGGATACGCGAGGCCCGGCGGCTCGGTTGTTGTTTCGACGCCGGCTCGTACCAGCCGCACATCCGCACGCTCTCCGCGCCGCTGCACACCGTCAACCGCGAGGTCGTCGGGGCCATCACGTTGCTGGGCTTTCCGACGGACTTTGACGGCACTGCGCGGGCCGCCCTGATTCGAGAGCTCAAGTTTACCGCCGGCGGCTGCAACCAGCTCATCCAGGGACAGGTCGCGCCACCTGCCGGGTGAGAACCGGCGCTTGTTGCCCATGATCCTCGCCGATTTTTTGCCCCCGAAGCCCGACCGCTCATGGGATTATGCGCGGCAGGCAGGCGTCACCCATGCCATTGCCCGGTGCCACCCGCGCGACACTGGGCTCAATCCGCCGTGGGATATCGACGCGCTGCGCACGGTGCAAAAGCGCTTCGCCGACGCGGGCATCAGTCTGATTGGCCTTGAGGGTGATGAGTTCGATATGCGGCGGATCAAGCTCGGGCGCGAGGGCCGGGACGAGGATCTCGCGCTTTATCAGCGCATGCTCACCAATCTGGGTGAACTCGGCATCGGGTTGCTCTGCTACAATTTCATGGCGACGATCGGCTGGTGCCGCACCGACACGCACGTGCCGGCGCGGGGCGGGGCGATCACCAACCGGTTTCAGCTCAGCGCGCTCGATCCCACTCCGGTGCCGGAGCGGGATCGCGTGACCGAGGCGAAACTCTGGGAGAATTACACGTACTTCATTCGCGCGGTGCTGCCCGCCGCGGAGAAGGCGGGCGTGACGCTCGGCTTGCACCCCGACGATCCGCCGATCTCGCCCTTGCGCGGGGTGGGGCGGATCTTCACGAGCCCAGAGGCCTTTACCCGCGCGATGGCATTGAGCGACTCGCCCTCGCATCGCCTCACGTTCTGCCAGGCGAACTACCAGGCGATGGGCTGCGATGTCGCCGCCACCGCGCGACGGTTCGCGGATCGCATCGCGTTTGTCCATTTCCGTGACATCGACGGCACCGCGCAGGATTTCACGGAGACCTTTCACGACAATGGCCCGACCGACATGCCGGGGATGCTCCGGCTCTACCACGAACTTGGCTTTCGCGGCCCGATCCGCGTCGACCACGTGCCGTCGCTTGCCGGGGAGGAGGATCTGCCGCACGGCTACGCCTACCTCGGCCGGCTTTTCGCCCTCGGCTACATGAAAGGCATCCTCGACACGGCGCATATTTCTTACTCGTAAACTCAATTTTTGTCATGACTCCCTCCGACAAGCCCGAAGGCCTCCTCCAAAAGGAAGCCAAGATGATGAAACTCGAGAAGCTGATCGCCGCGCGCGAGACGATCTCGACCAGGGAATTCCCGGTGCCGGTGAAGGAGTTGCTCGCGCGCTACGAGCAACTCTACACCGGCGCCGTCTGCGATGTGCTCCGCGAATTCTGTCTGCTCGACCAGGCGCTGCCCGGCTACCTGCGGCCGCTCAACGACGACCACACCGTCGCCGGCATCGCATTCACGGTGAAGAGCGCGCCCAATGTCAGGATCAGCGGCGAGCTGACGTTTCGCACCGAGATGCTCGAGACCATGGGCGCGGACAGTTTCGTGATGTGGGACACCAGCAACGATGAAAAGGCCACGCTCTGGGGTGGCGTCATGACGGCCACCGCCGCGGGGAAAGGCGTCCGCGCCGCCTGCATCGACGGCGGCATCCGCGACACCCACCAAATCAAGGACAAGAATTTTCCCGTCTACTACAAATACCGCATCCCCAACGGCAGCCTCGGTCGCTGCCTGATCACGCATTACCAGGTGCCGATCAAGGTCGGTGACGTCGTGATCAAACCTGGCGATGTAATCTTCGCCGACATCGATGGCGTGTTGTGCATCCCGCGCGACCTCGCGTACGACGTGCTCGTCCGCGCCGAGGAAATCCGCGCCAATGAGAAGAAGATCTTCGGCTGGGTCGCCGAGGGCCAGACCGTCCAGCAGATCACCGAAAAGGGCGGGTATTTCTGATGGCAGCGTGTCAGATCCTGCAATCGACCCAGCATCTTTGCATCGGACGCGGCCAAAAATCGGGGGTTTTGCCTCCGACACGCTGCCAAAGCCGCGCTGCGCGCGGCAGGGTCCGAACGTCGATTGATAAAGGGCCCGGGCAATCAGTTGACCGCTGCTGCCGGGGTGCCTAGGATTTCTCGCGTCGGCGGCCAGCGAGCCGCCGACAGAAAATCATGCTTGGAAAGCAAGACTCCGGTTTGGTCGGAGCGCTGCCACCCCCGGGCATGCTCCATCGCCTAATCCTCCAACCAGGAGACACTGCATCATGAAGAAGAACGAACTCTCACGCCGGGAATTTCTGCGCGCCGGGGCGGCCGCGTCGGCTGGCACCCTCTTAATGCCCCAGGGTGCATTTGCCGCTGGCTCCGATCGGATCCGGGTGGCCATGATCGGATGCGGTTCACGGGGAACGAAGGATGCCCTCGATTGCCTCAAGGCGGATCCGGCGGTCGAGATCGTGGCACTGGCGGACATGTTCCAGGACCAGATCGATCGCTCGCTGCTCCTGCTGAGGAAAGAGTTCGCTTCGCGGGTGAAGGTGACGCCGGAGACGTGTTTCCTCGGCTTCGATGCCTACAAGAAGGTCATGGCGATGCGGGAGGTGGACATTGTCCTGCTGCTGACGCCCCCGGGCTTTCGGCCGCCGATGGTCCGGGCTGCCGTCGAGGCCGGGAAGCACATCTTCATGGAAAAGCCCGGTGCGGTCGATCCCGTGGGCATCCATTCGCTGATGGCATCGGCCGATCTGGCGGACAAGAAACGGCTCTCGATCGTGGTCGGTACGCAGCAGCGGTGGCAGCCGCACTATCAGGAGCTGATGCGCCGCGTGCACGAGGGCGAGCTCGGCGATATCGTGGGTGGGCAGGCGTACTGGAACTGGGGCAGTTCGAAATGGCACTGGGAGGTGCGCAAGCCGGGCTGGTCGGACATGGAATGGCAGATCCGATGCTGGCCCTATTTCACCTGGCTCTCGGGCGACCATATCGTGGAGCAACACTTGCACAACATGGACGTCATCAACTGGGCCATGGGCACGCATCCGGTTTCGTGCCTCGGCATGGGGGGCCGGCAGGCGCGGACTGGTCCCGAGTTCGGGCATATCTACGACCACTTCACCGTCGAATACGAGTATCCCAATGGTGCCCGCGTGATGAGCATGTGCTCTCAAATTGAAAGCTCGACCCCGCGGATCGGTGAGCGCGTCGTGTGCGCGAAAGGCGCGACCGTGACGGATCGCTCGATGGGCTTCATCACGGACTCCCGGGGCAGGAAGGTCTATACGTTCGACGGCGCGATGCACAGCGGCGAGGTGGCGCAATACGCGAACCTCATTCGCAGCATCCGCGACGGCAAGCCGATCAACGAATGTCGCCGGCTGGCCGAGAGCACGATGACCGTGATCCTCGGGCGGATGAGCGCCTACACCGGCCGGGCGTTGAAATGGGATTGGGCGATGACGGCGTCGAAGCTCGACCTCACGCGACCGAAATACGAACTGGGCGAACTGCCGGTCGATCCCGTCGCCATTCCCGGGAAAACGCCGCTCGTGTGATGACTCTCGGACGAAATGCCGGCGTTCTCGGAGGGCTTTTCGGCGCCCTGCTCTTGGGCGCCTGCGGCCCGGCGGAAACGCCGAAGGTCGCGGCGCCGGCCGACTGGGAAAGACTGTTTGACGGGCAGACTCTGGCGGGCTGGAAGCAGTCGGGCTTCGACGAGGAAGGCGCCGTGCGGGTGGAAAATCCGTTTCGCGACGGAGGCGGGGCGATTGTGATCGAGGCCGGCATGGCCTTGTCGGGTTTCACCTTTCGCGATGGCACCAGACTGCCGCGGAGCAATTACGAAATCACCCTTGAGGCGATGAAGCTCGCGGGCAGCGATTTCTTCTGTGGGCTGACGTTTCCCGTGCGCGACACGGCGTGCACCTTCGTGGTGGGCGGCTGGGGTGGCACGGTCGTGGGCTTGTCGAGCGTCGACCATCTGGATGCTTCGGAAAACGACACCACCCAGGGCGGCAGCTTCGAACATAACCGCTGGTATCGTATCCGTGTGCGCGTGACTGACGGGCGCATCGAGGCCTGGATCGACCGGGAGAAACTGGTCGACCTGGCGACCCAGGGGCGAAAAATCGGACTGCGTTTCGGCGATGTCGATCAGTCGCTGCCGCTCGGCATCGCCACCTACCAGGTACGGGCAGCCATCCGCGACATCCGACTGCGGCGGCTGTAAGCCTCAGGGTTTGAGCAGTTCGAGCTTGGCGGAGGACTCGGGCGCGGGCACGGCGCGGATCTTCTGCTTCGCCCGCAAGAGCATCCGTAGCGGGTGTAATTCCTCTTCGATTGTGAGCGGCATCGCGGCCCCCCGTGGCCAGGTGGGCGGTGATAAAACTGAAGTAGTCGGTGCCAGCGGCGGACTTGTCCAGTGGTTCGACGGTGGGGCCGGAGTGGGTGCAAGCCGACCTCGCTCGCATCGCGGAACCGGCCAGCGCTCGCCCGAGGATAAAAGTTGTCCGAAGAGGGCAGCGGTTCGTTTCGGCCCTCGCGGCGGTCGCCGTTCTTGGCTCTCCGTCCCTGGCTGCCTCCGCCGCTACAGCGTCCGCCAGACTGGGAGTAGTTCCATTCGCGGCAGTGAAGATCGAGGACGCTTTTTGGTCGCCGCGGCAACGCGTCAATCGGGAACAGACGATTCCGCATCTGATCGCCATGTAAGAACTGGAAGGGCGAGTTCGCGATTTTCCCCGTACCGGGGGGGGCGACTCGATGGCCCCTACGAGGGCGCGCGCGGGCACGATGCCGATTCATTCAAAGTCATCGAGGCAGCATCATACGTGTTGATGAGCGCGCCCGTCGCTGTAGAGACCCAGCGGAACAGAGCCACCAGAGCTCGGCCACCTCAGGCAGGGAAAGTCGAACGCACGATGACCCGCTTGATCGCGCGGACGCCAGTAGCCGTGGCGACCCTTCGGGCAATTTTGGAGCAGAAAGCCAGGAACGGGCGCGCGCCAGGCGAAGAGATTAGGACCGCAAGCCCGAAACGGGCCATACTCGAACATGAGCAGCTTACTCCTTGACCCGCATCACTCGAAAATAAGTGCCGACGATATCGCTCTTCCATCGATCGTTCGCGTCCGTGCGGGCATAAGCGACCAGCAGGACATCCGGAGCGACCTCTGCGGACGAAAAATAATTACCGCAGTCGGGCGGATAGAGGTCATTGTAAAATTGGAGCACAGGACCCCAGTTTCTTCCCTCGTCCTTGCTAAACATGATCCAATTGCCCGGTCGGCCGTAACTCACGGTGACGATGCCGTTCTTCATCAAGACCGCATCCGGCCAGACGCCAAAGGGAGTAATGGGATCGGCGTTGCTCCAGGTTTTTCCTCCATCAAGGGAAGTGCTCGAATAGACGGGGGTCTGCTTTTTGTACGAAAAGGGCGTTTCGCCAGCGGAATCCTTATCCGCAAGGCTGCCCAACGAGGCGGTATAACTGGCGCCGGATCGCATGAAGCTGAGTATCTTGCCATCGGGCAGCGCCAAGAGCGACGTTTCGTTAAATCCCTCGCTGCTCACGGCCCGGTTTGATAAATCAAAAGCAATGGTTGAAAGATAGCGCCAGGTCTTGCCCCGGTCGGTCGAGCGCAGTGCGACCAGCTTGCGGTATTTGCCCGCCCGAAAGGCCATGCTGGTGAGCAGACTGCCGTCAGACGTTCTGATGATTTTACGATATATAACGCCGGTCTGGCCACTCACGTCGTCCGACAGATGGATTTTGGCGTTATCTTCAACCCGCGTGATCCCATTGTCTTTTGAACGAAAAAACCGGGCTTCGAAAACTCCTTTTTGACCGGTTTCATTCACCCGGCTTTCGGGCCTTCCCGCGGAGGAATTTGCCCGGCCATTATAGTCGCTGTAATCCGGGGCGTCGTAAGATCTGAACATCAGCACCTCGCCATCCGGGTCCGGGTACTGAAAAGTGGAAGCCTCCACGACGTTTGTCCCCTTCGACCAGGTCTTGCCGCCATCGCTGGAGCGCCGGTCATACACCTGGATGTCGCCGTTGTTGTACTTAAACACGATCCCGGTGGGGCAAACGCTCTCCACGCTGGGGGCGATCGTTTGCGTTTTGCCGCGGATCACCTTGATGCCAGGGGCGAAACTCACTCTGGATTTCTCGGTTTCGTAGGCAGGGTCGAAGTCTGGCTGCGCGAGCGCGCGGCCAGCGGACACGGCAACAGCAATACACACTGTCGTCATAGCTTTGGCGTGATTCATAGTTCTGTTGGTCCCGAGGTTATTGGAAAAAAGTCGTGAAGTGCCGGACAATATCCGCTGGAGCTCCATTGGCGGTGGTCAAGACGTGAAGGTTCTCGTGCGAGCCGAGAAGGGCGGAAGCGCCTGTTTGATCGAGTCCGCGACCGAGCGCGTTGACGGGGTCAATCCACACTTGGGGTTTGGGCGAGGCCAGCCTGGCCAGGTCCGGAATATCGAAATCGCGCAAGGCGCCGGGCACCACGAAATACCCGCTCACCTGATAATATCGATTGTGGGTAAGCAGCTTGTACGAGGGCAGGGTGCCGATGGCGACCACTCCCGAAACGCGGAGGTCGTTTATGGCGGTCAGCATCGCCCAGAGCCCCCCCAGGCCTTCACCGACGACCACCAGCTTGCGATTCACCAGCTGGTGCTGGGCCTCGAGCAAATCGATGCCCCGGATCACATCCCAGGTCCTCATCGCGAGTGTTGTCCGCCCCAAGCCGGCGCACTGCAATGCGGCCGTGTCATAGTCGCGGGACAACCGCGCCGCGGCGGCGGCAGAGGTTCCCGGCGTTGGCGGGGGTGGGCCGGTTTCTCCCGTTCCACGGACATCGATCGCCAGCACGACCGAACCCAGTTGACCGAGCAGAACGGGAATGGAAGACGCGGCAAAGGTCCGTGGTTTCCCCTTGTCGGAGGCAAAAATATATACGGGCATTCCCGCCTCAATCCTTTCGGGCGTCAGCAGCACGGCAGGGACGACCATGCCTTCTTCGCTCTCGTAGGTGAACTTTTTCACCGCGACCGCCGGGTACTTCACCGTGCCGAGTCCAGTGGTCTGCGGCGGGCGGCTCACCGCCGGCATCGTCAGCCCGATTCTGCGGTTGATGCGCTTGGTCAGCTCGACCGGATTCCCTTCCCGACGGTAGATCGCGTCCGCCCGCTTCGCGTTGAGCGTCTGTCCCGTTTCGCCGCCCAGCGAGGCAATGGTATTCCCACTTTCGGTGCACCAGAGATCCTGCGCCTTCTCGGGTTTGATGGCGCCTTCCGGTTTCCCTTCCGCGGCTTTGTCGAACCATTTGTTCAACCACTCATACGCGGCCTCGCGATTGTTTTGGTCCATCGAATGGATCCCCGGAACAACCACCAACTCGCAGCGGTTCATATCCGCCTTCAGGCCCGCATAAAAAAGCTTCAGGTCTTCAAAGCTCTTCCGGTAAACCGGCACCTGGCCTGACTCGCTGCCGCCGATGATTCGGATCGGGCGGGGAGCCACGAGCGACTGAACCTCGTACTTGAAAGGTCCCTCTTCACCCAGGCCGAGCAGGTTCGAGTCCTCGCAACTGCCGCCGGGATGGGAAACCGCGCAGACCTTGATGCGTTCGTCCACCGCCGTGACATACCATGCCATCTGGCCGCCCCCGGAACAACCGACTGCCGCCAGCTTGTTCTTGTCCACCTCGGGCCTGGATTCCAGGTAGTCGACCGCGCGGATGCCGTCCCAGAGGCGCAGGCCGGTTAGCGTCCAATCCACCAGCAGGGCCGGCTGCCGGACATAGTGGTGCTGGGTCACCCCCAGACCGACCATATGTTTCTTGGCGTCGGAATCCCAATACTCCGAGCGCTCGCCCTGACCCATGGGATCGAAGACCAGCACAACATAGCCTTTAACGGCAAAGCCGGAACCGGAAAGCTGATACGGGTCGTAGGTTTTGCCCGTATCCGAGTGACCGCAGGGAAAAACAATTCCGGGCAGCGGGAGTTTTCGGCCCTTTGGGATATAAAGGTTGGCCGTGATATGGTATCCGGGCTGACTTTCAAATATCACCTTTTCGATGGTATAGGCCTCGCGCTCCAATCTGCCGTCCGTGCGCGCCTTCAGGGGCGTTTTCTTGGGCAATTCGCCAAAAATTCTATTCAGCCTCTGGCGGGTCTTCGCCTGGGCTGACTTCCATTCCTCCGGCGTTTTCAAGGCGGCCAGCTCCGCTTTTCTTCTGGCCGCGAGGCCATTCACCTGGCCCTGGACAACGTCGACAAAGGTGCGGCGGGCGCCGGCCTGCTCCTGGGCGGTGGCAAAAACATCAAGTTCCGCCGGGGCGACCGGCGGTTGGGCCGGTGCGCTGGCCGCGCGGGCCGCCCCGGGTGCGTCCGCCGCCGCCCAAGCTCCGATCAGCAAAAGCCCCGCGAGCCATTTGGCGCGGTGCAGTTCCCTACTGGTCGGGCGATCGGTCATGCCGCTCAACGTTTCGCGTTAGAATGATCCTTTAACGCCGAGGCTAAACGGCGTCCCATGCTCCAACACCTTGTAGAACCGGGCGTACGCCGGCACTTGTGAGCCTGAACGGTAGGTCTTGTAGGTGAGCTTGTCGAAGACATCGCGGGCGTTGAGAAACAATGCGAGATTCGGCTTCACATTGTAACTGAAATTCAGGTCGAAGGCGGTGCGGGACGGCCAGTACTCCCGCCCATCCGGACCATAGGCGGCAAACGGCCCCGTGTCCTGTTCGCCACGATAGTTCCACTTCGCCCCGATCGTCAGAGGCTTCTTGCTGTACGTGATGCCCCAGTTTGCGCTCTTGGGGAGGAAGCCGGTGAAGTTCGCGTTGGCATCGCCGTTGAGTTCGAGTTTGGTAAAATTGGCGAAAGCCCGGAAATACTTACCCCAGGCTCCGAGCCGATCCAACGATTGATTGGCACTGAGTTCCAGGCCGGAGACGCTGGCGTCGCCGGCGTTGAACCTCGTGTTAACCTGCCAGCCCACATAGCGCTCGTCCAACTGCAGCTCTTGCAGATCGGCGCGCGTGGCCACCTTGGCGAAGGCGCCAAAGAAGTCCTTGATCTGCTTGTGAAAAACGCTCGCGCCGAACATCCCGCCCTTGTCCGTGTAATACTCCAACGATAGATCGTAATTGTCCGCCGACCAGGGTTGCAACGCCGTATTGCGAATTGTAATGGTGCCCAAGGTCACATTCGGATCCGGGTCGTTCTCGATATCATTCTCGTTGATGACTGCGCGCGGGATGATGTCGGTGAAGAGCGGGCGCCCATAAGTCTTGGCATACGCGGTGCGGATCAAGAACTTATCCGTCGCCGTGTAGGTCAGATGCAAGCTGGGGTAGAAGCCATCGTAGGTGCGATTCGCCTCATAACCGCGCTCCTTATAGATGAGTTTTGTCTCGGCCAACGAGCCCGCGGCCCCGGCCTCGGGTTTGCGGATCCTGGCGCCCGTGGCGGTGTGCGCAAAGGTCCCGTCGGGGTCGCGGACGAAGACCGCATTGGCATCCTGCAGCGGGCCCTTGCCACCGGTGCTGGTCCTTTCATAACGCACCCCGGTCAGCACGGTGAGCCGGCCGGAAAAAAGCCGCGCTTCAGGCTGAAGATAGAGCGATTCCACCTTTTCCTTGGCGTATTCCGAGGCGGACAAGCGGGCCACCTCGGTCGCCACCACCTGCGCCGCCGTCTGGGTGAAAAGCGCGGGATTCTTCTGCCAGGCCTGGAACGTTATGTGCGGCGACAACTGGGGCACGCCATTCCTGGGGTTGTTGAAGTCGAAGGGCTTTTGCTGCACTTTATAGACCTGTGCCACGAAAGGCGCCGAAGACTGGTCCCCATTTGGCCCATTGTACGTATATGAGCTCCCCGCCAGATCGGGAATGTCGCGCTGTTCCTCGCGGAGGACCGCACCCACCTGCACCGAGGCCGGGAAAGGGAGAAAGTTGAGCCTTCGTTTCAGATCTCCACTCCACGAGTCGACCTTCACCCGGATATTCCGCGGCGCGCTCATACTGGCGGCCGACAGGTTGAAATTCGCGGGGTCATAGGGATCAATTTCCTGGTTGCTGTTGTTGTAAACCTTGATGCGGCGTGGCCGGCCATTGGACGGATCAATGTCGAGAAACTCCACCCGGATCGGAATTTTCGGCACCGCGCTCACGCTGTTGAAGGCGCCCCGCTCCGCGTCCCGGAACCATGCTCTCGCCCGGGAAATGCTCCCCACCAGATTCAGCATCCAGTCACCGTCGTCCAAGCGATAGCGAAAGTTGCCACCGCTGTTGGCCGACGTCCGAAAAGTGTGGGTCTCGTTGTACGTAAAGCCGCCGCGGCCGGTGGCTCCGATCGTTTGCGTCGGGCTGTAGCTGAAGGGAACCCCGGTGGTGGGCGTTGGCGTGCCGACCGTGCCGGCGTTGATGGTCACATTGCTGTTGCCCCACTCTGACCGGAAGTGGTTCGCGGTGGTCCCAATCGACAGAACGGAATACCGCGTGACCCGCCAATCTGCCCGCAGTCCAACGGAAGCCCGCTTGCGAAACATCGGGGCATCCGTCAGCAGCCATTGCCCCATAAAAGGAGCTTGCACCGAAGAGTTGGTGCCGGCCCCGGTCGTTCTGAAGGTGAGCGAATCGGCCAGTTGGTCGTGAAACGAGTTCGAGTATGCCCCGGTCAGAACCACTCCAAACCGTTCGTTGACGGGCAGCGTATAGTCGAAACTGAATCCGGGGTTGATCTTGTAATTGTAGTTTTCGTGGATGAACGGCGTTTTCCTCAGCGTGAGGTGATTGGAGCCGCCCGTCAGGCTGACCTGGTAGCGAAGCTCCGCCTGCGACCGCTCGAACGAGTTCTTGCTGATCATATTCACGGACCCGGCCATGGTATCGGCCGACGTGGACGGGGTGGGGACTTTGGTGACCTCCACGCGGGAGTAATTGTTGATCGAAATTCCCGCGAGGTTGAAATTGCGCGAGTTGCCCGAAACCTGGGACGTGGCCATCATGGCGCCGTCGGCGCTGACCGAAGTGAAGTTGGACGGAAAACCCCGCACAAAGGCGGACTCGGACTCGAACTGTTCGCCGCTCACCTGAACTCCTGGAATATACTTGAGGAAATCGGCCACGCTGTTGCCGCCCACCACGTCGCCATGGGAATCCGTGGCCACCACGTTCTTGAGGTTCGCCGCGAATCGCTGCTCGTTAATCGCAATCGACTTCCCATCGGTGTCCTTGCTCGCCTCGACCAAAAAGGGATCAAGGTGAACGGCAGCATCCGGCGCGCCTGGGCCGGCAACCCCCGCCAAGGTGACGTCGCGAATGATGCTTCCACCCGCGGGAACCATGAGTGAAACCCGCTGCGGCTCGAGCCCGGTGAAGAACACTTCGATGACCACGGGGCCGCTGGGAACGTGGGTCAGACGGTAGTGACCCGCTTCGTCGGTAAACGTCACGTGATCCGACTGGGTGATGGCTACGCGGGCCTTGCCAACGTACCGGCCGGTAACCGCGTTTTTCACGCGACCTTCGAGAATGCCAGTCGCGGTCGGCGCGGACACGCTGGAGGGACTCTGGGTGGCTGGCATCGGGACGGGCACGAGGGCACCGAGCAAAGGGAGCAATGGGATGAGGAATTTGTGCTTCATGGTCTGCCTGCTCTTACAGTGAACGTGTCGAACCTGCATTTATTGGAATGAAACCCGATCTTCCGCGGAAGGGGTTTGAGGGGAAAGTGACGAGAGGAGAGACCAATGCGCCGCGTCTTCGTCGGACAAAACAGTCGGCGGACCCTCGGCTTCTTTGCGCCGCGGAGACCGGATCATAGCGTTGATCGGACCGCCACGATCCAATGCGTCGCAGTGCCGCAGGGCCGCATCCGGGAGAATTCGCGGATTGATCACGGCTGTCACGAAGCGCAAAACAAGAGTGCCGGCAGTCCACTGTCAACAGCGAAACGGCTTTCAGCGTCTCGGCTCAGCGCGTATTCACGAAGGGAAGGTGCGGGAGATGAGGGCGGAGACGGCGCGGCGATCGTGGTCTTCGGCCATGCGCGAGGTAAAATCGGTCGTGGTCTGATGGGAGCGAG
>JBIJCX010000095.1:0-24497 GCA_044344465.1 Opitutaceae bacterium
CCGTGAACATGGTGAGCAAGAGCGCCTTCGAGCGCAGCCGGCGCGAATTCCGGTATAGTGTGAACGCGACCGCATCCAAACGGCATCTCAAGCTCAGCAAACAGCCGCGCGCCGATGAAACGTACACCTATCTGGTCAAGCCGAGCGCCACCTTCGAACTCACCTATCCGATCACCAAGAACTTTGGCGTCACCTTCGCACTGCTGCACTACATGGGCAACGTTCCCTTCAATTCACCCCTCCGAACCTACGAGACGACCGCGGCCGGCACCGGTGCTTCCTATAGCAAACCCTATCTACGCCAACTTCAAAGTTCGATCACGACCCAGTTTCGCACCCGGGATTCTGTGAGCGCCAAGATTGACTATCGGGTGACGCCAAACTCGGTGCTTTCAGCCAGCTACCAGCAGTCCTATTTCAACCTGGATTCGCTCAACTATCTATTTCAGGGCAACGTCGGCACCGCGCCGACCCCCTCAGTGGCCGGCGGCGTGCCGCTCAGCTTCGGTCCGGACTTCTCGATCGGGGCCACCGGGCGCGGCAGCATCGGGCAAACCGCGGGGTTCAACACCCGGCATCAATGGTTGAGTTCGGGCAACCTGACGTACCGTCTCGACAATGGCGACTGGCGGGTGGATGCCCTGGTGACGGCCTCGAAGGGCAAGTCCTGGACGACCCGCGAGGACGAAGGCTACTTCGGGGGCTTCACCACCAACGCGAAAGTTCCGGTGCGGGTCTCGTTTCTCGACATCAACGAACTCGGACCCGGCAACGCCGAGGTCTATACCAACACCAACCAGCGCTTCGACATCTACGACGTCAATAACTACAATATAACGGGTGTCTCCGGTGGACGTCGCAGCCTGTGGGACAAGCTGATCGCCGGCCATTTGAACGTGAAACGGCGGCTCGATTTCCTGCCGTTCCCCACCTCGGTGCAAATGGGATGGGCCGGACGGGCGCAAAAGCGCGATCTCCAGAATTTCACCAATTCGTACACGTACAGCGGAATCAACGGGGATCTGTCGGCGACGACGTTCAAGGCCGTCATCTACGGCAACATCAAGGAGCCGCTTATTACTGGCATCGAACGAAATCCGCCCGCCGGAAAGGGCGTGCCCTATTCGTCGCCCCACCTGGCATTTCAGGCCTGGGAGAAAACCCCGTCTCTCTTTACGATGACTCCGGCCCAACTGGTGAACAAGGAGTCGGGACGCCGGACCAATTCGCTCTATTTCGAGGAAGGCGTCGATGCGCTCTATGCGCAGGGCGAGATGCGCCTGCTGCGCAACCGGCTGACCGTGCTGACCGGTGTGCGCTACGAGCGGACGACCAACTACGGCCGGGGACTGCTCAACGACCCGAATGCGGTCTGGGTGCGCACGGCCAACGGAGATTTTGCCCGCACCGCCACCGGAGCACGCATACGCAAACCCGAGGCCGGCGCCACCGGTTCCATGGAGCAGTTGAATTTGACCCATACTGAACGCGGCTTCAGGGCGAACCGATCCTACGACGGTTACTATCCGAGCCTCCATTTCACCTACAATATTGCCGAGAACTTTCTGGCCCGGGCGGCCTACGCCGCGACCTATGGCCGCCCCAACTATGCCGAGATCATTCCCAATACGGTGATCAACGAAAACGACCTGGGCGCGGAGCCGGACCCGAAAGCAGTCCAGGGCACTCTCACCGTACGCAACACCGGACTGCGCCCCTGGACGGCCGATAACTACGATCTCTCGCTGGAGTATTACACCTCGACCGGCGGCATGTTCGGCGCCAGCGTCTTTCACAAGGAGATCAAGGATTTCTTCGGCAACTTCGCCAAGGTCGCGACGGCAGCCGACGTGGCGGCACTCGGCCTGGATCCCGAGTATGCCGGTTGGCAAATCAACACCATGATCAACACCGGAAGCGCGAAGGTTTCGGGGTTTGAATTGAGCGCCAATCAGTCGCTGCAGGTGCTCGGGGCGTGGGGCAAGCCCTACAAGGTTTTTGCCAACTTCACCAAGATCAACGTCAAGGGGGACAACGAGGCCGACTTCAGCGGATTTATTCCGCAGGTCGTCAACTATGGGATCACCTTTAGCAAGTACTCCTTCATCATCATGGCCAAGTGGCATAAACGGGCCGACGTGGAGCAGGGCCTGCAAGCCTATCTGGGGCCGGATGCCCGGTCCTATGTCAAGGGCCGGACTATCCTGGATATCAATATCTCCTACCAGGTTCGAAAGAACATGTCCCTGTTTCTCAATGCCCGTAACGCCCTGAGCGAACGAGTCGACTTTCTCAGGTATGGCTCGCTGACACCGGAATACGCCGCGTCGTATCAACCGAGAAACTATGGCGGAGCGACCATCGATTTCGGCATCAAGGGTTCGTTCTAATCGACTTCCCGGAAGCCGCGCGCGGAGCGCACGGCCCACCTTTCGATTACACCCAAACCGAAGTGAGCGCGCCCGCGCCGGCACGGAGGAAGACCATTTTGAAAAACTACGCCCTGCTCCTTTGTCCACTGCTGGCGGCCACGGGCCTCCCAGCAGCGCCCGACGATAATATAACGTGGCTCGTACAATATGAGGCAAAGTCGCTGCCGCCGGCACAGGGTTGGCGCGCCGTCGGCGGCCTGGCGCCACGCGCTTCCCTGGTCGGCGGGGCACTGCGCATCGTCGATGACTCCACCACCGAGGCGGGAGCGTTTCAGATCGGTTGGAAGCCCGATCCCGCCAGCGAAATTGTCGTTGAGGCGAAGGTCCGGGTGGAATCGATGGCCAGCGGGCAGGTCAAACCCAATTCGTCGCCCGGCACGAGCATCTGGCCCTTCATGGATGGTGCGCCGATTACGCTCCTGGTGGGCGATGGCGAACGCGAAGGCGGCCTGGTCTTCAAGCCCGACAAAGTGACCACGCTGGTCGACCGGGTCGCGCTGCTCGATGCCAAGCGCGCCTTTCGCACCTACCGCCTCGTCATCCGCGGCGCCAACATGTCCGTCACCGTGGACGGGACGCGCGTCATCGAAGGCGAAGGCGCCTTTGCCCGCAAGGCGTCGTCACGCGAGGCGTTCCTGCAATTCGGGTCCAATTCGAAGCTGCACCGCGGCGACTCGTATTGGGAGTCGGTGAAACTCGGCCTGCGGAAACCTGCGGCGCCGGCGATTCCGCCCCGGCTGCGACTCACCTTCAGTACACCCTGGGAAATCCCGTCGCTGCCGCAGCCCAACCGCCATACCCGCCCGTATGCCAATCTCGGCCACAACACGCGACCCTATCTCTATGATGTCGGGCAGGGGATGCTCTTGCTGAGCGTCGCACAGGG
Source organism: Opitutaceae bacterium (assembly GCA_044344465.1). GTDB lineage: Bacteria > Verrucomicrobiota > Verrucomicrobiia > Opitutales > Opitutaceae > ER46. The sequence continues at coordinate 3,319 of JBIJCX010000095.1, forward strand.
CCCGGACGCGGTCCTGGAACCCTACGGGGTCTTGAAATCCACGGACGCCGGCAAGTCGTGGGAGCCAATCGAAGGTTTGCAGTACAAGTCGTTCGCGCCGGGGCCCATGATCCGACTGCCGGATAATACCATCCTTGGCGTCTCGCGCTGGGCGGTAAAATATGAGCGCGAGGATGGGGTGTTCATCGGGGTGACCTCTTATATTGATCCGACTGCCAAGAGCTTCACGATGACCGAGAACTTGATTCGTGGATTGCCGCCGGGGATGGGCCGGTTGACCTTTGACCGGCACATCATCGCCACCGACAAGGGGGAGCTGTTGGTCGCGGTCTACGGCTCTGCGCCCAGGATGCCGAATGACGTGCACAAGGCCGGCCGGCGCGCCCTGCTGCTGAAGTCCACCGATCGCGGCCTCACCTGGACCTACTACTCCACCCTCGGACCTCGGCCTGAGCCCTCGGTCGTGCGTTTCCCGGGCACGGACATGATGGCGTTGCTGCGGGTGAACGGGTGGATGCCCATGGAGCAAATCTGGTCGCAGGACGGCGGTCTTACCTGGACGCCGGCTCGCCAGCTCGAGGAGGGCAGCGTGGATGCCGATCTGGTCTACATGAGCAATGGTGTGCTGGCCTGCAGCTACGGGCGCCCGGGCTCGAACCTGATGTTCAGCCTCGACCGCGGCCGGACCTGGGTGCACCACCACGTGATCACGGAGAAGCGCGGCTACAATTACACCACCCTTCGTGAGGTCAGTCCGGGCCGGCTGCTCTATATCCACGATGCCCCGCGCATGGAGGCGCTGTATATAGATGTCGCGCGATTGGACTGATTCCCATTGTGGAGGGCCGAGCTCCGTCGAGGCCGAAATAGCGCCCGTCACGAAGCGGCCTCGACGGAGCTCGGCCCTCCGATGGATGTTCAAATTTTTCCGCTGCCGACTATAATCAACGACTCAACCTCCCTGCCTGATGCAACCTTCATCGGTTAGAAAAAAAATTGCCCGCGGCGAAACCGTCCTGTGCGCAAAAACCTCCTATCATCACCCTGACATCGTCGAGCTGATGGGGACCTTCGGCTTCGATGGCATTTGGATTTGTCTGGAGCACAAACGGGTCGATCCGAACGACGTCTACGCCCTCATCCAAGCCTGCCGGTTGGGCGGCACCGATGCGATCATGCGGGTGAAGCCGGCCAACTATACGGATCTGCTCTGGCTGTTTGAGGCCGGGGCCCGCGGGCTGATGCTGCCCCGGGTGCGGAGCGTGGACGAGGTCAGGGAGGTCGTGGACGCGATGAAGTTTCCGCCGCTGGGCCGGCGCGGCCTCGACGGCATCCGGGCCGAGTCCAATTTTGGCCGCGTGCCGGTGGCGGACTATTTGAGCGACGCCAACCGGGAAACATTCCTCGTGGTACAAATTGAGGAGCCCGAGGTGGTGCCCCAGATCGACGCCATCGCGGCACTGCCGGGTGTGGATGTGTTGTTTGTCGGGCCGGGCGATCTGACGCTTTCGATGGGCAAACTGGGCCAGACGGGCGATCCCGAGGTGGTGGCCATCCTGCGCCAGGTGGCCGACGCCTGTCGCCGCCATGGCAAAGTCGCGGGCATTCCGTGCTCGCCCGAAGACGTACCCAAATACCAGGAGATGGGCTACCGCTTCTTCAATGTCATCAGTGACTATCGGTGTGTGCTGGGCAGCCTGAAAAAAATCCAGACCGACCTGGCCGCCCTTGGCGTGCCGCTGGGTCGCTGCCCGTGAGACACCGATGAACTGGTCCGGCGTCGTTTCCCAACCGCGGTGGCGCATCCTGGGATTTCTCTGCCTTGCCGGGATGCTCAACTATGCCGATCGCGCCGCGTTTTCCTCGGTGCTTCCGCCGTTGCGCGAGGCGCTGCGACTCTCCGACACGGAACTCGGGCTCCTGAGTTCGCTTTTTCTCTGGAGCTACGCGGTGGCCGGCCCGGTCGCCGGACTCATGGCGGACCGCTATTCGCGCAGCAGCATCGTGATCTGGAGCCTCATCGGCTGGAGCGCGGTCACGTTCCTCACGGGTCTGACCAATGGCTTGATCATGCTGATCGTGTTGCGCACCGGACTCGGCATCAGCCAGAGCCTGTATCTCCCCGCGGGATTGGCGCTGATTGCGGACCATCATGGCGCCGCGACCCGGGGCCGCGCCTTCAGTGTACATTCGGTCGCGCTGAACCTGGGCATTGTCGTCGGGGGAACCGGGGCCGGTTTCATGGCGGAACATTTTGGCTGGCGCTCGGGCTTCTTGGTGCTCGGTGCGGTCGGGGTGGCCGTGGCGATTCTTGCCCGTCGGGGATTCTCCGCGGGCGCGGAGATCAGCGCGGTGACGGCGGCACCACGGCCCGCAGTCATGGAAGTGCTCCGGTACCTGATCCGTGTTCCCACCTTTCATATGATCCTGGCGAAGATCATGCTCTCCGGCTTCACCATCTGGATCTTCATCAGCTGGCTGCCGTTGTACTTTCGCGAAGTGCTGCATCTCAGCCTGGGCGCGGCCGGCTTCGCCGGCACTTTCATCCTTCAGGTATCCTTTGTGGTCGGTCTGGCGGCGGGCGGTTGGATTTCAGATCGGTGGTCCGAACGCGATCCGCGGCGCCGTTTGTTGATGCTGGCCGGCTGCTATCTCGCCGCCTCGCCCTTCCTGCTGATCTTTCTGGCCGAGCCCGGCCTCGCCGCGGTGGCCGTCGGCATTTCGCTCTTTTCCCTCCTGCGGGGCATGGGTGACTCGTGTGAGAAACCGGCGTTGTGCGAGGTCATGCCGGCGCGTTATCGCGCGACCGCCATCAGCCTCATGAACACCCTCGCCACCGCCAACGGCGGGATCGGCGTGTTCCTCGTCGGCTTCCTCAAAAGCTCCATGAGCCTGAATGCGATGTTCGCCTGCCTGTCCGTTTTCCTGCTGCTGGCCGGAATCGTCTCATGGCTGGGCTGGCGCTTCTTCATGACGCAGGACATGGCGCGGACCCGCGAGCACGAGGCGTCCTTCGCGGCCGCGCCGCCGCCGGCTTCTCCGGCATAATGTGATTTTCCAGCGCGACATTCGCCCGGCTTTGCCCGCAATACTGATGTTGTGATGATTCCTCCCTCTGCTCAAACGGCTGGTGATCCCGGCCTTCGATTAAGTCCGATCGGCCTCGGTTGCGTGACGTTTGGCCGCGAGATCGATCAAGAGGCATCGTTTGCGATGATGGATCACGCCCGGGCGCGCGGCGTCACCGTCTTCGACACGGCCGCCGCCTACGCCAACGGTGCTTCCGAGCGGGTCGTGGGCGCCTGGCTGGCATCACGCCGACCGGATCCCGAATCGCTCGTGGTGGCGACGAAATTGCTGCCGCCCTATAGTCCGGAGACCATCACGGCTTCGGTCGCCGCCAGCCTGGAGCGGCTCGGCCGCCCATCGGTCGATCTGCTTTTCCTGCATCGCTGGGATGAAACGGCCGAGACGCCGGCCGCATTGATGGCCCTCGATTCCCTGGTGCGCAGCGGAAAGGTGCGCGCCTTGGGCGGAAGCAATTTCACCGCCGAACAGCTCGCCCGGACCCTTCATCTGCAGGGCGATCTTGGGGCCACGCCTCTTTCCACCCTGCAAAACAACCACAACCTCGCCGTCCGCGGCGTCGATGCGGAACTGAAGCGGATCTGCGTGGCCGCCGGAATCGCGATCATGACCTTCAGCCCGCTCGGCGCCGGCTTTCTCACCAGCAAACACCGGGCCGGCGTGCAGCCCGGTTCTCGCTTCGACCTGTTGCCCGGGCACCAGAAAATCTATTTCCAGGACCAGGCGTATCGCCGCCTCGCGCGCCTCGAAGCGGTGGCCGCCCGCTCCGGCCGGTCGCAAGTCGAACTGGCGCTGGCTTGGGCGCTGCATCAGCCGCAAATCGACACGGTGCTGATCGGCGGCCGGACTCCCGCGCATCTCGATCAAGCCTTTGCCGCGCTCGCCGTCAACGAGCCGGCCCTCATGGCCGAGTTGGAGGGAGAGTAATCCCATGGCCCGGCCTGCTCCGTTGAAATGCGCCTTGCTCGGGCTGACCCATCCTCACTCCGGCGCGCTGCTGGCCACCCTCGAGGCCTTGCCCGAAATCGGAGGCGTCGTGCTCTGGGAAAACGCCCCCGGCGCCGCCCTCACCCCCGCGATTCCTCCCAGTCGCAAGGTCGAGGCCGTAGCCACCGACCTCGATGCGGTGCTCGCCCGCCGCGACGTTGATTTCGCCATCGTGTGCGTGCAAACGGATCAGGCGGCGGACGTGGCCCTCAAAGTGGTGACGGCGGGCAAGCATCTCCTCGCCGAAAAACCCGTCGGGCTCACGTCGGCCGAGGTCGCAAGGGTGATGCGCGCCACCGAACGGGCCGGCGTGCAGGCCGCCGTGCTCTACGCCAATCGCGTGCATCCGGTCGTGGCCGAAGCCCGCCGGCTGTGTCGGGCCGGCGTCCTGGGTACGATGCTGTCCTACGAAGCGCGGTTGCTGACGACCCAGGTGCGCTTTCGCGATCCGGGGTGCTGGCTGTTTCGTCGCCGGCACGCCGGAGGCGGGATCCTCACCTGGCTGGGCTGCCATTATCTCGATCTGCTGCTCTACATCTCCGATGACGACGTGGCGGCCGTTTCCGCGTCGCTGGCCCGAAGATCGGGCGAGGCAATCGATGTCGAGGATTCGGCGGCGCTGGCCCTGCAATTCCGCTCCGGCGCCGTGGGAACATTTCATGCCGGCTATGCGCTCGCCTTCAGCGGGAGTGGCTACATGAACTCGGCCGGCAACGACGCCTATGTCGCCTGTAACGGCCGCGACGGCCGCGTCGTCTGGCCAAGCATCCAGATGCCGCAGCTGCACATTGAGTGTGCGGGGCGCCGGCCAGTGCGCGACAAGCTGTTTCGCATCGGCCCGAACTTACCGGCCGGCCGCTACTGTCGCGAAGCGTTCGTGCGAGCATTCGTGGCGGCCATTCGCGGCAAGCAGGAATCGCCGGCCCCGCTTTCCGCCGCCCTCCGCACGACCCGGATCATCGAGGCCGCCGTTAAATCAGACCGCACCGGCCGTTTAATCCGAATCGTATCACCATGAAAAAAACGCCTTTGTTTTTCCTTCTATTATCGGGACTGTCGTTTTTCGACGTCCACGCCGTCGAGAAGGCCAAGCCGACGTGGATTTCCCGATACGTCGCGGTCGACAACGTCTGCGCCTGGCCGAATCTCACGCTGCTGGGCGATGGCAGTATCGCCGCGGTGATCCACAATCAGCCGAGCCACAGCAGCCTGCCGGGTGACATCGACTGCTGGGTGAGCAAGGACGGCGTTTTCTGGGAGAAGCGCGGCAACCCCTCGCCCAATGAGCCGGAAACGGTGCGAATGAACGTGGCCGCCGGACGCGCCCGCAACGGCGATCTGGTCGTGCTCTGTTCCGGCTGGGAGCGGAAGGCCGGAAAATCCGGCGGCAAGATCATTCCCGTTTGGGTGTCCCGCTCCGGCGACGGCGGGCGAACCTGGACGCGGATCAAGGAATTCCCCGCGCCGGAAAGCGGATGGACGCACTTCGTCCCGTTTGGACCGATCCTGCCCGGCGAGGACGGCAAGCTGCACACGACGTGTTACGCGCGCGGGATCAAGGATCCCGCGGCCCGGCACGTCTGGCATTTCACCAGTCAGGACGACGGCCGGACTTGGCAGCGCGGCGCGCTCATCGGTCCGAACCACAACGAGACTTCGATCTTTCATCTGAGCGGGCGAAAGTGGCTGGCCGCCGCGAGAACAAATCCACTCTATCGCATGGAGCTGTTCCGCTCCGATGACGACGGGGCGACCTGGCAGGGAGCGGAGCCGGTGACGGAAACCCGCGAACTCAATGCCCACCTGCTGCGCCTGCAGGATGGACGCATCTTGTTGAGCTATGGCAAGCGTCTGGAAGGCCAGAGCGGCGTGCTGGCCAAATTCAGCAGCGACGAGGGAAAGACGTGGAGTGCGTCCACTCGAATCATGAACAGCATCGCGCAGGATTGTGGCTACCCCAGCAGTGTACAGCGCGCGGACGGCAGAATCGTCACGGCCTATTACTCCCAGTCAGTGGAGAACCATGAGCGCTACCACATGGGGGTGGCGATCTGGGACACGCCGGGAAAAGCCCGCTAATATCAACTTCGATGGCAGCCGTGACGGCTCGAGAAGAACACGGTGTGATGGTTCACGGCGCCGTACTTTTTTGGCCCTCGGAGGGCCGAGCTCCGCCGAGGCCGTTTGGTTGCCGGCCCCCGGGTAAATTCACCAGCAGCCGGTTTCGCCCGGCCAAACTCCGCTCCTTATGAAACATCTCAAATCCATCGTCTGGCTGATCAGTTGGACTTCCTTCGCCGTCGCTGCCGCCGGATTCGCCCAAGCGGCGAGCGACGGCTCGGGCCGCCAAACGGGTGTCATCGAAGGCCGGATCCAGAATGCGGCGACCGGTCGCTACCTCAATAACGCGCGGGTCATCGTCAAGGGCACGAACCTCGCCGCCTTCACCGATGAGGCTGGAAGCTACCGGATCGTGGACGTGCCCGCCGGATCGATTGTCCTCGAAGCAACCTATACCGGCCTCGATCCGAAGGATGTTTCGCTCACCGTTCCAGCCGGCCAGAGTGTCCGGCGGGACCTGAGCCTGACGAGCGCCGCCATCTATGGGAAACAGGACGGAATCACGGAACTCGATCCGTTTCAGGTCAACGCCTCGCGCGAGATGGATTCCGCGACCATCGCGATCAACGAGCAACGGGTCGCCCCGAACATCAAGACGGTCGTGTCGACCGGCGATCTCAGCGAGCACGCGGACAGCAATATCGCGGAATTTCTGAAATCCATGCCCGGGGTCGCCGCGAACGGCGACGATCGTGCGTCGTCGACGCTTTATATCCGGGGTTTTCCGCCCAATTTGACCGTAATCACCCTCGACGGTGCGTCGCTCGCCAATCCCGCGCTGAGCTCGAACACGCGCACCCTTAGCATGTCGGAGCAGATGTCCAGTGACAACATCGCGCGGGTCGAGCTGACCAAGGTGCCCACGCCCGCGACGGGTGCGGATACGATGGCCGGTTCGATCAATATGGTGAGCAAGAGCGCATTCGAGAGCTCGCGCGCTTCCTTTCGTTACCAGTTGAACCTCGCGGGCGACCTCGGCCACTTTTCCCTCAAGCCGGTGGCGAGCGCGTGGCAGGAAGATCTCTATTACGTCCGGCCGAGCCTGAGTTTCACCTATACGCTTCCGGCTACGGAGAACTTCGGCATCGTCGTGACCGGCACGAATGTGAACCGCTGGACCCCGCAGGAACGATCGACGCCGGGGCATACCACGAGCAGCGCGACCTTTGGCGCATCGATTGCAAAGCCCATGACCTCGGGCGCCAATTACCTGACCGCCGCGGGTTTGTCGGCCCGCAGCTCGATCGCGCTCAAGGCGGACTGGCGCGTGCGACGGGACACCGTGCTGTCGGCGGGAATCCAGACGTACTTTCGGGAGTTTCTGAACTCGAACTATCAGTTCAATCTCGGCACGGGCACGAATGCGACGTCGACGGTGGCGGGCGGCGTTGCCGGCAGTTACAACGAAACGAACACGCTCGGCGCCACCGGGCGCGGGAGCCTTTCTTTCGCAAACAATTTCACGCAGCGCGAAACGGGCGGCTACCGCGGAGACCTCCGCTACCTCTTCACCAACGGCAACTGGAAAATCGATCTCCAGTTCGGCCAGTCGGATGCGCGGCTGTGGAATCGCAACATCGAAAACGGCCAGTTCAACAGTGTCGTGGTCGCCACGACGATCCCTTTTCGCGTGGAGTTCCGCGATATCGATCCCGTGCGCGGACCGGGCCGGATCTCGGTCTTCAACAATGCGAACCAGGAACTCGATGTACACGATCCCAGCATCCACAATTTCACCACAATTACCCAGGCCACCACCAATCCCAGGGACGTCCGCGACACGATGTACAGTTACAAGGCGGATATCCGACGCCGGCTCGGTTTCCTGCCCGTGCCGGCGTTCGTGCAGGTGGGCGGCGCGCGCAAGGACCAGACGCGCGACTTTGCCGTCCGTTCGAACAACTACACGTATCGCGGCATCAACGGCAACCTGTCGCCGATGCCCTACGTGACGCAGTACGAGGTGTTGCGGTATGATCCCTCGGGGCGGCCGGCACCCTTGGTTTCGCCGCATCTGGCGTGGCAGGCGTGGCAAAAGGATCCGGGATTGTTCTACCAGACGCCGGCCCAGGTGGCCGCGGGCGTACAGGCGGCGCGCCTCAACTCGGAGCTCATCCAGGAAGTCGCGGACGCGTTGTATTTCCAAGGGGAGGCGCACTTCCTCCATAACCGCCTGACCTTGCTGACCGGCGTACGCTACGAGAAGACGACGGGCAAGGGAGCCGGATCGCTCAACACGCCCGATGCGGTCTGGCAGCGGCGGGCGGACGGCAGTTATGCGCTCACGGCGTCGGGGGCGCGGATCCGGAAGCCCGAGGCGGGGACGTCAGGCTCCCTCCAGGAAATCGAGCTGACCTGGCACGAACGGGCTGCGCGGACGAAGCGGACCTACGATGGCTACTACCCGAGTCTGCACCTCACATATAACTTCACGGAGAAACTCCTGGCCCGCGCGGCCTACGCGAAGACCTACGGCCGTCCCGATTTCTCCTTTATCATTCCGCGTACCGTGGTGAGCGAGTTCACGGATTCGGACGGCGATGTCTCCGGCGGTCGCTTGACGGTGCGCAACCCGGGCCTGCTGCCGTGGACCGCGGATAACTACGACCTGACGCTGGAGTATTACACCGATCAGGGCGGTGTTTTCAGCGCCGGACTTTTCCGCAAGGACATCAAGGATTTCTTCGACAACCAGACCAGGCCGGCCACGCCCGGAGAGCTCACGGAGGCGGGGTTGGATCCCAATCTGGTCGGTTGGGAGGTGGTGACGACGGCGAATGTGGGTGCGGCGAAGGTCGAGGGATTCGAGGTCAGTTACGAGCAATCGCTTCGTCCGCTGGATCCCTGGCTGGGCGGATGGGGCCAGTACATCCGGGTGTTTGCCAACGTGACCAAACTCGACATTAGCGGCCCTGCGGCGGACAGCTTCACGAACTTTGTACCGACAAACGCGAATTGGGGCTTTCAATTCCGAAAGAAGCGGGTGGGCGCCTCGTTGAAGTGGAACTACCGGAGTGATGAAACGTACGCGACGGTCACAAACATCGGCACGAATGGGATCAACTATTACCCGGCGAGAACCCATCTCGATGTGAACCTCAGCTACAGCCTGCGGCCAAATCTCTCCGTCTTCACCAACCTCCGGAATGTCACCGGCCAGAAAATACAGCGCTTCAAGTCGAGCAATGACCTGCCCACCTACGCCCGAATGATCAACATCACGAACTTCGGCGTGAGCTTTAACGTGGGGGTCAACGGATCGTTTTGACGAATCCCAATCGCACCGACCTTCTGCGCGCAATCGAAGCCCCGCGCGCCGACGGTTGCGGGGCCGGCCCGCCACCCGTAGAAATCAGCCTATATAAGATCTCAAAGAATATGATCCACGTTTCCCTCCCTAGACTTCTCGCGTTCAAGTCCCAGCTTCCCGGTCGCCGTTTCCATGGGTACCTTAAAGGACGCCCAAGAAGCCCTGTCATTCTGAGCGTAGCGAAGAATCCAATTGGACTTACACCGCAATGCTCCGGGGTCGAACCTCCTGCTGGATTCTTCGCTGGCGCTCAGAATGACAAACAAAAGAAACCCTTTGAACGCCCTCTTAGGAAACTAGTCCCGATCGCTGCGTGTGTTGGCGTGCTCTTGTTTTCGGTGCCTCGCGTTTGCGGCGCGGACGACCATCCGTCGTTTACGCGCCAACACGACATCATCTATGGCCGATCCTTCGGCGCATCGCTGACGATGGATGTCTTCACACCGCGCCAGAATGCCAATGGGCTGGGGATTATCCTGGTAATCAGCGGGGCTTGGATCTCTTCCCTCGATCAAATCAAGCCGCGGATCGCACAGGTCATTCCCATGACTGACCGGGGTTACACGGTCTTCGGCGTTCTCCATCGGAGCCAGCCACGGTACGCCGTTCCCGACATGATCGAAGATTTGAACCGCGGGGTCCGCTACATCCGCTACCACGCGAAGGACTACAAGATTGATCCGGATCACATCGGGATCTACGGGGCGTCTTCAGGGGGACACCTTGCGTTGTTGCAGGCGATGGCGGGCGATCTGGGGAAGCCGAATGCCAAGGATCCCGTCGAGCGGACCTCCAGCCGCCTGCAGGCGGTGGCCGTCCTGCGGCCCCCGACCGACTTTCTGAATTACGGCGCGCCGGGCGTGAGCGCAGTGGGCCGTGGTCTCCTGAAAGACTACAAGGCGGTCTTCGATTTTCTCCAGCAGGATCCGACGACGAAGGCGTTTGAGCGTGTCACCGACGAGGCGAAGATCGCGGAGATCGGCCGCGCCATCTCTCCCGTGACTCACGTCAGCGCCGACGATCCGCCGACGCTCATCATTCACGGCGCCGCCGATAAACTCGTTCCGATCCAGCAGTCCGAGTTGATCGTCGAGAAACTCAGGGCGGTGGGCGTCGAGGCCAAGTTGATCCCCAAGCCGGGCGTGGGGCACGGCACGTTTCCGCACCAGGAGCGGGACATTGGGGTCCTCGCCGACTGGTTCGACGCGCACCTGAAGAAGTCACCAGGCGCTGGCGGCCGGCAGTGAGGCGGCGCGAACTCATCCTAACCGCGGAGAATCCCGGATCTCCGCGGACCGGGTCCGCCTGTTCCCTTATGAACGAATTATCCCGGTGGTGGCGTGGCGCGCGGTTGGCCGCCGTATGCGTAGTGAGCGGAGCAACGGCGGTATTCGCCGCGGCCGACGGCGGCGCGGCGCGAATTGCGTCGGTCCGCCGAATTTGGGCTTCGGACCGGAGCAATGAGTTCACCGACCTGATCCGATATCAGAATCGCTGGTTGTGCTCCTTTCGCGAGGGGACAAAACACGAATCGCCAGACGGCACGGTGCGGATTTTCGAGTCTCGTGACGGAGAAACCTGGCAGCAGGCGGCCCAGTTGCAGGAAGACGGGATCGATCTCCGTGATCCCAAATTCTCCGTCACCCCCGACGGCCGCCTGATGCTCGTGATGGGCGGGTCGATCATGAAGAATGAGGAATATGTCGGCCGCCAGACGCGGGTCGCATTTTCCGCGGACGGACAATCGTGGAGCGCCTTGCACAAGATTCTGCAGCCGGGCGACTGGCTGTGGCGGGTGACCTGGTTCCAGGGCCGGGCCTACGGGGTTTCGTATAATGACCGTGGGCCAGGGTCCGGATGCGAAATTCGAACCCTATGGAGTGTTCCGTTCCCTCGACGCCGGCAAGAGCTGGACGCCCGTCCGGGACCTCCAGTACAAGTCCTTCACGCCCCAATCGTTCGTCCGGCTGCGGGACGGGACGATCTTCGGATTATCGCGCTGGACCACCAAATACCTCCGGGAGGACGGCGTTTTCATCGGCATGAGTTACCGGCTGGATCCGCAGGCGGAGCGGTTCACGATGTTCGAGAACATGATTCGCGTTCCCGCTGGCATGGGCTGGACGGATGTCTCGCGTGATCTCTTCGACCTCGGAAACGGGGAAATGCTCGCCTCGGTTTATTGCGCCGCTCCCGGGGGACGGCAATCCTTCCTCATCCGATCCGTAGATGGCGGCGCCACCTGGGATCACTTTTCAACCATCGGCAACACGGCCGAACCGTCGGTGGTGCGGCTCTCGGCGACGGGCATGACGGCCGTGTTGCGGCATCGCGGACCGATGCTGCAGACGTGGTCCCTGGACCGCGGCAAGACCTGGAGCGAGCCCGTCACGCTCGAGGAACGCGGAGTCGACCCCGATATGGTCGTGATGAGCCACGGCGGCCTCGCGTGCAGTTACGGCCGTCCCGGGTCGAATCTTATGTTCAGCCTCGATCGCGGGCGCACCTGGGTGCACCACCGCACCATCACCGATGATTACATCTCGCCCCACCAAGCTCCTCCGCCCCATGGTCCATCGTGCCGCCAGTACCTACGGACACTACATCTGGCGTGCCGCGACCCATGGGGAAAAAGCCTACCTCTGCGGACGCCGCCAAACTCCTTCCGGCCCGCAGACCACCCTCCACTGGTTGATCGATGACCAACTGATTCCCTGCGCCAGTCTACCAAGCGGCGGCGACAACTCCTATCCCGGTTTCGTCGAACTCGACGACGGCCTTTCGCGCGCGATCGATCGAAGAAATCCAGACGCGGATTCCGGCCCCTACCCCGACTTCAGATACCACTCCCGCCACGGCGGCGGCACCTTCAGCTCCTCGAGTTGCTCCGCAATCGTCTGCGGCCGCGTCTTGAGCTTCGCGGCCAGCGGCGCGAAATCGAGCGCCAGGCAGGCCTGCCGCTTCCGGATCGCCTCGGGTGTTTCCGCCCGGGCCACACCCGCGATGGGCGCCTCGGTTTCCGTCAGCTTGAAATGATCCCGGATCCTCCGGCCCAGCTCGTAACGCGAGATCACCTCGGCGCCGGCCCAGTGCTGCACGCCGCGCACATCCGGCCGCTCGCATAACTCGAGCACCACCTCCGCCAGATTTTCCGCTGTGCACGGCTGCCGGAATTCATCCCGGTACAGCCGCGGCATGCGGCCCTCCGCCCATTCGGCAAACAAGCGCTCGTGCGGGCTCCGCCGGCCGGTGAGGCTGTTGCCCATCAACAGCGGGACCCGCAACGTGACCGCCTCGTCCGCCGCCGCCGCGTGCACCGCCCGCTCGCTTTCGAGTTTCTGCCGTCCGTAGAGCTGGATCGGCGAAGGCGCGTCGTCCGCCCGATAGGGCGTGGTCTGCGTGCCGTCGAACACCTGTTCCGAGGACACGTGGACCAGGCGGGCGCTCACGTGGTGGGCGAGTTGCGCCAGCAACGCCGGCAGGGCCACGTTCAATGCCTGCGCCTGGGCCGGATTGACCTCGCACGCATCCGGCGAGGAGACCGCGCCACAATTGACGATGGCCTCGGGAAAAACATCGAGCACGGCCGAAGTCGTCGCACCCGCGTTGGCCAGGTCGATCGCCCGCTTTTCGGCCAGCCCCTCGATCTCACCGGCGTGGCCGCCGACGACCCCGACCACCCGATGCCCGCGCCGCCGGGCGGCCCGCGCAAAGGCCGAGCCGACCAAACCCGAGGCACCCGTCAGGAAAATGGTCATGCCAGCAATTCCGGCGAGATCAGCCAGCGCACCTGCCACCGCGCTCCGGCGCCCTCGAGCGCGAGCACCGAACACTTTTTCAGGACGAACATCGCGCGCCCCTCCGGACCGGCGACGAGCAGCGACGCCAGCGCGCTGAGGTGCGGCTCATGCCCGACGATCGCGAGCGGATGCCGGAGCGCCTCGATTTTTCGGGCGATCACCGCCGGCTCGTCCTCCGGCTCGAGCCCGGCCACGAGCACCAGCGGGGCATCGAGCTCGAGCCGCTCCGCCAGCAACTGGGCGGTCTCGCGCGACCGCACGAGCGAACTGTGCCAGATCTCCGACGGCTGCGGCGCCCCGTTTGGGCACAGGAATTTCGCGAGGGTGCGGATCTGCTTCCGGCCGCGGTCACTCAGCGGCCGCTCCGGGTTTTCCTCCGCGTCCACCGCGTGCGCGTGCCGAATCAAGAACAGCTCCGGCATGGCATCACGCATCGAGCAGTTTCCGCACCGCGCGGACCAGTTCGCTCAACGCGTACGGCTTGTTGAGACAGACCTGGTGCTCGGGCGGCAGCCAGCTGACGGGCATCTTGAAATCATGGTTGCTCGTGCACAGCACCCGCAGCGCCGGCCGCGTGCCAAACAGCTGGCGCACGAACTTTTCGCCTTCGCCGGCCAGGTCCGCGATCACCAGCTGCACCGGCGCCGCCGGCGCGGTGACCCGCAGGGCTTCGGCCAACGATTTCGCGGCCGTCATCCGATAGCCATCGGCGGTCAGGATGCCCGCGACCATCTTGCGCACCACCTCGTCGTCCTCGACGATCAGCACGTTCTCGCTGCCGCGCATCGACGGCAGGGGCACGACCGCGGCCGGCGGTTCCTCGACCGGCTCCGCCACCGCCGGCAACAACACCTCAAACGTCGAGCCGACCAGCAGCGCGCTCCGCGCCGTGACATAACCGCCGCTCTGCTGCACCACACCGTAGACGAGGGCGAGCCCAAGGCCCGTGCCCTTGCCCTCCGGCTTGGTGGTGAAAAACGGCTCGAACAGGTGCGTCTGCGTCTGCGCATCCATCCCGATGCCGTTGTCGGCCACCGCGAGGCTCACATAGTGGCCCGGCGGCGTGTCGGTCGTGCGGCGGTTGAGCCCGGAGGTGATATCGCGGTTGGAAGTGGTGACAACAATCCGCCCGCGGTCGCGCAGGGCGTCGCGCGCGTTCAGCACCAGGTTGAGCAACACCTGCTGGAACTGCGCCGGATCGGTGCGGACGTTGGCGAGCCCCTCCGCGAGCTCGAAATCGATCCGGCCGGCCTCGCCGATCAGCCGGCGCAGGATCTCGGCATTGTCCTGCACGAGCGTATTGAGATTTATGACCTGCGCGTTCAACGGCTGGCGGCGGCTGAAGGCGAGGAGCTGCTGCGTGAGGGCCGCGGCCTTGCGGCCGGCGTGGTGGATTTCGGCCACCTCGCGGAGCGCCTGCGGATTGGCCGCCACATGGACGGCCAGCATTTCGCAGTAGCCGTTAATCACCGAGAGCAGGTTGTTGAAATCGTGGGCCACGCCACCCGCGAGCCGGCCGACGGCGTCGAGTCGCTGGGCGTGCATCAGCGCTTCCTGCAGGCGCCGCTTTTCCGTCTGATCGCGATACGTGGCGACGACGTGGGTCAGCCGCCCGGCCGCATCGAACAACGGATCGAAGCTCCAGGCCGCACTGATCGTGGTGCCGTCCGCCCGGACCACGAACCCTTCGCCCGCCAGCGGCTCGCCCAGCCGTGCGCCCGGCAGCCACCGCCGCAACCGCTTGATCTCGACCTGATCCACGTGCAGGACTCCGTGCCGGCGCCCGATCAGATCGGGCGCCGCATGACCGGTCATCGCGTAAAAACTCTCGTTGGCAAAAAGGATCTTCAGGCCCTTCGGACCCGCCCGCCGATCCGCGATGAACACGCCTTCGCTCTGCGCGCGCAACGCCGCCGCCAGGAGGGCGGCCGGAATTTTTCCCACCGCGGGCCGGCGACGGGCACCTGGACTTTTCTTCGCAGTCGGCACAGGGAAAGAAGATGGGAAACCGGGCCCGCGCCTAAGGAGCCAGCCGCTCCACGGTCCAGCTGTCCTGCACGCGCCGGTAACGCAGCCGATCGTGGAGCCGGCTGCGCCGCCCCTGCCAGAACTCCACCGTCTCGGGCACGAGCCGCCAGCCGCCCCAATGCGGGGGCACCGGCACTTCCTGGCCCACATGCTGTTGCTCAAGCGCCTTCATGGCTTGCTCGAGCACCCCGCGGCCCGAGATGATCGTGCTCTGCTGTGAGACCCACGCCGCGAGCTGGCTCGCGCGCGGCCGCGAGTAAAAATACGCCTCGCTCTCTTCGCGGGGAACCCTGCTCACCGCGCCCTCGATGATGACCTGCCGCTCCAGAACGAGCCACGGAAAGAGCAGGGTCGCATGCGGGTTCGCCTCCAGCTCGCGGCCCTTGCGGCCCTCGTAGTTGGAAAAAAACACGAAGCCACGGCCGTCGACGCCCTTGAGCAGGACCGTGCGCGCCGAGGGCCGGCCTTCCCGACTGGTCGTCGCCAGGGTCATCGCATTTGGCTCCACCACCTTGGCCGCCGCCGCCTCCTGAAACCACTTGTCGAACTGCCGGAACGGATCGCGCGCCAGATCCTTCTCCGTGAGACCCGCCAACGAATATTCTTTTCTAAGTTCGGACAAAGCCACGCCGGCCAACGTGGTCCGCCCCATCCCCGCTGTCAAAAGTCATCTCGTCAGGGACCGGATCAGCGCGGCCGCCGCCGGAAAGGCGCGCAAAAGTTCAGCCCGCACCGCCAACTCGAAATTCCGCTCGTCCCAGGCCGGCGTCATCGTGCAGCCGACCAGGGACCAGCCCGCCCCCGCCCCGGCCACCACCCGTGCGCCCTGCCAAACTCCGGCCGGCACGAGGACCTGCGGACAGTCCTGGCCCAGCACTTCCGGGCCAAGGCGGACGACACCCGCCGTGCCGTCCCGCGGATCGAGCTGCACCAGTTCCACCGCGTCACCCGCGTGGAAATGCCACATCTCGTCGCCCTGCAGCCGGTGCAGCGCGGAAAAATTCCCGGGGGTGAGCAGATATAGGATCGCCGAGCTCCCGGCCCCTCGCCACGTCGACCGGAAAAATCCCCCTTCGCGCGGCAGGGGTTCGAGCTTCAGCGCAGCCACGATCTGGCGGGCCTCGGCCTTCATTGCGTCAGGGGAGCCGGTCGATTCCCGACCCGTGGCGATCTGAACCAGGACGGCGGCTCAGTTCTCCCGCGCCCGCCGCAGCTTTTCGAGATCCTGTTCATGTTTCGATTTGGTGGGGAAGAACGGCATCAGCCGATCGACCAGCGGGGAAAGAATGCGCGGTTCGGTCCGATTGTAGACCCAATAAAAGAAAACCGTCGTCGTCACGATCACCGCGACGATATAGGGTGCGTAATCGTTCAACCGCTTCATCTCCCGCCACAGCCGGGCCACCAACAGCACGGCCAGGACGCAGATGATGGCATTGATCCAAAACTGCCGGGGAACCCGCTGAACTTGATCCCAGACCGAAGACTGAGCCGCCAGCAACGTAAGCGTGACGAGGATTTGCACAGGTGCGTTTCATTCCCGGCCTTCGCGGCCCCCGCAAGCGGATTTTCCAACGGTAAACGCGCAGGCCGTCGCGCGCGAAGACCCCGGCCAGAGTGTCACGGATTACGTGACACTTTGCCGGCGTCATCCTGGATTCAAATGAGCGGGGGGCCCATCCTTCGCCAGCTGGGAATCGACCGCCAGCAAGTGCAACCCGCGCCTCCGTCGATCGGCAAAAGCGTCGATCGGCAAAACCCCTTTACGCTGCCCGGGAGGAACCTCATCGTGACCCGCCGCAGAAGTCCCCGGCCGCCGGATTGACCGCGCGGCAGAGCTGTATCCAGTACCCATCATGATCACCACTGACAATGCCGTCGAAGCCGAGGCCGAGCGACTCCTGCGCGCCCTGCTGCACGTGGATTGTGAGCCGGGGGCCAGGACGTGGAATTTCGAGACGTGCCGCGCCATCGCCCCGCTCACCCTCGAGATCAACCGGCTCAAGAAGGAAAAGGACGCGATCATTCTCGCCCACTCGTACGTCGAACCGGAGATCATCTACGGGGTGGCCGATTTTCGGGGCGATTCGTATTTCCTGAGCATGAAGGCGCGGGAGGCGCAGGCGAAGATGATCGTTTTTGCCGGCGTCGTGTTCATGGCGGAGACCGCCAAGATTCTCTCGCCCGCGGCCACCGTCGTCGTGCCCGATCGCAATTCCGGCTGCTCGCTGGCCGATTCCCTCAACGGCGACGGCCTGCGCCGGTTGAAGGCTCTTTACCCGGACGCGACCGTCGTGTGCTACATTAACAGCACCGCCGACGTGAAGGCGGAGTCGGATGTCTGCGTCACGTCCGGCAACGTGTACCACATCGTCGCAAATCTGCCGGCGAAACGGATCCTCTTCGTCCCCGATCGCCTGATGGGCCAGAATCTGCGCGACGAACTGAAACGCCGCGGCGTGGACAAGGAAATCATCACCTCGGACGGCACCTGCATCGTGCACGACGAGTACCGCCCCGCGGACATCGCCGGCGCGCGCGCGCAGTTTCCCGGGTTGAAAGTCGTCGCTCATCCCGAATGCACCCCGGAAGTGGCGGCCGCGGCCGACTTCGTGGGCAGCACCGGCGCCATGATGAAATTCGTCAAGACAACCGCCGCACCGTACTATCTGATGCTGACCGAGTGCGGACTCGTCGGCCGATTGCAGGTCGAGGCGCCGGAGAAAATGTTCATCGCCGGCTGCCGGCTGTGTCCGTACATGAAATTGAATTCACTCGAAAAGGTGCGCGACGTGCTGATCGCGCCACGACCGGACCAGATCATCACGCTGGAAGAAGGCCTGCGCCGCCGGGCGGCCGGCTGCATTGACCGGATGTTCGAACTCTCGCCCACGGATTAAACGCCATGCCCAATCCACGCACCGATCACCTCATCGACCTCGCGCTCGAGGAAGACGCCGGGCTCGGCGATGTCACCAGCCGCGCCATTTTTCCGCCGGCGCACCGTTCGCGCGCCTTCATCGCCGCCGGCCATGACCTGGTGGTATGCGGACTCGAGGTCGCCGCACGGGTCTTTGCGCGGGTGGATCCTGCGCTGAAGGTCACGCTGACGGCCCGGGATGGCGACCGCATCCGGCAGGACGGCCGCGTGCTCGATGTTGCCGGCCCGACGGCTGCCCTCCTCACCGCGGAGCGGACGGCGCTCAACTTCATCCAGCGGCTGTCCGGCATCGCCACGCTTTCGCGTCGCTTCGCGGCCGCGGTCTCCGGCACCGGCGTGCGCATTGTCGATACCCGCAAGACGACGCCCGGCTACCGCGCGCTCGAAAAATACGCCGTGCGGTGCGGCGGTTGCTCCAACCACCGTTCCTCGCTGGGCGAACACGTACTGATCAAGGACAACCACATCGCCGCCGCGGGTTCGCTCACGCGCGCCGTGAACCTCGCCCGCGCCGCGGCGCCGCACCTCGCGAAAATCGAGGTCGAGGCCAAGACCCTCGCCGAGGTGAAGGAGGCCGTGCGGGCCGGCGCCGAGGTGATCCTGCTCGACAACATGACCCCGGACTTGGTGCGCCAGGCGGTGATGCTCATCGCCGGCGCCGCGCTGGTGGAGGTTTCCGGCGGGGTGCGCCTCGAGACCGTCCGCGACTTTGCCTTGCCCGGCGTGGATGTGATCAGCATCGGCGCGCTGACGCACTCGGCGCCGGCCGCGGATCTGAGTCTGACCGTGCGACCCGCCAGGACCGGCCGCCGCCCCACCCGATGAAAACCCTGCACACGGATTGTCTCGTGATCGGCGCCGGCCTCGCCGGCTCCGCCTATGCCCTGCGCGCCGCCGGACACGGCCGGTCGGTTGAACTCCTGTCGCTCGCCGAGCCGCTCGCCGCCAACAGCGACTGGGCCCAGGGTGGAATCATCTACGATGTCGCGACCGATCCGGCCTCGCTCGCGCAGGATATTTTTGCGGCCAGCGATCGCACGGCCAACCCGGTCGCGATTCAGCACCTCGCCCGCGAAGGTCCGGCGGCCGTGAAGGAACTCCTGCTCGATGCCCTGAAGGTCGGCTTCGATCGCCAGGCTTCGGGCGAACTCGATCTCACCCGCGAAGGCGGGCATTCCGAACGGCGCATCATCCACGCCAAGGACACCACCGGTCACGCCATCCTCGCTGCGGTCGCGCAGCGGGTTGATGCCACGCCGCTGATCGCCCGCCGGACCGGCTGGGTCGCGATCGACCTGCTGACGCTCTCGCACAATTCCGAGGATCTCGCCGACAAGTACGAACCGTTGACCTGCTTTGGCGCCTATGTCCTCGACACGCAGACCGGCGAGACCGTCGCGATCGTCGCAAAGAAGACGATTCTCGCCACCGGCGGCCTCGGGCAGATTTTTCTGCATTCGACCAACCAGTCCGGGAGCGTGGGGCACGGCGTGGCGATGGCCTATCGCGTGGGGGCACGGTTGATCGATCTCGAGTACGTCCAGTTTCACCCGACGGTCTTTGCCAAGAAAAACGCGCCCCGCTTCCTCATCACCGAGGCGCTGCGCGGCGAGGGCGCCGTGCTGCTCAATGCGCGCGGCGAACGCTTCATGGATCCGGTCGATCCCCGTGGCTCCCTGGCCTCGCGCGACGTCGTTGCCCGCGCCATCAAGCAGGAACTCGCGGTCAGTGGCGAACCGTGCGTGTTCCTCGATCTGGCGGCCATGAAGCCGGATTTCATCCGCGACCGTTTTCCGAGCATCTACAAAAGGTGCCTCGAGCAGGGCGTGGATATCACGCGCGAGGCGATCCCGGTTGTGCCCGCGGCACACTTCGCGTGCGGCGGCGTGCACGCGGATCTCGCGGGGCGCACGAGCGTGCGGCACCTGAACGCCATCGGCGAGACGGGTTGCACCGGCCTGCATGGCGCGAACCGGCTCGCGAGCACCTCACTGCTCGAGTGCCTCGTGAGCGCGAAATTCGCCGCCGAAGCGGACGCGGCCGAACTCGCCCGGGAAAATTTCCGGCAACCGGCGCCCCGCGAATGGGAAAGCCCGACGCGCGAGGCCGATCCGGTGCTGATCCGGCAGGACATGCTGCAGATCCAGCACACGATGTGGAATTATGCCGGCGTCGTCCGCTCGCCCAAGCGGTTGACGCGTGCCCGCCGGATCCTGATCGAGTTGCGCGAGGAAATTCAGAGCTTTTACCGCGGGTGCCGGCTGACGCGCGAGCTCATCGAATTGCGCAACGCGATCCAGACCGCGCTGCTCGTGGTCCACGCCGCCTCGCTCAATCCGCGCAGCAAGGGCTGCCACTATGTGGTACAGGAAAGTTGATAATCCGGGTGGTTGAATTAACCTGCTCGATTCACGCCGGCGCGTCGTCGGCGCTACGCCACATCAAACCAACACCCATCATGCCCGATCCGATTGTCGCCCAGAAGTCGCCCTACGTCCTCGAAACCAAGCCTGGCACCTATTGGTGGTGCACCTGTGGTGCGTCCAAGAACCAGCCGTTTTGCGACGGCTCGCACAAGGGCACCGGCTTTGCCCCGAAGCAAGTGGAGATCGCCGCCGAGGGCAAAGTGGCCTGGTGCGGCTGCAAGCACTCGCAGAACGGCGCGTTCTGCGACGGCGGCCACAAGAAAATTTGATCTCGGTCCGACGGGCGCCAGGCGTAGCGCGGTGCTTCAGCCCGCGCCTGGAAAATGGGGGATAATCGCGCGCGGGCTGAAGTCTGCACTTATCCCACGTCGCGCGGGCGACGAGAGTGGTCTGGGAGAGGGCAACCGGGGTGGAGGCGCCAGCCGAGCACCATGTCCAGCAGGCGTCGCAGGCCATCGGATACGCTCTCGGCCCCCGGT
>JBIJCX010000096.1:0-24483 GCA_044344465.1 Opitutaceae bacterium
AGGCGGCCAACCAGGCGAAGAGCCTTTTTCTGGCCAACATGAGCCACGAGCTGCGCACGCCGCTCAACGGCATCATCGGCTACTCGCAGGTCCTGCTGAAGGAGCGCGATCTCTCCACGAAAAACCGCGAGCGCCTCCGCATCGTCGGTAGCAGCGGCGAGCACCTGCTGCGGATGATCAACGAGGTGCTCGACCTCTCCAAGATCGAGGCGGGCAAGGTCGAGCTGCGCTCCGCGCCGTTCCACCTCCCGCAGTTCCTGCGCGACGCCGCCGCGGGTTTTACGCCGCGCGCCGAGGCGAAGGGGCTGGCCTTCACTCTCGAAGCCGATCCCGCGCTTCCGGGCATTGTGCTCGGCGATGCGCAGAAACTCCGGCAGGTGCTCGACAACCTGATCGCCAATGCCGTCAAGTTCACCGCGACCGGCTCCGTCACCCTGCGGGTGGGCGGGCGCGTCCCTGCGCCCGCATTTGGAACCACGCACGGTTCCGAGCACGTCAACCCCTGCGGGCACCGGGACGTGCCCGCCCACCTCCCATCATTCGGAGCCGGGGACGTCTCCGACCACCGTATTACGTTTTCTGTCACGGACACCGGCCCCGGCATCTCCACCCCGGATCAGCTGAAACTTTTCCAGCCGTTCCAGCAGGCCGCTGACGGCCGCCCGCCCGAGCCGGGCACGGGACTCGGTCTCGCCATTGCCAGCCGCTACGTGGCGCTCATGGGTGGCGTGCTCGGGGTCGAGAGCACACCCGGCGCGGGCAGCACGTTTTCGTTCTCGTGTCCGCTTGAGGCACTCGCGGTCGATGCCGCCTTGCCGGCACGCGAGATGCGCCCGGCCACGGGCTATGCCGGGCCGCGCCGCCGATTGCTCGTCGTGGACGATGTGGCGGTCAACCGCTCGCTCCTCGCCGATCTGCTCACTCCGCTCGGTTTCGAAATCGCCGAGGCGGCTTCCGGCCAGCAGGCGCTCGCCGCCGTCGGGGCGCGGTGGCCCGACGCCATCCTGCTCGACCTGCGGATGCCGGGCATGGGTGGCCTGGACTTCGTACGCCGGCTCCGCGGTCTCGCCGGCGGGGAGCGGATGAAGGTGATTGCGATGTCGGCGAGCGTGCTCTCCTTCAACCGCGACGACGCTTTCTCCGCCGGCTGCGACGACTTTTTGCCGAAACCATTCCGGGAGTCCGATCTCGTCGAAAAGCTCGGCCTCGCCCTCGGCCTCACGTGGCTGCATGCCGAGCCTGCCGCCGCGCTGGCCGCAGCCACCACCGCGGGCACCGTCATGCCGCCTGCCGCCGATTTGGAACCACTGCTGGCGGCCGTGCGCCGCGGCGAGATCGCGACGTTGCGCACGCTGCTCGAGGAACTGCGCGCCCGCCGACCGGAATGCGCCGGTTTCGTGGCGCGCGCGGAATCGCTCGCACGTGAGTTCCAGATGGAAAATCTCCAAGCCTGGCTGGAAAAAAGCCTCGTCGTCCCCGCCGCATGAACTCCAAGGCCAAGATTCTTGTCGTTGACGACACCCCCGCCAATCTCGCCCTCGTGCTCGATGCCCTCTCCGGCGCGGGGTACGAGGTGCTCGTGGCCGAGAGCGGACGCGGCGCGTTGGCGCTGCTCGAGCACAACCTGCCCGACCTCATCCTGCTCGACGTCGTGATGCCGGGGGTGGACGGCTTCACCACCTGTGCGCGCATCAAGGCCATGCCCGAGTGCCGCGACGTGCCCGTGCTCTTCATGACGGCGCTCGACGAGCCGGAAGAAAAAGTGCGCGCGTTCGAGGCCGGCGCGGTGGACTACATCACGAAGCCCGTGCACGTGCCCGAGGTGCTCGCCCGCGTGGCCGCGCACCTTCAGATCCGCGCCCTGCAGCGCGCGCTCGCCGACGAGCTCGCGATGCGCTATGAGGCGGAGAACCAGCTCGCCGAGTCGCTCGACCGCGCGGTGGTGCTGACCGACCGAGCGGGCCGGATCGTTTTCTCCACCCGGCTGGCGCACGCGCTCCTGCACCAGCATTACCCGGATTTTACCGGCGGCGCGCTGCCGGCCGGCCTCGGCGCCGCCGGGGCGCTGCTCATCGCGCGCCGGTTCTCCGAGCCCGATCGCGACGACCTCGCGATGTTCGTGCTCGAGGAGAAGGGCGACCCGCCCGGTCCCGGGGCGCTGCGACGGCTGGGGCTCACGCCGCGCGAGGCCGAGGTGCTGTTCTGGGTCGCCCAGGGCAAGAGCAACCCCGACGTCGCGACCATCCTCGGTGCCGGCGTGCGCACGGTGCACAAGCACGTCGAAAATATTTTCCGCAAGCTCGGCTGCGAAACTCGCAACGCCGCCACCGTGGCCGCGCTCGAATTGCTGCGGCCGGCCGGGCGCTAGCCCGAAGCGCCGGCCTACGCAGGGATGCGTATGGCCGGTTGGTGCGATCTGGGGGAAAGTGCGGGACGATGAACGCCCCTCGTTCAGCCCGCTTTGCGCTGAGCGTGCGCCCATCGCTTCGAACGTGGGACGACCTGCCGGACAACAATCCGTCCGGTGCGTTCGGTGACTGCGCCCAATTGCCGCCAACCTGAACACGCGCGGGTGAACTGATCCCAACCTGCCAAAAATCTGCCTTCCGCTCAGTCAAAACAAATCCCATGAAAAACAAAATCGTCCCTCCTCGCCGCCACGCCTTCCACGCGCTGGCCGCTGTGTCCGCCCTGATTTTCGCCACCGCGGCGCCCGCTCAGACCCTTTTTGTGAGCGTTCGGGGCGACAACTCGATCACCCAAATCACACCGAACGGTACCAGCGGAACAAAATCAACGTTTGCCATGTTAGACTATCCCTATGGCGTGGCCTTCGACACCAGCGGCAATCTCTACGCCGCCAATTATAACTACGGCACGATTTCCAAAGTCACGCCCGGTGGAGTGGTGTCAGGGTTTGCCACGGGCGTAACCAACGGGATAGGCTTGGCCTTCGACAGCAACGGCAATCTCTACGCCGCGAATCACAGCCTTGCCGGCACGATGTGGAAGATTACGCCCGCCGCCGTGGTGTCGACCTTTGCCTCCTCCGGCATGAGCTATCCCTATGGGGTCGCGATTGACAGTAGCAACAACGTGTACGCGGCGAATTGGGCCGATACGCCGCACACGAATACCACGGTTTCCAAGATCACGCCGGGCGGGGCGGTGTCGGATTATCTCACTGGGTTAACCGCCCCCGAGGGGCTCGCGTTCGACGGCAGTAACAACCTCTACGTCTCCAATTACTACGCCGGCACAATTTCCAAAAGAACACCTCAGGGAGTGGTCTCCGAGTTTGCCTCCGGACTGTCTGGTCCCCTCGGTCTGGCGTTCGATCCTGTTACTGGCAGCCTTTTCGTGGCCAATACGGACGGCGGCACGATTTCCGCGATCACATCCCTCGGCGTGGTGTCGCAGTTTGCCTCCGGGTTGGATCGCCCCTTGTTCATCGCCGTCGGAACTTCCGCCATTCCCGAGCCCTCGACCTCCGCGTTGCTGGTGGGACTGGGTACACTGGGATTCGTCGGCTGGCGCCGCCGGCATCGCAAGATCGGTGCCGATTTTCGTTCCCGCGCCGGCGCCCGCGGCGAAATGATTTTGATCCGCCTTGCCGGTTAGCTGGATTTCTCCGGCGGCTACGCATCCATGCGTATTTCGCGATTCGCCATTTTGCGCGACTATCGCCGCGTCATGAACGCTTACCTTAGCTCCCCGATTGTCGCCCTAGTTCTCCGCCTCGCGGCGTTTGTCCTGTTCGCTCTCCCCATCTGCGCCCAGCAAAACTGGCGCTGGGCCAATTCGCTCCCCGCGTCCATCGCCTGGACGGATGCCGCCTTCGGCAACGGCGTTTACGTTGCCGTCGGGCGCGACGCCACCATCGCCACCAGCCCTGACGCTATCACGTGGACGATCCGCCGCATGAGCACGGCGAATATGCATATCAATTCCGTCACGTTCGCCAACGGCCGCTTCGTCGCCGCCGGCTTGGGCACTCCCACCTCGCAGGGCGGGGGACTCGTGATGACCAGCACCGACGGCATGGCCTGGACGATCAATACCACTCTCCCCTCCGGCATCGTCGGGCAGCTTACCGACGTCGTTTACGGCGGCGGCACCTGGATCATCGGCGGCGCCGGTAACGGCAGAGTTCTCGCCTCCACCGACGGCCTCACGTGGACGCTGCGCGCTGCGGGCACGAATCTTTTCCGCGGCACCTACGGCGCCGGTCGCTTCGTCTACACCGCGTCTAGCAATGTCGTCAGCTACAGCACCGACGGCATCACCTGGACCCAGGCGATCGTCGCCGGTGCGGCCAACGCCAACACGCCGGCGATCTCCGACCTGGCCTTCGCCAACGGCAAGTTCGTCGCGGTTGGTCGCGGCGACACGTTTAACGCCGTCGCCTACACCTCCGCCGACGGCGCGACCTGGACCGCTTCGGCCGCCTTCCCCAGCGGAAACACCGCCCTCACTTCCGTATCTGCCGGCAGCTCCAGTTTCGTCGCGGCCAGCCAGAGGGAGATTTTGTCCAGTGCCGACGGCATCACTTGGACCCAACGCACGTCCGCCCTCCCCATTGCACGACGCCAGACCGACGCGAATACCGAAAGCACGTCGTGGACCGCCGCCGCGAACGGCCAGTTCTTCGTACTTGGCAGCTACGGCTCCATCATCACTTCAACCGACGGCGCCACCTGGACCCGCCGCTCCACCGGCACCGTCAACGATCTCTCGGGCCTGATCCACGACGGCACCCGCTTCGTTGCCACCGGCGCCGGCGGCACGGTGCTCACCAGCACCGACGGGGCCGCCTGGACCATCGTCACCACCGGCACGACCGCACACTTCGGCAAGACTGCGTTCAACGGCACGCGCTACGTCACCGCCGACTTCTCGGGCATCCTCCACAGCACGAATCTCACCGCGTGGACCGCCGTCGCCGGCACGAACTTCGATCGGTGGGTTGGCGCCGCCTACGGCAACGGCCGCTTCGTCGCCGCGCTCACCAGCGCGCTGAGCGGCGTCCGCACCAGCACTGACGGCGTCACGTGGACCGGCGGCATCAGCATCCCCGGTGCCACCGGCAGCTCCATCGGCATCATGTTTGGCGCGGGGGTTTTCGTCATCCCGAGCAGCGGCGGTTTCAACTCTCCCGTGAAAATACTTTCCAGCACCGACGGCGCCGCGTGGACCGACCGCACGCCGGCCGCTCTCACTGGCAACATTCAGCTCGGCTCCAGCGCCTATGGCGGCGGCCGCTTCGTCATCCTCACGACGGACAAGCGCTCGCTGACGAGCACCGACGGCACCACTTGGACGGTCAACACCCTGCCCTCGACCTCCAATATCTTCGGCGTGCATTACGTCGGCTCTCAATTCGTCGCCCGCGGCGACGACTTCGGGGCCAATTCCTACGTCAGCCCCGACGGCGCCACGTGGACGCTCCTCGAAAATTCCACCGCGCCCAACCTCCTGTTCAAGGCGATGGTCGGCGCCGTCGGCGTGGTCGTCGGCGTCGGCAGTCAGGGCATGATCCTGCTCGGCGATCTGCCCGCCTCGCCCAACGCCCCGAAAATCGCCGCGGCCCCGAAACCGCAGACGATTTCCCCGGGCGGCAGCGCGGTGTTTTCCGTCGGCGCCACCGGCAACGGCCTCACTTACCAGTGGCGCTTCAATGGCACCGCGATTCCCGGCGCGACCGGCGCGATGTACGTGCTCCGCGCCGTCACCGCGGCGAATGCGGGCAACTATGTTTGCGTGATCACGAATGCTTTCGGCTCAATGACGACTGCCGCCGCCGCGCTTGCCATTTCCACCAACCCGGACTTCGGCCGGATTACGAATCTCTCGATTCTCACCGACCTCACGGTCGCCGACCCGCTCTTCACTGTCGGCACCTTCATCGGTGGCGCGGGTACGACGGGCAGCAAGCCCCTGCTCGTGCGGGCCGTCGGTCCCTCGCTCGCCGGCGTCGGCGTCTCCGCCGAGGCCGCGGTCGCCGATCCCAAACTCGAGATCTTCTCCGGCCAGACCTCGGTCGCGCTAAACGACAACTGGGGCGGCGACTCCGCGCTCGTCACGGCTTTCACCCGGGTCGCCGCGTTTGGCTACTTGAACGCCGCCTCACGCGACGCCGCGGTCTTCAATCCCACGACGCCCGCTGGCGGTTACACCATTCAAGTCAGCGGCGTCGCTGGCGCCACGGGGCTGGTCATCGCCGAACTTTATGATTCCACGCCTGCGGCCGCCTTTTTGCCGGCCACCCCGCGCCTCGTGAATGTCTCGGTGTTGAAAAACATCCCGACGGGCAGCCTCCTCACCGCGGGTTTTGTGATCGGCGGTTCGACGGCCAAGACCGTCCTCGTGCGCGTGATCGGCCCGAGGCTCGGGCTGGATCCTTTCAACCTGGGCGGTGCGATGGTCGATCCGAAACTCGACCTTTACAGCGGACAGACCGTGATTGCCTCGAACGACAACTGGGGCGGCGATGGGCAACTCGCTGCCGTCGGCGCCGCGGTGGGCGCATTCGCGGTGACTGACGCGGCGAGCAAAGACGCCATGCTGATCGTCACCCTCGCCCCCGGCCCCTACACCGTGGAAGCCAGCCCCGTGACCGGCACCGGCGGAGGCCAGGCCATCATCGAGATCTACGAGGTGCCGTAAGCCGGCGCCTCACCGGCCGGCGCGGGCCTGCAGTTGGCCGAGCAGGTCGATGAGCGTGTCGACCACCTTCGAGGCGGCGTCCTTTTCCAGGTAACTCGAGCGGGCCCGCCAGGTTTCGTAACCGCCCCACTCGTGCTGCCGGGCGGTGGGCATGTAGCCATGATAGCCGTTGGCGAGCTCGATCGTGAAGGTGGCGGGGAAAGGGCTGCGGGCCTTGAGGTCGAGACCCGATTCGGCGAAGGTTTCGGCCGGAATCGCGGCGATGGCCAGGTCGCCGATCCGGATCGCCTGCAGGTAAACCGGGACGGTCGGGGCGAATCCGCTCAGGAGAATCGCTTCGCGGGCGTAGACCTCTTCGGGGGTCTGCATCCGCGGATAGGTTTTCGCCCGCTTCACGATCGCGCGGGCTCGGACCAGGTCCGGTTCGCTTGGCAGGCGGACGCCGAGGTCGATGCGGCGGTGCATGACGTCCAGCGAAACCCAGTCACGAAATGTGACTTGCTGATGAGTTTTGTAGACCTCCGCGGCGAGCGAGTTGGCCACCTTGTTGATCTGTTCGTAAGGGGCTTGGCGCGGTTGGGGATCGCGGAAGTTCGTGTTGTTGACGTCGCCGCTCGTCCCATTGGTGAGGATACCGACAAAGGGCCGGCTTTTTCGCTCCGCCCCGAGCATTTCCCCGATGCGCGTGGCGAAGACCCCGGCGTAGTCGGCCGAGATGTCGCCGGCGCCCGTTCCGCCCACGTAGTGGAGCGAGTAGTTGGCGAGCAAGGCGATGGGGGCGCCGGCCGGGGTCTGGAGGGAAATGAAATTGACTCCCGGATCGGTGGAGCCGGCGGGCTCCAGGAGATTCGGATTGCCGGCGCCCGGGTTCATTCTCACCTGATCCTGGCCACCGAAGGGATTCGGCACGGCGGTGCCCGGTTTCATGAACCACCGGCGGTTGAAGAGGTGGTCGGGCAGGTTGCCGCGGCCCCAGCCGATGCGCGCGGGCTCGAGATTGTTGATCGCGCGGACGATACCGTCGGCGATTCTTTCCGACAGGAAAGCGTAGTAGACGGGATCGCGGTCCGGTTTCAGGGAGTCGACGATTCGCGGCACCATGGATTTCTGCTCCTCGGGATTTCGGGTGCCTTGGGGACGGCCGATGGCGTCGGGCGCGGAATGCGTGTGGGTGGAGGAAATCAGGATGTGGTCGATCGGCAGGCGCGCGCGCTCATGCACCCGCTGTTTGGCGTCGTCGAAGGCCCTCTGGTGGGTGATGCAGCCGTCGACGATCGCGAAGGCCAGCCGGGTCCGGCCGTCGTCCAGCACCAGGCAACGGGCCAGCAACTCGTCGTGAATATGAGTGGCGGGCCGGTCGGTGTTGATGAACGTACCGAGACGGGGCGTCACATTGCTGGTCGCCGCGCCGGCCTTGAAAACGTTCGTTGGAGCCTTGGTGGCAGTCTGCGTCGCCGGCTGACCGGGGACCGGGGCGGCGCAAAGGGATCCCGCGGCGCAAAGGGCGATGAATAAGGCGAAGGGGTATTTAGGCATCGGAAACGGGGGGAAGGTTTGGCGCGAGGTCGCCGGTGTTCAGGGGGTGGCTGCCCGGCCGACGCGGGAGCGATCCACGCTGCGCCGAAAGGGCCGCGAAACGCTCGCGGCCGACCGCGGTGCGGTCAATCGTGTTTGGGCCTCGGATTGACGACCGGCGTAATGGGTGAGCTGCGCCCTCTGAACCCTGCCGGCCAAACACTCGCCCGTTGACGGCAGCGTGGGTGGAGGTTTGCTTCTCGCCTCTTGAACGCCGCCTTCGATCCGCGAATGCCCGCTGACCGCCGTCCGCTGCACCGCAGTCGATACGACCGATCGTGCCGGCCTACGGTTGCATGTGAAGTCATGCGCGCCCGGCCGGATGCCCCCGCTTCGCCCTGAACCGCATGGCTGTCCATTGGAATATCGAGGAGTGTGCCGCCTATTTCGACCGCCTCTTCATCCGCGGCTGGTGTCACGATCCCGACCGTCGCATCGTCCGGGTCATGGCCGTGTTTCCCGAGCCGATGGCGGTGGTGCCGTTGCTGAGCTTCGGCCGGCCGAGCCCAGATGTCGCCGACAATCTCGGGGCCGGGGCGACGCAGTGTCGCTTCGAGGAATGGCTCGAGGTGCCGCCCGAGGCGGCCGGGCGCGATTTCTACCTGCGGTTTTTCTTCGAGAACCGCCAGACCGTCGTCGGGCGATCGGCCCTCGGCAAGGCCAAGCAGAACGATCCGTTTCATCGCTGCTGGTCGCACTTTCTGCAGGAGCTCGAGGGGGTCCGTTCCGGCACCGTGCTCGAAATCGGTTCCCGGGCCCGATCCGCAATCACGCGCCGGGGCTCGGTGCCGTCGCACCTGAAGTACATCGGGGTGGACATCTTGCCGGGCCCCAATGTCGACGTCGTCGGTGACGTCCACAATCTCGGGCCGCTTTTCTCCGCCGGGCAATTTGTCGCGGCGTTTTCCTTCTCGGTGTTCGAACACCTCGCCATGCCGTGGAAAGTGGCCCTCGAGCTTAATCGCGTGCTCGTGCCGGGCGGCCTCGTTTTTACGCAAACCCACCAGAGCTGGCCGATGCACGAGGAGCCGTGGGACTTCTGGCGCTTCTCGCCGCACTCGTGGCCAACCCTCTTCAACTCCGCCACCGGTTTCGAGATCGTCGAGGCGGCCTGCGGGGAACCGGCGCACATCCACGCGTTTCGGACCACGCCCGCCAACGCCGACCTGCCGCGCCGGCCGGCGTTCCTCGGGGCGGCCTCGATCGTCCGCAAGATTGCCGGGACCGAACTGACCTGGCCCGTGACGATTGAGACGGCCGCCCGCGAGATGTATCCCGCGGGGGAGCTCAGCGAACCACCGCGCTGACGGATGACTCGCCGCCTTCCGCGCCCGCCAGCCACGGCCAAATAATTCTTCATGCCCCTGCACTGGAAAATCGACGAGTGTGCCGCCTACCACGACCGCCTCCACCTGGTCGGCTGGTGCTTTGGCTCCGCTCCCGGCATCACCGGCGTCGAAGTCGTTTTTCCCGCGGTGGCCGCCTCCCCCGCGCCCGGCGCTGAGGCCGCCGCGCCCACGGTCGTCGCCCTCGTCAGTTACGGCCAGCCCAGCCCGGACGTTGCGGCCGGCCTCGATCCCGGTGCGACGCATGCCCGGTTCGACGAATTCGTCGCCGCGCCGCCCGAGGCCCTGGGCCGCGATTTCACGCTGCGCTTCACGCTCGACGACGGCTCGGTGATCGACAGCGCATCGGCGCTCAACAACGCGATCGCGGGCGACCCCGCCCTTGCCTGTTTCGATCATTTTCTCGCCCAGCTCCGGGGCATCCCGGCCGGCACGGTCCTCGAACTTGGTGCGCCGACCCAGTCGCATCGCTCGGTCCTCCCCGCGCACCTCGACTACCTCGCCCTCGGCGACGAAGCCGGTCCCGAGGTCGGCCTCGTCGGCGATCCCCACCGTCTCGCCGACCTGCTCGGTTCGCGTCGCATCGTCGCCGCGATGTCGTTCTCCGTGTTCGAGCACCTCGCGATGCCGTGGAAGGTCGCGCTTGAGCTCAACCGCGTGCTCGCGCCCGGCGGTCTGGTTTTCACGCAGACGCACCAGACGTGGCCCTTGCACGGCGAGCCAGGGGATTTCTGGCGTTTTTCCCGGCATTCCTGGCAAACGATCTTCAATGCGGCCACCGGGTTCGAACTGGTCGAGACCGTGAGTGGTGACCCCGCCCACATCCACGCCTGTTACGCCGATCCGGTCACGCGGGGACTTTCCGCCAGCCATCTCGCCCACCTTTGCTCCGCCTCCATCGTGCGAAAAATCTCGGACACCCTCCTCACGTGGCCGGTCCCCGACGACGTGGTCGCGCGCCGTCACGATTCCGCCGGCGAGATGGTCGCGGCCCCCGCGGCGCGGGACGCTGGGGTTGAACTACCGTCGCTCGCGGATCGGCTCGACTGAACGCGCACTCCGGCGCAAGGCACGTTTTGCCCGCGGGATTGGGTCAGGGCGGCTGGGACTTTCGCCGGGCCAGCGAGAGGAAACCGAGCAGCGCGGCGGCCGCGGTGGCGGACACCGCGATGAGGAGGCCCTGCTTGCCGGCGCGCCAGGCCCAGTAGGAGAGGGTGCTCATTTCGACGGGCGAGCTGAAGGCAAACCAGCGCCGGGGATCTTCGTCGCGGGCGACCACGATGAACGACTGGCGCGGGGCGTGCACGTAGGCGGCGCGCCACGTGTCACCGGGTATCCGGCTTGGGCGCACGTTGGCGAGGCGGACCCCCGTGCGGGCATCATGGAGTTCGAGCGCGACTCCGGGTTCCCCGAGGTGTCCGGCGGTTTCAAACTTCAGCCAGCCGCCGAGCGGGGCGGTGAGCGGGGCGCTGCGCCATTCGCCGATCGTGGCGGGCCCGCCGGTGCCAAACGACCCCCAGGTCGGCAACGACGCCAGCGGCTGCGTGCGATCCGAAAGACCGTGGCGCCGCTCCGTCGCGAGGTGGAGCAAGCGGGCGTGATTCCGTTCGAAGCCGCGGTGCGCCGGCGACGCGGCGGTGAGCCCGAGGGGCAGGCGGACGCTGACCGGCAGGAGCACGCCGAGGCTCGGACGCGTGAGGCGTTCGATGAAACTGTCGGCTCCGGGATAGGGGATGTTGTCGGAGAGGAGATCGGTTCGGTCCTTGGTGGTCAGATACGCGCGGGTGTACCCCTCGGCCTCGCGCAGGTAACGGACGGCATCCGGCAATTCACCGCGCACGGCCAGCATCGTGACCTCGCGCAGCCCCCACGCGAGGACGGCGATCCACGCCACCGCCAGGGTGGGCGCGAGTCCGCGGCGGACCAGGCGGCCCAGGCTGCGCGCCGGAGCGGAAGGCGTGGCGGCGGCACAGGAGAGGGCCGGGGCGGGGCGGGAAAGCAGCCAGCCGAGGGCAAGCGCATTGGCCGCCATGCCGAAGCCCAGCGTATCCATGTAACGGGACGCGGGGTAAGCACCACCGGCGCCGCGGACGTAGGCGGTGGCCAGCACCTGCAGGAGGACCCAGCCGCCGAGCGCGGCGAGGATCTGGGCGCGTCGCGGGTCGGTCCCGCGGGCCGGCCGCATGGCCCGCCAGGCGACAACGGTCCACGGAAACCAGAGGAGCGCGGCGGCGAACGATCCGAAGTCCCACGGCACGGGCCACTGCAGGCTGCGGACGATGCTCAGGAAGAAATCGTGCGCGGTCTTCACCTTGTACTGCTGGTGATAGTCGACCTCGACCCGCGTCCACGCGCCGATGGCCACGACGGCCAGGGCGAATACGATCGTGGGCCAGGCATGGCGGAGCGTGACATCGCGGCGGAGCAGCCGGAGCACCATGAGGGCAAAAACGATGGCGGCGGCGAAAAAGCCCGAACCCATCGTGAGGAGCGCGAGGGCGGCGGCCAGCGCGCCGATGAACCAGCGGGCACTCCACGGCCGCGCCAGCGGCAGCAGGACGATGGCCGCGAACGAGAGCCCGAGCAGCCAGTATTGCTGGGAGTGGAATCCGCCCAGGATGTTCTGGCACGCGATCGGCAGTCCGAACAGCGCGGCCAGGGTCACGAAGAGGGGCGCATGCCAGCGCGCGTCGAGCCAGCGGCGGCCGGCAAGCCAGAAGGCTGCCGCCAGCGCGGCGTGCAGCCCCGCATTGATCAGGCATTCGAGCCGCGAATCCCACTGGCCGGCGAGCAGCGTGACCGCGAGGTTCTGGAGCTTGGTCAGGACGATCCTATGCTCGTTGTGCGGCTCCAGCAGGTGCGTGACGAAATTGTCCCGTTCAAACCACGGGGCGAGCAGTTCGAGGCCCTCGGCATCCCACTGGTCCCAGTTTGGGATGTCGGATCCGAAGCGGTCAACCACGGTCCACTTGGCGCCGAGGACGAGGAGGAAAAGGCAGGCGGCGATGGCGGCCGGGGAAATTTTTTTCCACGCAACGATCATGGCGGTCACGACGGAATCCACGGTCAGCGCACGCCGCCGAGGCCGGCGCAGGAACGGGCGAAGTCGGCGAAGGGCTGCGCGTCGGGGCGCAGGGGAAATTTCGGGTCGCGCGCCGTCGCCCGGGCGTGGCGCCAGCCGGCAATACGATCGCGCCAGGACTTGCCGACGCGGATGATGGCGAGGAAGCCGATGGGATTGGCCGCGGGAAAACCCTCGGCGGCATCGACCACGCGCCAGTTGTAACGCGTGCGCGGCCAGGTGCGGAGCTGTGCGAGGAGCTCGAGCACGCTGGCGGGCTCGAAGGTGTGGAAGTGGATGTTGAGGTGTTCGCCGCGCGCGACGGCCTCATGCATGCCGCGGGCGAGTGTGGCGCGCTGCGTCGCGACGTCAGCCGCGGGCGTGGCGGGGCTGAATTGCGCCCAGTCGATGCCGAGCGCGAAGTCGTCGATGTGGGTGGCGTCCGCGGGCGTCGTCCCGCGCTCGTAATCCGCGAGGAAGTGGGCGACGGGCGTGAGCGCGCGCGGATGGTCCCAAGTGTGGCGGCGATCCGGCACCAGCAGGTAGATGATGCCACCGGGGCGAAGGACCCGATACCACTCGGCGAGAGCGGCGACGGGATTGGCCACGTGTTCGAGGACGTGCGACGTGACGACGTAGTCGAGGGAGTTGTCGCGGAAGGGCAGCGACGTCGCGTGGCCGTAGTAGTCGGCATGGACCGGCTCGAAGCCAAACTCCCTGAAGCAATCGACGTAGAACGGCGGCGGCACGAGGCCCGGCACCGGCGACTTGAACGCGCCAATCTCGACCCCGATGGCACCGCGCTCGATCCAGCGGCCGACTTTCTCCTCGTGGGTCATGGCGCACCCGCGGCGGGTTCGTCAAAGTGGCCGGACATAGCAGGACTTTGTTGACTGCGGATTTCCTGTCGCGGCGAAGTCGCAACCGCCCTCGACCAAACGGCATGGCCACAAAAAGGCACAAAAACTCGGAGGGCGAATGCAGCTCGCGAGGCGCCTATAGGCGCGCGGAAGTCATTCGTCTGCCGGATGGAGCCTTTTTGCGCCTCTTTGTGGCCACAAATGTTTTCCCGGCTTCCGTGCGTATTCACGGATCGTGAGCGGTCAGAAAATCGACCCAGGAAACAAAGTTCGTGAGGATGACAGTGTGGATGACGCGGATAACGATCGGTTACTTGTGCGACCATACGCGCCATCCGCGAAATTCCCGGTAAAATGCCTTGGCTGGTCACTGCGTTGCGGCTGCGCTGCGCCTGGTAATCGGCCACGACGCCCTCACGCCAGCGGTGGCCAGGGGCGCGGGGGCAAGGCGAGGGTGAAGTCGTTGATCGTGAGGGTGAGGTTCGAATTGTAAGCCGGATCGTTCACGAGCGCGTCGCCCCATTTGGACAGCATGTATTCGACTTCGGTGCGGAAACGATCGCGCTTCTCCAGCGTGTCCTCGGCCCCGCGGCTGGCGCTTTCGTGGTGGTAGAGCTCGGCATAGGGCGTCCAGAAATTGCGGAAGCCCGCCGCGCGGACCTTCAGGCAGAAATCGACGTCGTTGAACGCCACCTTGAGGCTTTCCGACTCGAGCCCCCCGACCTGCTGGTAGATTTCGCGCCGAATCACGAGGCAGGCGGCGGTGACGGCGGAAAGATTCTGCTGGAGCAGATTGCGATGCGCCTGCCCGGCCGCACCGCGCGGATGCGTCTGCCACGCATGGGCGGCCACGCCCCCGATGCCGAGGATGACCCCGGCATGCTGGATGCGATCATCCGGGTAGTAGAGCTTGGCACCGACACAGCCGATCTCCGGCCGCAGGGCATGACTGACCATCTCCTCCAGCCAGTCGCCGTTGATGACCTCGAGATCGTTGTTCAGCAGCCCGACAACGGGGGCATCGGTCTGGCTGACGCCGAAATTATTGATCGCGGAATAATTGAACTCGCCGGGGTAGTGCGCCACCCGGACGCGGGGCCCGCCCTCCACCGTCTGGATCTGGTCCAGGTACGCGAGCGTCTCGGGATCGTCGGAGTCGTTGTCGATGACCAGGATCTCGAAATTCGGATACGTGGTCTTGGCGCGGAGGCTTTCGAGGCAGGGCTGCAGGACGTTGAGCCGGTTGCGGGTCGGGATGATCAGGGTGACGCGGGGCGCGGGATCGGGCAGCGGATAGCGGACACGCCAGTAGGAGCCCTTGGTGGGCGTGATCGTGGCGTTGACCCCGATGCGCGAGAAGTGCTCGGAGATGACCTTCTCGGCGGCGACCACGGCGTAGTTCTTGGCGCCGATCAGCATCGCGGTCGAACCGGGCACCGAGCGCCAGTGGTAAAGGATCCTCGGGATGTGCCGGATGCGATCCGGTGCGGTGCGCTCGGTGACGCGCATGGCCAGGTCCCAGTCCTGCGAACCTTCGTAGCCGACGCGGAAGCCGCCGACCTCGCGCACGAGCAGGGTGCGGTAGACACCGAGGTGGCTGACGTAGTTCTGGACGAGGAAGAGATCGGGATTCCAGTCGGGCTTGAAGTACTGATCGTAGCGGTGGCCGTTTTCGTCGATCTTGTCCTCGTCGCTGTAAATGAGATCCGCGTTGGGGTGGGCGTCGAGTTCGAGCGCGACGCAGGCGAGGGCGTGGGGGCGGATCTCGTCGTCGTGATCGAGCAGGGCGATGAACTCGCCGTGGGCGAGGGCGAGGGCGGAGTTCGAGGCGGCGGAGATATGGCCGTTGGTCTCGCGGTAAGTGACTTTGATGCGGGGATCCTTTTTCTGGTAACGTTCGAGGATCTTGCGCACGTGCGGCGCCTTCGAAGCGTCATCGGCGATGCAGAGCTCCCAGTTGTCATAGAGCTGGCGGCGGACGGACTCGATGACGCGGACGAGCCATTTTTCCGGCGTGTTGTACGTCGGCATCAGCACGGAGATGAGCGGGCGGGTGGTCAGGCCGGCGAGCTTCTGGCGGATCCGGTCGGCATCGTCGGGCGTGAGGGTGTCGTACGCGGCGACCCACGCGGCATAGGAATTGGGCGGTGGGGGCGGGGCCTCGGCGGTGCGCTTGATCTGGCGCGAGTGGACGACGTGCCAGGCGCCGGACTCATCCTGGGCCTCGATCACGAAATTGTGCCGGCCGAAGCGCGGCACATCGACCTTGACGATCCAGCCGGAACGTTCGGCGCCGGGGAAATCGCGGAAGTGGTCGAGCACGTCGAGGCGTTCGAGGCCAAATTCGGCCGGGACGCTGCGCTGGCCGAGCCGGGCCCGCACGGCGCGGAGCGGGACGCGGTCCTTGTGCAGCGACCAGCCGCGGACGTTGAGGGTCGGAGGAATCATGCTCCAGTCGGGCGGGTAGTCGATGTTGCCCAGGAGGCCGCCGGACTGCGCGGGCGGAGCGGGTTTATCGAAGAACGCGCGGCGGGCGGCGCGCAGCGGCGCGGTGACCTGCCAGGAGAACGAGGACTGCATGTTGGCGATTTTTGTCTCGCGCGATTGGAGCAGGGCCTGCGTCTGGGCGAGTCGGTCGGCGGCGGCGGCGAGCTCGGCGGCATGCGCGGCGCGGAGGGGGGGGATCTCGGCCCGGGCGGCGGCCAGCTCGGCCGCGGCCGTCACGCGCAGATTTTGCAGCTCGTGCCTGGTTTCGTCGAGGGCCGCCTTGAGGGACTCGATTTCGGCATCGGCGGCCAGCAGGGCATTTTCGTAGGCCGTGACCTGCATGCGCGCAGTGCGCAGGAGCACATCGGCCTGTTCGCGGCGTTGCTTATGTTTCGCGAGCTCCTTCGCCAGGTTGTCGGCGTGGGTCTGCGTCATGGCGCGGCTCTGCTCGAGTCCGCGGATGTTTTCCCGGGCGGCGGCGAGGATCTCCCCGAGCTTCGCGAGCTCCTGCGCGAGGTTGGCGGCGTGGGCGATGGTCAGGTCGCGGCTCCGGGCGAGTTCGACCGCGCGGGCGCGCTCCGCGCCGAGCAGGGCCTCGTGCCGGCCGACCTCCAGGGCCAGGTTGTCGGCGTGGGCCTTGGTCAGGTCGCGGCTTTTTTCGAGTTCGGTGGCGTGGGCGCGAACCGGGGCGAGCGCGGCCTCGTGCCGGGCGACCTCCTGTGCCAGGTTGTCGGCGTGGACTTTCTCGAGGCGCGCAATCTCCTGCGCCAAGTTGTCGGCGTGGGCCTGGG
The DNA here is from genome assembly GCA_044344465.1 of Opitutaceae bacterium. GTDB lineage: Bacteria > Verrucomicrobiota > Verrucomicrobiia > Opitutales > Opitutaceae > ER46. Next base: position 16,787 of record JBIJCX010000096.1, read on the forward strand.
TCAGGTCGCGGCTCTTCGCCAGTTCGCTGGCGTGGTCTTGGACCGTGGCGAGACGCCCTTGGAGCGCGACGATTTCCTGGGCCAAGTTGGCGGCATGAGCTTCCGTCATGCCCTGCCTTTTTTCGAGCTCACCGGCGTTGTTGCGGGCGGCGGCGAGGAGTACCTCCAGCCGGGCGACTTCCTGCGCGATATTGGCGGCGTGCGTCTGCGTTAGATCGCGGCTTTTCCCGAGTTCGTCGGCATGGCTGCGGGCGGCCTTGAGCTGGTCCTCGAGCCGGGCGACTTCCTGCGCGAGGTTGTCGGCGTGCGTCTGCGTCAGATCGCGCCCCTTGGCGAGTTCGGCGGCGTTGGCGCGGGCCGCGGCGAGCAACTCCTGGAGGCTGGCGAGCTGGCTCGCCATGTTGTCGGCGTGGCCTTGGGTCAGGCCGCGGCTTTTCTCCAGTTCGGCGGCGTTGGCGCGGGCGGCAGCGAGCAAACTCTCGACGCCGGCAACGTGCTGTTGCGTGAGCTGCTCGCGGGCAAGAATGGCGTCGCGTTCCGCCTCGACGATGGCGGCGCGTTGCACCGCGCTGGTTTCGATCGTCTGTTCGAGCTGGCGGACAATGTGCGCGAGAAGATCGGCCTCGGCGACCAGCGTGGACGCGGTGGGGCCGAGCAATTCGGCGGTGCGGCCGACCTGGGTCGCAAACAGGGTCGCTTCCGTTGTCGTTGGATCCTGGGCGAGCGACCAGTCGATGGCGGGCGGGCGGGCCAGGGTGGAGGAGTAGAACTCGGCCAGGGCGCGCGTATTCGCGGCGAGATCGAAGTGTTGCTGGGCGAACGCGGCGGCGTGGTGGCCCAATTCGGCGCCAAGCTGCGGATCCGCGAAGAGCCGCTGGCAGGTGTCGGCGATTTCCGCGGGCGAGCCGGTCGGCAGGAACACGGCTTCCCGGCCATCCTGCATCAGCGTGGCGATGTTGGTCGGGGGCAGCACGACCGGCTTTCCCATGGCCAGAAACTCAGGGAGTTTCGACGGCAGGCGAAAATCATTGAAAGCGCCCGCATGCCCCGGCTGGACGAGAACATCGGCGAGGCCCAGCAGCTTGGGCAATCGGTTCTTGGCCACGAAACCGAGATCGAGCACGTGCTGGAGGACATCGGCGGAGAGGCCGGCGAGGAATTGGGGCGAGTTCAACCCCGTGCGTACCAGCCGGGTGGGCGTGCCGCTTTGGTTGAGGAGCGCGACAGCGAGGTAAAGCTCCCGCATCTCGGGCTCGTTGGCGAAGGTGTTGCTGCCGGTGAAGACGATGAGTTTCTCGTCAGGTCGCACCCCGATCTCCTCCCGGAGACGGGCGGCGCGTTTCTCGGCCCCGGATCCGGGCACCGCGGTCCGTTGCGGTTTGTAGAGTGAAAAATCGACTCCGGGGAGCAGGAGGTGGGTGGGGATTCCGGCCGGTACGAACTCACGCAGCCGGTCGACGATGTGCGTGACGCCGTCGGCGACCCGGAGAAAACTCTCGTGCCGAAGCGGGTGCGGCAGGCGGTCGTTCAAGACCGCGTCGAGCTCGGCCACGCTCGCATCACGCAGCGCGCCGAAGGCCCGGCCGGTGTACGTTTCGAGGAGGAAGCGTTCGTTGTCCTCGAGGTGAATCAGCACGCGGGCCGGAGCGCCGGCGGCGCGTTGGTAGGCGACGGTGAACTTGCGCACGCCTTCGCGCGGCGTCCACGCATGGATCAGATCGGCAGGCCGGTTGTCGGGAAAGAGCGCCGGGCGGGCCAGGGCCTCCTCGTAGGTGGCGGCGATGAACAGGGGGTTCAGGATGTGCGCCAGCGTTTCCTTCTGCTGCGGAACCACCACGACGCACGCGTGGCCGGCGGCACAGAGCGTGTTGGCGAAACCACCGATATGGTTCAGACTGTTGGTGGTGAAGTCGCCGTAGTTGACGAAGAGGATGTTCAAGGGACGAGGAGTTTGTCGGACGGGGCGTGATGACGCGGAGAAAAGCAGGGAATTTGGCGGCGAGGCCAATGGCCGCAACCGATTAACGGCTCAACCCGCCGCGGGGCGGCCGGAAATCGCAGGGGAGGGGCGGTTTTCGCTCCGGCGAATGCCGTGGTCACAGGATTTCATTTCACAGCGTGAAGCCGGCGGCGGCCGCGTCCTGGGCGAAGGTTTTGACCGTGTCGAGGGAGAGGTCCGTGAGGTCCAGTCCCACCATCTTGGCCGCTTTCGCCAGAATGTCATGCGGCACGGTGATGATCGCGCACCCGCACTCCTGGGCCTGGAAAATGTTGAGCACCTCGCGCGTGCTGGCCCAGAGCAGTTCGGCCTTCGGCTGCGCGTACAGCATCGCCCCGCCCGCCCGCATCAGCGGCATCGGGTCGACGCCCGTGTCGGCCACGCGACCGGCGAACACCGAGACCACCGCAGGCACGGCGGGGTTCAGCGCCTCGGCCACCCCGGCGATCTGTCGCAAGGTGAGCAACGCGGTGACGTTGAGTTTCACGCCTTCCTGGCCGAGTTCCTTGATCAGTGGCAGGCACGACTCGCCCCGGGAGTTCGTGATGGGAATCTTGGTGTAGACGTTGTCGGCCCAGCCCCGGATCTTCAGGGCCTGGCGCTTCATCTCCACCGGATCGTCGGTGAAGACCTCGAGCGAGATCGGTTTGGCGGTCACCGTCTGGAGGACATCCCGGGCGAAGGCTTCATAGTCCTTGATGCCTGCCTTCTTCATCAGACTGGGATTCGTGGTCAGACCCTTGATGTAAGGCTTGGCGTATAGATCCAGAATGCCGGCTTTATCGGCGCCGTCGGCGTAAAGCTGGATCTTAAGGTCATGGAGCGATTTCATGGGTGCGAACGGCAGATTGAGTGAAACGGAAGTGAGCTTTCCGCTCCACCCTTGGGCAAGGGGAAAGTAGGGCTTGCGCAAGCAGGGCTTCCGGCCGGGCGGGGCGTATTTCACCTTTCCCTTTCTGGACAATTGTCATTCGCAGGGGTGCTCGCCCTGTTCGTAGTTCCGGCTTCAGCCGGTCGCGGTGGGTGCTCAGATGTCTAAAGGCGGAACTACGAACATGTCTTTCCCGATCTCTACCCCTTTCCAAACCCTCCAATCCTATGGCCCACGGAACACACGGAACACACGGAACACACGGAACACACGGAAGCGGGCGGATTCTCACGCGGAGGGGCGGAGACGCGGAGAGCAATGCGAATTCCTCCGCGACTCCGCGCCTCCGCGTGCGCGCTTTTCCAGGCTGGGGGTTTGCCGCGGTGAGGTCTCTTTTCCCCGTGTGTTCTGCCAATCCCAATCGGGAGGCAAAAAATGGAGGGTAAAAGATGGAGTCGGACACAGCCGGTTTTCATTTTTTTACCCTGCATCTTTTTGCCAAGCTCCCTCTGTTCCTTCGGTTGCGACTGGGCCGCTCCGGGCTTCGGAGGGCGGCGCTTCGTCGCCGCCGCGCCCACGTTGGGCCTGAACCTGCTGAATTGTTTCGGCTGATTCCCCGCTTTCGCTTCTACTGTGCCCACCATGAAAAAGAAAAACGCGCGCTCCGCGATGAAACCCGTGCCGGCGAGGGCCGCGCCGCGGCGCGGGTCGGACCGGTCGCCGGCGCCCGCGACACCGGCGGTCCGGCGCCCGTCGTTTCCCATCGTCGGCCTCGGTGCTTCCGCCGGAGGGCTCGAGGCCCTCGAACTGTTTTTCCGGCACGTGCCGAAAGGCAGCGGCCTGGCCTATGTCGTCGTCCAGCATCTCGACCCGACGCGCGACGATCTCCTGGTGGAACTGCTCCAGCGCGGCACGACCCTGCCCGTGATCCAGATCAAGGACCGCATGACGATCGCGCCGAACCGGATCTATGTGATTCCGCCCAACCGGGATCTCTCGCTGCTGCACGGGGTGTTGCACCTGCTCGAGCCGGTGACGCCACGGGGCCTGCGGCTGCCGATTGATCACTTTTTTCGGGCGCTGGCCGAGGACATGCAGGACCGCAGCATCGGCGTCATCCTCTCGGGCATGGGCTCCGACGGCACGCTGGGCCTGCGCGCGATCAAGGAGAAGGCGGGCGTCGCCTTCGTGCAGGCGCCGGCGTCGGCCAAGTTCACCGGCATGCCGGTCAGTGCCATCGAGGCCGGGCTGGCCGACGTGGTGGCTCCAGTGGAGGAGCTGCCGGGCCGGATCGTCGCGTATCTTTCCCGGATCGTCCCGCACCGCGCGCGCAGCGACCAGCCCCTGGCGGAGCTCGAGCAGAGCGCGCTGGAGAAGATCATCATCCTGTTGCGCACGCAGACCGGCCACGATTTTTCGCTCTACAAGAAGAGCACGCTTTACCGGCGGATCGAGCGCCGCATGGGCCTCCATGATCTGCACAAGATCGCCGACTACGTGCGCTACCTGCGGGCCAACGCCCAGGAATCCGAGCTGCTCTTCAAGGAGCTGCTCATCGGCGTCACGAGTTTCTTCCGCGACCCCGCGGTGTGGGAGCAGCTGCGGACCGAGGCGTTGCCGGCGCTGCTGGCGGCGCGGCCGGCGGGCGGCACGCTCCGGGTCTGGGTGCCGGCGTGCTCCACCGGCGAGGAAGCCTACTCGCTGGCCATCGTGTTCAAGGAAGCGCTGGAGCAGCTCAAGCCGGCCCGGAATTTTTCGCTGCAAATCTTTGCCACGGATCTGGACAAGGACGCGATCGAGAAGGCCCGCGCGGCCGTCTATCCGGCCAACATCGCGGCGGATGTGTCGGCCACGCGGCTGAAGCGGTTTTTTGTGCAGGAGGACGAGCGCTACCGGGTGAGCAAGGAAATCCGCGAGCTGGTGATCTTCGCCCCGCAAAACGTCGTGATGGATCCGCCGTTCACCAAGCTCGACGTGCTGACGTGCCGCAATCTGCTCATCTACCTCGATCAGGCCCTGCAGCGGAAACTGATGCCGCTCTTTCATTACAGCCTCAATCCCGGCGGCATCCTCCTGCTGGGCAGCGCGGAGACGGTCGGCAAGGCCACGGATCTCTTCCCGTCGCTGCCGGGCAAGACGCGGCTGTACCGGCGTTCCGAGCGCACGACCGGCACGGAGCTGATGGACTTGCCCGCGGTGTTCGGGCGCCCGCGACCTAGTGAGGACGAGACCGGGGCGGCGACGGTGCCCGGCAAGGCGCGACCCGCGGCGCCCAATCTCCAGACGCTGGCGAACCAGCTCCTGCTCCAGCAGTTTTCGCCGGCGGCGGTGCTGGTGACCGACAAGGGCGACATTGTCTATATCAACGGCAAGACCGGCAAATATCTGGAACCCGCCGCGGGCAAGACCAACTGGAATCTCTTTGCCATGGCCCGCGAGGGGCTCAACCGCGGGCTGATGGAGGCCTTTCGGAAGGCGCTTTCGAGCCAGGCCCGCGTGGTCCTGCCGGGCGTGCGGGTGGGCACCAATGGCGGCACCCAGATTGTGGATATCGCGATCCAGCCGGTCATCGATCCGGAACCGCTGCGCGGCATGGTGCTGGTGGTCTTCACCGATGTCGCCTCCGGCGACCGGGCGATCCGCCCCGCTGACCGGCCCGCCCGGTCGTCCCGCGCCGGCGCCCGGCTGGCGGCGGTGGAGCAGGAGCTCCAGCAAGCCCGGGAGGAAGTGCAGACCGTGCACGAGGAAATGCAGACTTCGCAGGAGGAGCTCAAGTCGACCAACGAGGAGCTGCAGTCCACGAACGAGGAACTCCAGTCCACCAACGAGGAGCTGACCACCTCGAAGGAGGAGATGCAGTCCATGAACGAGGAGCTGCAGACGGTGAACCAGGAGTTGCAGGCCAAGGTGGACGAGCTGTCGCGGGCCAGCAACGACATGAAGAACCTGCTCAACAGCACCGACATCGCCACGGTGTTCCTGGACGCTGAGCTCCGGCTGCGGCGGTTCACGACGCTGACGGCGAAGATCATCCGCTTGCTGCCCGGCGACCTCGGCCGACCCATCACCCATATCACGACGGATCTGGAGTACCCGGCGCTGGTTGCCGATGTGCAGGAGGTGCTGCAGACCCTCGTGTTCAAGGAGACCTCGGTCACGGCCCGCGACGGGCGCTGGTTCACCGTGCGGATCATGCCCTATCGCACGCAGGACAACCGGATCGACGGCGTGGTCATCACGTTTTTCGACATCTCCGTGGCCAAGAAACTGGAGGCCGAGCTGCGCGCCACCGAGGCCCGCCTGCGCGAACTGTTGAATGCCGAACAGGACAAGGGCGGAAAACCCTGAACGGAGGAAGATAGCCTCGCGGTGCGCACTGGCTTCGGCCATTGGTGCGCGGTGCAGGACAGCCCGCGGAGGGCCGCCTGCCTTCGCCGATGAAAAAGTCCAGAATTCTAATTGTGGAAGACGAGGTCCTTGTGGCCCGGGATATCCGTCAACAATTGCAGGAGTTGGGGTTCGAGGCCGTCGCGGAGACGGGGCGGGGGGAAGAGGGCATCCAGCTGGCGGGAGCGCTGCGACCGGATCTGGTGTTGATGGATATTTTCCTGGCCGGAGGCATCGACGGCATCGAGACGGCGCAGGCGATTCGCGCGCAGTTCAACATCCCGGTGGTGTTTCTGACCGCGTTTGCCGAGGAGGAGACCCTGCAGCGAGCCAGGCTGGCCGAGCCGTATGGCTATATCATCAAGCCGTTCGAGGAACGGGAACTGCGCACCGTGGTCAAGATGGCGCTCTACAAGCACCAGGCGGAGCTCGAGCTGCGCGACAGCGAGGCGCGCTATCGGGCCGTGACGCACTTTGCCCACGACGCCATCATTACGGCGGACCAGAACGGAACAATCGTCGACTGGAACCGGGGCGCGGAACGGCTCTTCGGCTACACTGAGGCGGAGGCCAGCGGCCAGCCCATGAGCCGGCTGATGCCGTCCGGCTACGAGGAGCTGCATCGGGCGGGCCTGGCCACGGTTCCGGGCGCCGATGCGCCCAACCTGGTCGGTGCGGCGGTTGAGCTGGTAGGACGGCGCAAGGATCAGGGCGAATTTCCTTTGGAGCTGTCCTTGACCCGGTGGGAGAGCACGGCCGGGGTGTACTTCACGGCGATCATTCGCGACATCACCGCGCGGAAGCAGGCAGAGGACCGGGTGCGGACGCTGTCGCAGGCGGTGGAGCAGAGCCCGGTCACGATCGTGATCACCGGTCCGTCCGGGAACATCGAATACGTCAATCCGAAGTTTTCGGAGCTGACGGGCTACACGCGGGCGGAGGCCCTGGGGCAGAATCCGCGGGTGTTGAAGTCGGGCACGATGCCGCCGGAGGTTTACGCGGATCTGTGGCAGACGCTCAAGCGCGGCGAGGTGTGGCGCGGCGAGCTGCACAACCGGAAGAAGAACGGCGATCTCTTCTGGGAGCAGGCCACGATTGCCGCCATCCGGGACGACTCCGGGGAGACCACGCACTTCGTGGCGGTCAAGGAGGATATCACGGAGCGCAAGCAGCTCCAGGCCAACCTGGTCCGCGCGCACGACGAGGCGGTGGCGGCTTCGCGGCTCAAGTCGGAGTTCCTCGCGACGGTGAGCCACGAAATCCGCACGCCGATCAACGGCATCCTCGGCATGGCCGAGATGCTGGTGGAAACGGGGCTCGATCCCGACCAGCGCGAGATGGGCGAGGTGATCAAGAGCAGCGCCGACAACCTGCTGGTGATCATCAACGACATTCTGGACTTTTCGAAAATCGAGGCCGGGAAGTTCCGCATCGTGGCGG
>JBIJCX010000097.1:0-24476 GCA_044344465.1 Opitutaceae bacterium
CCGGATTATCAGGATAATCCCCCGATAGACCAGATCACCTCCGGCCCCAATCGGACGAATTCGACCTCAGGGTTCAGCCAAATGCGAGACGCTGGACACCTTTACCACAGACCACATGCGCCGACCCCTTCGGATCGCCCTGACCCCTTCGGATCGCCCTCCTTCGGATCGCCCTGCCCAGGTCAGCGCCGCCGACGGCACCACGACCGGCGTCGCCCTCGTCGAAATCTACGAATTGCCCGAGTGAACCCCGCACTCACCAGGCCAGATCGGCCGGCCCGCGCTCCCTTTGCCGGCGCGGGCCGGCGTTCTGACCAGCGCCGGTCACGGGCGGATTGCTCACAACTACTGCGACCACCACCCAGCCGAAAACGAGGCCTCTGCTTGGACTTTCTGTGGGAACGTTTGAGGCTGCTGCAAAGGTTGAACCACGTGCAGGAAAAACGAACATGAACGAGAGCTTACCCCGCCCGACTGCTTCCCCGACGACAGCGGTATTCTGACAACGGCTCATAAAATGTGAGTAAGTTTCGTCCATTTTCGTGGATCTTGGCTTGACGAGGGTGGGGTAAAATGGGTTGAAATGGGGCACTTTGGGGCGCATCTGCTCCTTCCTCCCCATGGCTCAGGCCGGCAAAGCAATTTATACAGGCCTTTTCAGGCACACCCTCGACGACAAAGGTCGGCTCACGATCCCGTCGGCCTGGCGTTATGCGCACGAGGAAGCGGACACATTTCTCGCGACCCCGCACCCGGACGGGTACCTCGCCGTGCTCCCGCCGACCGAGGTTGAAAAATTGCACGAAAAAATTTCGACGATGAAGCTGGGCGATGCGGCGGCGCAGGCGTTCACCGCCCGTTTCTTTTCGCAGACGCAAAGCTTCTCCTTCGACAAATCCGGCCGCGTTGGTCTCACCGCCGACCTGCTCAGTCACGCCGGCATCGGCAAGGACGCCGTCCTCGCCGGTTCGCTGACCAAGTTCAACATCTACAGTCCCGCCCGCTGGGCGCAGGAGGAAGCGCGAACGGCGGGCGAAAACTTCGGCGACCTCATGCGTCGACTCGACATCTAACCATGCGCCGCGCCCTAAAAATCAAAGTCCCGACGATCCGCATGCCGCTGCGCGAAGCCGCCCTGACCGCATCGGCGGCCGCCCGACGTCCGTTTCCCGCCTGGATTTCCGCCGACGAGGGCGCCGTCGCGTTCCCGGCCGTTGCCGTGACCTTGCGCGTGCGCGACGGGCTCGTGCTCCGCACGGTCAGCAAGAAGAAGTCCGTGAAGACCAAGCGTGCCCGCGGTTCCCATGGTGGCCGATGATATTTTCGCTCCGACGATGACTTACCGCCACCAACCGGTGCTGTTGCGTGAAGTGCTGGAGTTCATCGCCCCGCGAACGGGCGGCCGGTATCTCGACTGCACGTTTGGCGGCGGTGGCCACACGCGCGCCCTGCTCGAGGCGGCACCCGGCGTGAATGTCGTGGCCCTCGACCGCGACCCGGCGGCGACGGAGCGCGGCGCGATCCTGCGGGAGGAGTTTTCCGGGCATTTCGCGCTGGTCGATCGCGATTTCGGCCAGCTCGCCGAGCTGCCGTTGGAGGGATTCGATGGCATTCTCTTCGATTTTGGCGTCTCGTCGTTTCAGCTCGACGACGGGGAGCGCGGATTTTCCTTCCGGCAGGAGGCGCCGGCGGACATGCGGATGGACCCGCGGGTCGGCGTGCCGGCGGGGCGCTGGCTCGAAACGGCCACCGAGGAGATGCTCGACCGGGCGATCCGGGATTTTGGCGAGGAGCAACACTGGCGGAGGGTCGTTCGCGCGATTCTCGGCGCCCGCGGGACGGGCGCCCTCGCGCGGACGACGTCGCTCGCCGCCGTGATTGCGGAGGCGATTCCCGCGCGCGACCGGCATGGATCCAGGATTCACCCGGCGACCCGCGCATTCCAGGGCATTCGCATCGCGGTCAACGACGAGTTGGGCGCGATCGAGCGGGCGCTGCCGGCGGCCTTTGCGAAACTCGCCCCCGGCGGGGTGATGATCGTCATCAGCTTCCACTCGCTCGAGGATCGGCCCGTCAAGCAGTTCTTCCGCCGGATGTGCGGCCAGCCCGAAAGTGCCGCCGATGGCACGCCGCAGGATCTGCGGGTTAAACTGGCCGAGCCGCTTACCCGCCGCCCCGTGACCCCGGGTGACGCCGAGATCGCCGCCAATCCCCGCAGCCGCTCCGCCAAGCTCCGCGCCCTGCGCCGGCTGTAAGCCGCCTCCCGCTTCCCTGTTCCGCCGTTCCGTTCGTACGATGAAAAACAATGCGCATGCCTTCGCGAACCAGCTCTTCGTCTGTCTGCTCGTGACCATCTTCTGCGGCGGCTCGATCGGCCTGGGCACCGTCTGGATGCGTCACCAGATTTCAGTTACGGCCAATGCCAACCGCGTGCTCGCCGCGCGCCTGGCGGAATTCGAGCGCCACATCGCCGAGACCAAAACCCTCATCGAGCGCGCCCAGCGGCCCGACGAGCTGCGGCGGTTGAATGCCGACTTTCGCCTCGGCCTCGCCCCGGTCAGCGAGGCGCAGGTGATGCACGTCACCGAGGATCCCGTCCGGCGCCTGGCGGCCCGGGCCAACCGCGACCTGTTTGGCGAACTGCCGGCGCCGGTCACCCTCACGATTGCGCTACAACGCTGACGATCATGTCCAAGGGCTTTGCCTCCAGCTATCGCATCGTCCTGCTCGCCCTTGCGCTCTTGGGCTGCTTTGGCGCGCTGGGCGGGCGGCTGGTGTGGCTGCACGTCGTCGATCGCGACGTCCTGCTGCGCACGATCTCCAAAGCGCGGCAGCAGTTGATCGTCGAAACGGCGCGGCGCGGTGACATCCTCGATGCGCGCGGGGCAATTCTCGCCACCAGTCGTTCGCTGATTGTGCTCGGCGTCGATCCGATGTCGTTGCGTCCGCAGGATGAAAAGAAGTGGCCTCAGCTTGCCCGGATGATCGGCCTGCCCGAAGCCGAGCTGCGCCGGATTTTCACCACGCGGTTTCGCGCGCCGGCGGCTCCGGGCTCCGCTCTGGCGAGCGCGCCGGGAGCGTCGCCCGCCGGCCTGGTGTTCAATTTCAACCCGACACCGCCACCGGCGTTTCCGCCGGCGCCAGCCATGTTGGTGGCGACGGCCGCGGATCGGGAGGAAGACGAGGCGGAGAACGATACGGTCACGGACGAGAAAGGCCGGCGGGCGATTCGTTGGGCCAAACTGGGCGACGAAGTGTCGGAGTCGCTCTTTGCCGACGTGGAAAAACTCGGCATCCGCGGCGTCTACGGTCAGCGGGTGTATCGCCGTGCGTATCCGAACAACCAGCTGGCGGCGCACCTCATCGGCTATGTTGACCGGCAGCAGATGCCGGTGGCCGGGATGGAGTTTCACGCCGACTTTTATCTGCGCGGGCAAAACGGCTGGCGGGTGGGCGAGCGCGATGGCCGCAACCGCGAGCTGGCGCAGTTTCGCACCCGCGAGGCCCCGCGGGCCGACGGTTTCAGCGTCAGCCTGTCGATCGACTCGGCGGTGCAGGACATTGTCGAGCAGGAGCTCGCGTACATCGCGCAGCGGTTCCAGCCGCTGAAGGCGTCGATCATCGTGAGCGATCCGCGCACGGGTTTCATCCTCGGGCTGGGCAACTATCCGTCGTTCAACCTGAACGAGTTCAATCGCGTGCCGAAAGAGGAGCAGGCCCGGATGAAAAACGTCGCCGTCGCGGACATCTACGAACCGGGTTCGGTGTTCAAGATCGTCGCGGCGGCCGGTGCGATCGAGGAAGGGCTGGTCAACCCCGCGACGAAGTTCAACTGCACCCTCGACAAGGTCGAATACAAGCGCCGCATCCTCAAGCTGCCGGGCGAGGATCACCGGTTCAAGCAGGACGAGCTTACCGTGGCGGAAATCATCAGCCACTCCAGCAACCGCGGCGCGGCCCGTCTCGGCCTGGAACTCGGCGCGGACCGGCTCTACCGTTATGCGACGGCGTTTGGTTTTGGCCACCCGCTCGGGTTTCCGGTCGGGGGCGAGGTGGGCGGCATCCTCCGCCGGCCCGAGCACTGGAACCCGATCGACATCACGCGCATTCCCATGGGGCACACCGTGGCCGCCACCGTGCTGCAGATGCACCAGGCCATGAGCGTGATCGCCAGCGGGGGCATCCTGTACCGGCCGCAGCTCATCCGCCAGATCCGCGATGCCGCGGGCGAGACGGTTTTTCTGCGCGAGGACGGGGTGGAGATTCGCCGCGTAATTTCGGAACGCACGGCGCAGACGATGGCGGCGATGCTGGCCGCCGTGGCCTCGAAGCAGGGGACCGCCCCCGAGGCCGCAATCGACGGCTTCGACGTTGCCGGGAAGACCGGCACCACGATCAAGTTGATCGACGGCAGGTACGACTCGCGTCACCACGTGGCTTCGTTCGTCGGCTTTTTTCCGGCCACCCGGCCGCAGGTGGCGATCTCGGTCATCGTTGACGGCGCGGATGCCCATGCCCCGGGCGGAGTCGCCTACGGCAAGACGGTGGCGGCGCCATCGTTCAAGCGCATCGGCGAACAGCTCATCCCGATCCGCGGGATCAAGTCCAACCGGCCGTCCGTCCGACCCGGCAATCTCGTCGCCGCCACCGAAGGAGGCCTCCGGTGATTGGCTATCTCACCCAAAATTACTCCCTGATTCACGCGTTCCAGCCCCGGCCCGCGCGCCGCACGCGCCGCGAGTCCCTGGCGCTCAACCGCGTTTTCAAGCTGGCGCCGAAACTCTCCGACTACCTGCACGAGGATGAGATTCTTGCCCTGAAGGGTTCGCCCGACCAGCCGATTTCCGGCCTGGCCATCGACAGCCGGCGGGTCGTGCCGGGCAACGTGTTCTTCGCCCTGCCGGGCCGGCGCGTCGATGGCGCCGCGTTCATCGACGAGGCCATCAGCCGCGGAGCTGTCGCAGTCGTGACCCAGAAGATGCCCGCGCACCCGCCGGGGAAGGTCACCTTCGTCCAGGTGGCCGATGCCCGGGCCACGCTCGCGCTCGCGGCCCAGCGTTACTACGGGTTTCCCGATCGGGACATGACGGCCATTGGCGTCACCGGCACCAATGGCAAGACCACGGTCACGCACCTGTTGAAGCACCTGCTCAACGGCGACCAGCGGGTCGGCATGCTGGGTACGATCAGCTACGATCTGGGTGCGCGCGTCGTGCCGTCGTTCCGGACCACGCCGGAGTCGCTCGATGTCTACGGGATGATGGCGCAGATGCGTGACGCCGGTTGTCGGCACGCCGTGATGGAGGTGAGCTCCCACGGCATCGATCAGCAACGGGTCCGGGGCCTGCAGTTTGGCGCGGCCGTGTTTACCAACCTCACCCGCGATCATCTCGCCTACCACAAGACCTTCGAGGCCTATTTCGAGGTGAAGTCCAGGCTGTTTACCGGTGCGACCGGCGCTGCGCCCAAGGTCGCCGTCATCAATGTCGACGATGCCTGCGGCGCGAGGTTGGCAGCCAGAATCGCCCTCGAGGTGCCGGCTTCGCGGCTCGTGACGTTCGGCGAAAGCGCCGGGGCGGAGGTTCGCGCGGAGAACATCGGGCTCCATTTCCGGCATACGACGTTCCGGCTTGTCTGGCCCGGCGGCACGATGGAAATCGATTCCCCGCTGATCGGCCGCTACAACGTCAGCAACCTTCTGGCGGCCATCGCGACGGCGTGGGGCCTCGGTCGCGATCCCGTGGTATTCATGGCTCGGTTACGCGCGTTCAAGGGCGTGCCCGGCCGGATGGAGCGGATTGAGGAGAGCCAGGCGGTCAACGTTCTCGTCGACTATGCGCACACCGACGACGCGCTGCGCCACGCCCTGGGCATGCTCCGCACGGTCACGCCGGGCCGCCTGCTGGTGGTCTTCGGCTGCGGCGGCAACCGGGATCGGACGAAGCGACCGCACATGACGAGCGCCGTGCAGGGATTTGCCGATTTCGCCATTGCGACGTCTGATAATCCGCGCACCGAGGCCATCGGGCAGATTTTCAACGACATGCGCGCGGGTGTCCTCGCGCCGGAAAAAATCACCTGGATCGACGATCGGCGCCGCGCGATCAGCCTGGCCCTCGACCTGGCGAAGCCCGGCGACTGCGTGCTCATTGCCGGCAAAGGCCACGAGAGCTGCCAGGAGTTTGCCGACACCGTGTTCCCCTTCGACGATCGCCAGGTCGTACGCGAAGTGATCGCGAGCAAGTCGGTCATGCCCGGATAAACCCGCCATGTGGAATCGCGCATCAGCCCATGCCTGAGTTCACGGCCCAACTCCTCGCCGACTGGACCGGCGGCCACTGGACGGCCCGACCCCTCGGAGTCTTGACGGGCTTCACGGTCGACACACGGCAGCTTCGGACCGGACAGATCTTCGTCGCGATCAAGACGGACCAGCGGGATGGTCACGACTATCTGCCGGACGCGCTGGCGGCCGGGGCGGCGGCGGCGCTGGTGGCGACGCCGGATTTGGCGGTGGCGCTGCCCCAACTCGTCGTGGCGGACCCGCTGGGGGCGTTCCAGGCGATCGCGCGCCAGCATCGCCGGGCGTTTCCCGGGCCGGTGGTGGGGATTTCCGGCAGTGCGGGCAAGACGTCCACGAAGGATTTGCTCGCGCTTCTGCTCGGCGGCGAAACCGGCGGCGTCCTCGCCACCGAGGGCAATCTTAACAAAGCCAACGTCGCATCGGGGGCTTCGATTGCCGGTGGGGTCCTCGCCACCGAGGGGAATCTCAACAATCACCTGGGCGTGCCGCTGACGCTGACGCGGCTCGACGCGGCGCGGCACGCGTTTGCGGTGGTGGAGGCGGGGGTCAGTGCGCCGGGCGAGATGGCTCCGCTCGCCGACATGATCGAGCCGGACGTGTCGTTGATCACGCTGGTGGCGGCGGCGCACACCGAGCAACTCGGCGGCCTCGAAGGTGTCGCGCAGGAGAAGGCCCGGCTGCCGGCCGCGACGCGGGCGAGCGGGGTGGCGATGTTTTCGCGGGCGACGGCGGAGTTCGGCGCCTTTCGCGATCTCGGGGTGAGGACGATGATCGTAGAACGCGCCGAGGTTGTCCGTCCGGCCGAGCCGCCGAACGATCGGGTTTATTTCACCGTAACGCATCGCGACGACGAAACGGCGGTGGCGCTCGCCTACGGGCCGCCGCCGCCGCTGACGTTTACGTTTCGCCGCGTATCCGACGGGATGGCCCAAAACGCGGCGCTCGCGATTTGCGCGGCCCTCTGGCTCGGCGTGCCGCGCGCGGCGATCCAGGCGCGGCTGGCCACATGGAAACCCGCGAAGCTCCGCGGTGAAATCCGCCGGGTCGACGGAAGGTTGCTTTACCTCGACTGCTACAATGCGAATCCCGCTTCGATGGCCGATGCGCTCACGGCTTTTGCGGCCGTCGCGCCCGAAGGTGAACCGCGCCTCTATGTGATCGGCTGCATGGAGGAACTCGGCCCGGCGGCGCCGGCGTACCACCAAGCGCTGGGCCGGTCGCTGCGGTTGGGTGACGCGGATCAGCTGTTCGTGATTGGCACCCATGCCGCCGCCGTGTGCGCGGGGGTGCTGGAGACGGGCGACTTCAGCCGCCAGATCCAGATCGTCGCGACGCTGGAACCGGTGATCGCGGGGCTCGAGGAGTGGCGGGGCGCGGTCTTCGTCAAGGGGAGCCGCCGTTATCAACTGGAAAAAATCCTGGAGGTGCAGACCTCGCTGCCGCTGCGGTATTGAGGCCAGCCCTACGCCCATGATTTCGCCCACCGCCTGTCACCCCGGGAGCACAACGGAGCTTTGCCGATGCTGAGCTACCTCGCCCGTTTATCGGAATACTTCGGGCCGCTGCGGCTGCTCGAGTACCGCACGGTGCGGACGGTGCTCGCGGCGCTGACGGCGCTGATCATCGGCTTCGTGATCGGGCCGATGCTCATCCGCAAGTTCCGCGCGTTGAAATTCGGCCATGGCTACATCGACGATCGCACGGGCGCGCTCGGGGCGACCTACTTCGACAAGCAGCACACGCCCACGATGGGCGGGTTGATCATTTTCTTCTCGGTCTTCGCCAGCGCGGTGCTGTGGGCGGCCCCCAACGTCTGGGTGCTGGTCAGCCTGTTTGTCTATGCGGGCCTGACCGTGCCGGGTTTTCGCGACGATTACCTCAAGGTCGTGCACAAGAACCGCGACGGCATCTCCTCGTGGGAGAAGATCACCTGGCAGTCGGCCACCACCCTGATTGCGCTGGGCGTGCTGCTGTGGCACCCGCTGAGCGCGGAAAAGGTGCGCGAGTTGTGGGTGCCGTTCGTGAAATACGCCATCGTCGACCGGATGCCGTGGTGGATGCTGCTCGGGCTGATTTACCTCTGGGTCGTCGGTTTCAGCAATGCGATCAACCTGACCGACGGACTCGACGGGCTCGCGGTGGGCTGCACGATCACGGTCACGCTCGTCTTCGGCATCATGGCCTACGTGGCCGATCACGTTTTCCTGTCCGAGTACCTGCTGATCAGCCACGTGCCCGGCACGAGCGAGCTCACGGTGATCTGCGGCGCGCTCATCGGGGGCTGCATGGCATTCCTGTGGTTCAACTCGCATCCGGCCGAGGTGTTCATGGGTGACACCGGTTCGCTCGCGCTGGGCGGACTCATCGGCGTGATGGCGTTCATGATCCACCAGCCGCTGACCCTGGTGATTGCCGGTGGCGTGTTCGTGATGGAGCTGCTCTCCGTCGTCATCCAGGTCGGGTGGTTCAAGTACACCAAGCGCCGTTTCGGCACCGGCACGCGGGTCTTCCTGATGGCACCGATCCATCACCATTTTCAGAAGCAAGGCTGGCCGGAGACGAAGGTCGTTCTCCGCTTCTGGGTCCTGTCCCTCGGGTTCGCGTTAGCTGGCCTCGCGACCCTTAAGCTCCGTTAAACATGAACTCGATTAATCAACTCGACCGGGTGTTTCCGATGGCGGGCGGCGCGACCGTCCGCGTTCTGATGCGTCCACCGCGCAACGTCATCAGGATGTGGCTGGGCCCGTCCATCGAACTGCCGGGCGATCCCGCGGTCCTGCGTGGCTGGGCGACCCGTCGCATCAGCAAGAACACGGCGCCTCCGCCGAAACCCTGACCCATGCGTCCATCCTGGAAAACGTGCGTGGCCGGGCGATGTCCCTGGCCGGGCGGATCGACGTCGACGGCCGCAGCGCGCACGGCCGATCTCGCTTCGCCGGGCGGGTCTGTCTTGCTGAGCCCGGGTTTTGCCAGTTTCGATCTGTTGGGCAACTGCGAGGATCGCGGCGTTCAGTTCGAAATGCTGGTGCAGGATCCGGGCGTTTCCGCGCCCAGTTTCAGGTAGCTTTAACGCAGACAAACCTTCACAACCGATCAACCAATTCCACCTATGAAAATCCTGAAGATTTTCGGCTTCGTCGTGGGCATCCATCTCTTTGCCCTCATTCTAATCTTCGCCAATCCGGGCTGCAGTTCGACAGCCAAGCCGCAACCCGCGCCGAGCGACACCATGATCCGGGCCGAGCCGCCGCCGGCCGTCTCCCTGCCCAGCGGGGCGACGACCGTGGTCCTGCCGGGTGGTGATGCCCTCGCGGGCGCGGGGGCGCCCAGCACGTTCAATCCCGAGGCACCGGCCGGCGCCGCCGGACCGGTGGTACGCTTCACCCCGACGCGGCCGGGCACACCGGTCGCCTCGACGCTGGTCGCCGAACCGGTGGCCGACGTGACGCCGGCCGCGACCTACACCGTTGCGGGCGGGGACAACCTCTGGACGCTCAGCAAGAAGTTTCACATTTCCACGGCCGAGATCGCCGCGGCGAACCGCATCAAGACGAACGCGATTCTGCGTCCCGGCCAGAAATTGATCATCCCGGGCAAGCCGGTCGCGATCAAGGAGCCTGCCACCGCGAGCCCGGCCCCCGCGCCCGCCCGGACGGCCGATGTTGCTGCGCCCAAGCCATCGGCCGATGCGGTCAAGCACGTGGTCAAGGCGGGCGAAACCCTGAGCATGATTTCCCAGCAGTATGGCGTGAAGCAGGGTGAAATCGCGGTCGCGAACAATATCTCCGATCCGCAAAAGATCCGGGCCGGGATGGAGCTCACGATTCCCGGGTGGAAGGCCCTGGCGTCGAAGTCCGGCAAGTCGGCCTCAAAATCCGCTCCGGGTGCGGCGGCGAAGGCGGCACCGGCCAAGGCCGCCGATCCCAAGTTGATCTTCAGTCTGGAACCGGAGCCGGCGTCGGTGCCCAAGCCCTCGTCCGGCGCCGAGGTGCCGGTGATCCGGGTGGACGACAGTCCGATCGCGCCTGCTCCGAAAAATCCGTAACCCGTCCCGCCCCGGAAAATCATGCCCCGCGATCGCGCCGCCGCCCGTCCGGCCCTGGCCAGTCCATTTCTGAATCCGGCCACGGTCATCGTGGTGTGCGCGTTTGGCCTCACGTTTCTTGGGCTGACGATTCTGTTCAGTGCGAGTGCCTCGATGCGGCAGGGGCCGTACTATTATCTCGGCAAGCAGCTCGCCGGGGTCGCGGCGGCGGCGGTGCTCGCGTTGGTGGTGAGCCGCCTCGATCTCGATTACGTGCGCCGCTACGCGTGGTGGATGGGGGGCTTGTTCCTGGTGCTTCTGGCTCTCGTCCTGGTGCCGCACATCGGAGTCTGGCGGGGAGGGGCGCGCCGCTGGCTCGGCTACGGACCCGTCCTGCTGCAGGTCTCGGAATTCGCGAAGCTCGCCCTCGTTTTCTGCCTGGCCCATTATCTCGCGCTCAATCAGACGCGCATCGGCGAGTTCAAGCGCGGTTTCCTGTTTCCGCTCCTGCTGATTGGCGCCTTTGCCGTGCTGGTGCAGCGGGAGCCGGACTTCGGCACGGCGGCCCTGATGGTGGCAGTGGGCCTCGTGCTCCTGTTCCTGGCCGGGGCCAAATGGCGCTATGTTTTGCCGGCCGTGGCCGGCGTGGTGACCTTGTTCAGCGTGGCGGTGATGCTGAACCCGAACCGGCTGCGCCGCTTCCTCGCGTTTCTCGACATCGAGGCCAACAAACAGGGCGGCACGTACCAGCTGTATCAGGGGCTGACCGCGTTTGCCGCCGGCGGCGTCGACGGCGCGGGGCTGGGTCAGGGGCGGCAGCAGCTGAATTTCCTGCCCGAAGCCCACACCGATTTCATTTTTGCCGTGGTGGGCGAGGAACTGGGACTGTGGTTCACGCTCGGCGTCCTGGCGGTGTTCACGATCATGTTGATCGCCGGACTGCTGCACCTGCGGCGGGCCCCGAACCTGTTCCACTTTCTGCTCGTGACCGGCTGCCTTTTGCTGATCTGCCTGCAGGCGATCATCAACATCGGCGTCGTCACCGGCTTGTTTCCGACGAAGGGCATGTCGCTGCCGTTCATCAGTGCCGGGCTTTCGAACCTGATGCTGATGGGCATGCTGCTCGGGATCATCTGGAACACGCAGCGCACGTGGGGCCGGGCGGCGCTGTCCGACGATGTGCGGACCATGCGGGAGGTGCTGGCGTGAGCCGGTTCATCATTTCCTGCGGCGGCACCGGCGGACACCTTTCGCCCGGCATCGCGCTGGCGGAGGGGCTCAGTGCGCGCGGACACCAGACGCTGCTGCTGATCAGCCAGAAGAAAGTCGATCAACGGCTGAGCGAGAAATACCCGCAGCTGCGTTTCGCGCGCATGCCCGGCACCGGTTTCACGTGGCGGCCCTGGGGGTTCCTGCGCTGCGTGGTGTCGCAAATCCACGCCTTCCTTTTCTGTCTCCGGCTGCTCCGGCAAGTGCGGACGGACGGGACGGTGAGCTTTGGCGGTTTCACGTCCGCTCCGATTGTGCTCGCCGGCTGGGTGCTCGGCGTGCCCGCGGCCGTGCACGAATCGAACCGGGTGCCCGGCCTCGCGGTCCGGACCTTCGGCCGCTTTGCCCGCCGGGTCTATCTGCCTCCGGGCATCCGGGTGGCGGGCATTCGCGCCGCGGCCACGCGGCACGTCGGACTCCCGGTGCGCCGTGAAATCGTGCGCCTGGCTCCGGCCGCGGCGCGCGCCGCGCTGGGGCTCGATCCGGCGCAGCGGCTGCTCGTCATCCTCGGTGGCAGCCAGGGGGCGTCGGCGTTGAACGTCTGGGCGCGCGAGCACCTGCAAGCGCTCGCGGCGGAAGGCATCCAGGTTTATTGCGTGACCGGGCTCGGCAAGGGCCGGGATGGCAGCGTCGAACTGACGACCAAGACGGGCGCGCCGATTCGCGCGGTCTTCGCCACGTTCAGCGATCGGATGGCCGAACTGCTTTCGGCGGCGGATCTCGTGGTGTCGCGCGCCGGGGCCGGCACGCTGGCGGAGCTGATTCGCTGCGAGACGCCGGCGATTCTCGTGCCGTATCCGCATGCGGCGGACGATCACCAGCGGGCCAACGCGGCCTTCTTCGAGCGGCAGGGCGGCGGCTTCGTCGTCGGCCAGACGCGGCTCAACGATCTGCGCGGCGAGGTGCTCGACGTGATTTTCAACGACTGGCTGCTGCGCAAGTTCCGCGGCAACCTGCAGCGCATGGACCGGGCCAGCGCGCTCGATCTGATGCTCGGCGATCTCGAGGGGCTCGTCCGGGGGCCCGTTTTCATCGACCGGGGCGTGCCGGCGCTGATCACCTGAAATGGGCGCGTCCAACTGCCATTTTCCCGTCGAGGGGTGCCCGGCACCGGCCCAGGGTTGGGACGATCTGTTCGCCGACCTCGGGCGGCGCGTGACGAGCGCCACGCGCCTGACGCGCGAGGAATCGCTCGCGCCGAAAACCACGCTGCGGGTCGGTGGCGCCGCGCGGCTTTACGCGGAGCCCGCAGCGGTGGCGGATCTGCAGGTGCTGTTGCGCGCGGCGGCGGCGCGCGGCCTGGCGGTGTTTGTGCTCGGCCGTGGTTCCAATCTCATCATCCCGGATGAAGGCGTGGACGGGCTGGTGATTTCGCTCGCGCACGAGGCGTGGGCCGGTTTTGAGCCGCGGAGCGAGGGCAGGGTGTGGGTCGGAGCGGGGCTGCGATTGAAAAATCTGTGCGGGCTGGCGGCGAAGGCGGGGATGGGCGGCTTCGAATTTTTAGAGGGTATTCCCGGGTCGGTCGGCGGCGCGCTGCGGATGAACGCGGGCGCGATGGGCGGCTGGATTTTCGACGTGGTCGAGGACGTGCTGGTGATGGCGATGGACGGCGGGGTGACGACGCTCGGCAAAGCCGCGATGCACGTCGCGTACCGCCATTGTGCGGACCTGCAAGACGCCATTGCCCTCGGTGCGCTGCTGCGCCCGGCGGCGCCGGCCGAGGCGGAGGCGGTCAGCCGCCAGATCGATGTCTATCGGCGCAAGCGCCAGGAGACCCAGCCGCGCGAGCCGAGCGCCGGGTGCGTTTTCAAGAATCCCCCCGGCAACTCGGCGGGGCGGCTGATCGATGAAAGCGGATTGAAAGGCGAGCGGATCGGCGATGCCGAGGTTTCTCCGGTCCATGCCAACTTCATTGTGAACCGCGGCCATGCCACCGGCGCCGACGTGCTGGCGCTCGTCCGCCGGGTGCGGGCGCGGGTCCGCCAGGTCAAGGGCGTGGAACTGGAGCCCGAGGTGCTCCTCTACGGCAAGAAGTGGGAGGATGTTTTATGAGCACACCTTTACCTCTCATCGCCGTTCTCGCGGGAGGAACATCGGCGGAGCGCGAAGTTTCCCTGGGCTCGGGCCGCGCGTCCGCGCTCGCGCTGGCGCGGTCGTTTCCCACGCGCTTGTTCGAGGTCACCGCCGACGCCCTGCCGGCGGAGCTCGACCCGGCGCGCCACGTCGTTTTTTCCACCCTGCACGGGACTTTCGGGGAGGATGGCGGCATGCAGGCGCTGCTCGATGCGGCGGGCGTGCAGTACGCGGGTTGCGATGCGGCGGCCAGCCGGCTGACGATGGACAAGTCTCGCACGAAGGCGGCGGTGGCGGCCCGGGGTGGCCAGGTCGCGCCGGGCCTCCATTTCGGGGCGGAGTCGCCTCCGGCGGTCGACGCGGTGATCGCCCAACTCGGCGAAGACCTCGTGGTGAAACCGAACAACGAGGGCAGCAGCGTGGGTCTCGAGGTGACCGGCAGCCGGGCCGGCCTGGCGGCGAAGCTGGCGAAAATCACGGCGGGGGCGTGGCTCATCGAGCAGCGGATCGTCGGTCGCGAACTCTCGGTCGGCGTACTGCGGGGCAAGGCCATGGGCGTGGTCGAAATCCGGCCGAAGTCGGGCGTCTACGATTTCACCAGCAAGTACACGAAAGGCATGACGGAGTATTTCGCCCCGGCGCCGCTCGAGCCCGCGGTGACGGCGGCGGTGCAGGCGGCGGCGGAGACGGCGTTTGCGGCGTGCGGCTGCCGCGACTACGCGCGGATCGATTTCATCCTCGCGGCGAAAAACGGGATTTATCTGCTGGAAATCAACACCCTGCCCGGCATGAAGGAACTCAGTTTGCTGCCGATGAGCGCGCGATGCGCGGGACTTGATTTCACCACCTTGGTACGGGAGCTGGTTTCACCCGCGTTGGCGCGCTATTACGCGGCTGCGTCCGCCCCTCGCTCGTGAACAGACCGATTCCCAACGCCCCTGCGGCCCGCAGCTGGAGAGACATTCCCCAGCCGGTGAAACCGCGCGCGATGTCGAACGGCGGCCGCTGGCGGCTGGTGCAGAGCGTGCTGCGGACGGCCGCCGGCGTGGCCTTTGGTGGCGCGGTGGCGTGGGGCGCGTGGGTGGTGGCGGGAGCATTGCAGGAAAACCCGAGCAAGATGCCCGCCGCCGCGAAGGCCGTGCCGGTGCGGGCGCCCGATTTCAAGACCGACGGCGTGCTCGATCAGGCGTGGCTCGGCCGCACGCTTCGGATCCCGCGGAGCGCGTCCTTGATGGAACTCGATCTGGAACAGCTGCGGGCGCGCTTGCTCGCGGACGGCCAGGTGCTCACGGCGACGCTCACCCGCCATTTTCCCGATCGACTCGTCGTGGCCGTGACGGAGCGTTTGCCGATCGCCAAGGTCATGGCGGAGTGGGGCGGGCAGCGGCAGCCGCTGCTCGTCGCGCGCGACGGGGTCATATTTGCCGGGGACCGGCATCCCTCCGCCCTGGTCGAAAAACTCCCGTGGCTGGACGGAATCTCCATCGTGCGGCGCGGCGCGGCGTTCCTGCCGCTCGAGGGAATGGAAGTCGTGGGCGAGCTGCTCGCGAAGGCGCGGCTGGAGGCGGAGCATCTGTTCCGATCCTGGCGGGTGGTGTCGCTGGCACGGCTGGCGTCCGACCGCGAACTCGAGGTGCGCACGGCGCAGGGCGTGACCATCATTTTCAGCGCCCACGGCGATTTTTTCCGGCAGCTCGCAAAGCTCGATTTCATGTGGGAACGATTCGCGAACATTCCCGACGCGCGGGCGCGGATCGATCTTTCACTGGGCCGCGAGGTGCCCGTGCTGATCGAGGCGGCGCCCCCCGCGACCGCGCCGGACGCGGCAGATGCGCGGCCCGCCCCGACGCTTTCCCTCTTCCCTCATTCGCAGCCGAAAACCAACCGTGAGTTCTAGAACCACCTTCATCGGTGCCGTCGAAATCGGCACCTCGAAAATCACCGTCCTCGTGGGTGAGTACACGGGACGCGAGCTGGCCATCATCGGCCGCGGCGAGTGCTCCTCGCGCGGGATCATCAAGGGCACGGTCGTCGACTACAAGGCGGCGAGCGAGTGCACGCACAGCGCCCTGGAGCAGGCCGAGCGCGATGCCGGCGAGCGGATCGAGCTGGTGTTCCTCGCCCAGACCGGCGGGCACCTCGAGGGTTTCTACAACGAGGCCTCGGTGAATGTGACGGCCTCGGACAACATGATCGATGCGGGCGACGTGCGCATGGTCTGCGATTTGGCGAAGTCGAAGGAGCTGCCATCCGGACGCATGGTCGTGCACCACATCCGCCGGCCCTTCCGGGTCGATGGCCGGCTCGTGCCGGGCAGCCCCGAGAATCTCGTCGGCCAGCGCCTCGAACTTGGCTACTGGACGGTGCACGGCCAGGAACAGCGTCTGGCGGACAACATTCATGTCATCCGCGGCTTCAACCTCGAGGTCCGGGAGCTGGTGCTGTCGAGCCTTGCCTCCGGCCACATGGTGACGACCGCGGAGGAGCGCCAGCATGGCGTGCTCGCGATTGACATCGGCGCCGGCACGACGGATTTCGTTTTGTATCGCGACGGAGCGCCCCACACGACCGGCGTCGTGTCGGTCGGCGGCACGCATCTGACCAACGATCTCAGCATCGGCCTGCGCCTCACCGACGGGCAGGCGGAGAAACTCAAGCTGCGCTTCGGCCGCGCCACGGTGCAGACCCGCGACAAGGGCGGGAAGGTCTGGCTTGACGGCAATTTCGCGATCGGCGACCGGCAGTTTCCGCAGCACGCGATCGAGCAAATCACCTCGGCCCGGGCGTGGGAACTGCTCGAGGTGGTGAAAAAGAAACTGGGCAATGCCTTTAGCCCCGAGAGCTGCGCCTCGGGCGTCGTGCTGACGGGCGGCACGGCGAAACTCGCCGGCATCGGCGAAGCCGCGGCAAAAGTTTTCGGCGTGCCCGCACATCTGGGCGAGGCCCCGTCCTGGGTGAACGAAAACCTCCGCGACCCCGGCTACCACACCGCGCTCGGGCTGCTTTACTACGGCGTCAGCTCGCACGGCGAGAAGTCCGCTCCCGCCCGGCGCAACAACGGCTTCCTCACGAACGTGAAACGGCTCTTCGCATGAACCTGAACGAACTTCCGCTCGAGCATCCGCTCCTCACCGATCGCAACGTCGCGATCAAACT
This sequence comes from Opitutaceae bacterium, assembly GCA_044344465.1. Taxonomy (GTDB): domain Bacteria; phylum Verrucomicrobiota; class Verrucomicrobiia; order Opitutales; family Opitutaceae; genus ER46. The sequence continues at coordinate 16,827 of JBIJCX010000097.1, forward strand.
CGTGGGCGTCGGCGGGGCCGGCTCCAACGCGATCGACCGGCTGAAGATGGAAAATCTCGAGCGGCTGCAGCTCGCGGTGATCAATACCGATTATCAGGCCCTCGCCAGTTCGCCGGTGCAGGACAAGGTCCTCATTGGCATGAGCGTCACCCGCGGGCTCGGCGCCGGGGGCGATCCCGATCTCGGCCGCGAGGCCGCGGAGGTGGATCGGGAGAAGATCGCGAAGGTGGTCAAGGATTGCGATCTGGTGTTTCTCGTCACCGGCATGGGCGGTGGCACCGGCAGCGGCGCGTCGCCGGTCGTGGCGGAGATCGCGGCCGAGTCCGGTGCGCTGGTGATCGCGTTCGTGACGATGCCGTTCAGCTTTGAAGGCGGCCGGCGGCTGAAACAGGCGGAGGAAGGCCTGCGGGCGCTGCGCCAGGTCTGCGATGCGGTGATTCCGCTGCCCAACGATGTGCTCCTGCAGGAGGCCTCGGACAACGAGACGGTGCTCGATTCGTTCGCGCGGGCGGACGAATGGATCGGGCGCGGGGTGAAGTCGATTTGGGCGATTCTGTTCAAGACCGGGCTGATCAACCTCGATTTTGCGACGCTGCGGCAGGCCTTCTCGCAGCGCGGCGGCAAGACGCTGTTTGGCCTCGGAGCCGGCAACGGGGAAAATGCCGTGACCGAGGCGGTCGCGAGCCTGAAGCTTTGTCCGCTGCTGCACACGCCGGAGTTTTCGCGCCGGGCCGATCGTTTGCTCGTCAATATTCTCGGGGGCGCCGACCTCACGTTGCCGAAGGTAAACGAGCTGATGAATGCAATCACGGAGCAGTTCGGCCGCGATTCGCACATCATCATGGGTGCCGTCATCGATGAAGACCTACCGGGCCGCCTGGAAGTGTGCGTGATCGGCACGAGCGATTTGGGCGGACGCGGTATGCCGGCGCGGCGGCTGATGAACGGCGCGAAAAGCAGGCCGCCCTTTGGGGTGCGGCCCGAGACTCCCGCGGCGACGCCGGCGAAGGCGGCACAGGAGGAGGAACTGGTTTCCGCCACCCGGCGCGCGGCCGACACGGCGGAGGCGAAAAACGTCCAGGCGGCGAAGGTGGCGCAGGAGGAATTCGGCTTTGGCGAGGTCGAGAGCCGCGGCCACTTCGAGAAAACCGATCGCAATCTCTTCGACGGCCAGGACCTCGACGTGCCGGCCTACCTGCGCAAGGGGATCAAGATTTCGTTGTAGGTCGTAGCGCCCGGTCTTCAGCGTGCCGACTCGCTGCACCCGTCCGGACTTCAGCAGCGGTCGGAGCAAATCCATCGCGGCTTGTTCGGGGCAACCGAGGGTCAAGTGTGAGTCAAGTATCGGTCAAGGGGCAGGATCCGCATTCGTCGCGCGCAGAGCCTTCATCCGGCGTTTTATGTTTCCGGCATCAGCACCGGGATGACCTTGTTGCCGTGGCGGCGATAGATGCGAAAATCCCCGTCGAGGGTGAAGACGGTGCCGTCGGGGTGCAGCTCCGCCAGCCGCACCAGGCAGGCATCCGCCAGCGACATGGGCCGATCTCGATAGCGGCGCATCAAAACGCGCAGATCCGCCAGTTGATCTTCGATCTCCAGGCCGATCCGCAACACGCCCCGCTCCAGCAACTCAAAAATCGGATCGGTCTCCTGCCCTTCGCGCTTCAACAGGAAGGCCGCTTCGGTCAGCACCGGCTCGCAGGTCAGCAGCGGCGGGTGCAGGCGTTTCCATTGCTCGCAGACCCAGCCATGATGCTCGATTCCGGCGGCGAGAAAGGCCACCAAGGGTCCGGCGTCGAGCAGCACTGCACCCTTCACCGGCCGAAGCCTTCCATATACTTCGGATTGGTCGCCAGATCGCGCGGCAGTCCTTTCAGCGAGCCCGCCAAATCACGGGCCAGATCGTAGCAGCTGGCCTTGCCACCGGTGGTGCGGGCATCCAGCGACTTCTCCAGGCACTCCCGCACCAGCGACGATTTGGTGGTGCCGCGCGCACGCGATTCTGCTTCCAGACGTTCCAGCAGCCGATCAGGCAGTTTGAGCGAGATGGTGTTCATGTGCTGACGGTAATACGCACCAATCTCTCGCGCAATACCCAATTCAGCCACCCACCCGCCGCTGGCCGGTGGCGCATTCGTGAATCGGGGATTTGCGGTCGGCGGTGAGCGTGGTGAGGTGGTCGAGTTTGGGTTTGTTGAGTGAAAGGGACATCAGCGGAAGATGAAGGGGCGGCCGTGGCCGCAAGTGCCTTCACCAACGGAATTCCGGTCGACTGATTGATTGCGTTTCGAGGCGGGCTTTACTCACTCGCCGTGTGCCCGCCCGCACGATCTCCATCCCCTGCCAGACGTTTGCGCAACTGAAGCGCGCCGTGGCGGAGACGTTTCTCGAGGGCCAGCGGCGGGCGGATGAGTTGCGAGTACGGACGTATTGGGAAACCGGCCGGCACATTCACCAGCATCTCCTGCTGAACCAGGACCGCGCGGAATACGGCGCGGGGGTCATTCCGCAGCTCGCGGACGAACTCAAAGCCGATGAGCGAACGCTCTATCAGTGCCTGCAATTTTATCGCGCTTTCCCAATACTGGGCGCGCGCCCAGTATTGAGTTGGGCCCACTATCGACGGCTCATGCAGCTCGCCGATTCACGGCAACGCGCGGCCGTCACGGCCGAAGCGATCAAGAAAAACTGGTCTTCCGCCAAGGTTTCAGAGCATGTCGCGCAGCTCAATGCGGCGTCGCGGGATGCCGACGACACCGAAGAATCGCAGGCCTCGGCCGACGATTCCCGCCCGAAACCCCGGCTCCTCAGCTCGAAGCTCGGCACGCCCGGCCTTTTCCGGATCGTCGCGCGCAACGACGGACTCGCGATCGATCTCGGGTTCAAGTTTTACCAGCCGCTCGACGCGGAAGCGGCGTCTGCCTTCAAGGCCGGCGACATCGTATCTGTCGATGGCCGCGGCAAACCGGCGCTGGCGGCCGGCGCAACCAAGGCGGATCTCTTTACGTATGCGGTGAAGCTGGTGCGCGTGATCGACGGCGATACGCTGCTGGTCGAGGTGGCGCTGCCGCCGTTTCACACCCACGAGCGAAAACTGCGGCTGCGCGCGATCGATTGCCCCGAAATGATCACGACGGAGGGGAAGGCGGCCAAGCGCTTCGTGGACGATCTGATCACTCGCACCGTGGCGGTGACCGTCACGACGACGAAGCCCGACAAGTACGATCGTTACCTCGCCGCCGTGTTCCTGACCGTGAGCAGCGGCTCCTCGGTCGGAGCGAAAACCGCGGAGCCGGAGGAGATCTTTCTCAACAACGCCCTCCTGGAAAACGGCCACGCGAGCCGGACCGACGTTTACACCGGGGGCGATTGGGGCCAGGCGTGACGGCGACGGATCGGCACCACGATGAGTCACGCGCCGCTGCCCGATTTTGGCCCCTTGCCGGACGAAGCCCTGACAATCGAGCAGGCCGTGGAGCGGATGGAGGCCGTGGCAGTGTTTGGGGACATGATGGACGCCGTGATGGCGCTCGGGCCTTCGGGCAGGCGGATGATGGATGGCATGCACCTGTTGACGTCGGGTTCGCTGACCGAGAAGGAGTTTACCGTGTTGATGTCGCTGATCGTGCAAACGTGGTTTGCGCTCGTGCGGCCGGGATCGACGCCGGACCTGCGCTACGGAGAGATGACGGCCGCCTTTCGATTGGAATTGGAGCGCATTGAACAGCGCCGGCTCGGGTTGGCAGACTCAGCGGGAGACATGTTGTGCGATTCGCGGCAACCCTAGATCCTGAAGGTCCTCGTGGGTGGGGTAATCCATGTTGCCCAAGAACAGCCGGAGGATTTGCGACCGCGGCTCGATTCATTGGCCATCTACGTGGCGGCGCTGAAGGTGCTGGTCAACGAGCTCGACGTTGCGGTGCGGCGTTGAGCCGGGCCGGGACATCTCCGTGGAGCGCGCGATTGCCGGGGAGGCTTTGTAGCCCGGCGCGTGAGCGCGGGGACGGAATTCGGAAACGGCAGGTTTTGTCCCGCCGCTTACGCAGCGGGCTACGGCGGAGGGCGCGAAGTTTTTGAATATCGTTCCGAGAATTGGGGCCCGAATCAGCTAACCCCTTGGCAAAAGTGCGGGGTTCTGTATGGTGGGTGTATGTTTGTCGACGAGTGCACAGTTAAGTTAACGGCCGGTGACGGCGGTCGGGGCTGCATCGGCTTCCGCCGCGAAAAATACGAGCCCTGGGGTGGCCCCAATGGCGGCGATGGCGGCCGCGGGGGCGACATTGTGCTGCTTGGCGACGTCAACACCAACAACCTGGTCGATTACAAGTACCAGCCCCACTGGCGCGGCGAGCGCGGCGAGCACGGCCAGGGAGCCGATTGCCACGGGCGCGATGGCAAACCTTGCCTCATCAAGCTGCCCCTCGGGACCGTCGTGATCGATCTGGCCACCGACAAGCCGGTGGCCGAGGTCATCGCGGACGGCCAGCAGATTGTATTGTGCAAAGGCGGCAATGGCGGCTGGGGCAACACCCACTTCAAGACCTCGACCAACCGCGCCCCGAAGCGCGCGAACGAGGGGCACCCCGGCGAACTCGGTTCCTACCGCTTCGTGCTGAAGAGCATCGCGGACGTCGGCCTCGTGGGCTTTCCCAATGCCGGCAAGTCCTCGCTGACCGGTCGGATCACGAAGGCGCGACCCCGGACGGCGGCCTACCCATTCACCACCCTCCATCCGCAGATCGGCGTGATCGAGTATCCCAACGAGCGCACGGGTGGCCGCCGGCTGCTGCTCGCCGACGTGCCGGGATTGATCGAGGGGGCACATGACAATCGCGGCCTCGGCCACCGCTTTCTCCGGCATATCGAGCGTTGCGCCCTGCTCATTTTCATCATCGACATGGCGGGCACCGACGCCCGCGACCCGCGCGACGATTACAAGCACCTGCTCAGGGAACTCGAGCTCTACGATCCGAAGCTGCTCGACAAGCCGCGCCTCGTGGTCGCGAACAAGATGGATGTGCCCGAATCCGGCGCCTGGCTGAAGAAGTTCAAGAGCCGTTACCGGAAGCACGATGTGCAGGAGATTTCGTGCCTCACCGGCGACGGGCTCCCGGCCTTGAAAAAAGAATTGCTAAAACGCGTCGCGAAATTCCGCCGGATCGAAAAAGCGTCGCGTGCCGCGGCCGCCTGACCCAGATTTTTGCCCTCACCATGTCGAAGGAACATCGTCCCCTCCTGATGCGTGCCAACCGTCTGCTCGGTGCGGCGCTGGTGGAGCACAATCTCGTCAAGATCGAAGACCTCGAAACGGCCAACGAGAAGCTCATCGAGATCGTCGCCACCGATCAGCCGCGGCAAAGCACCATTCTCGGCATTCTGGCCTACGACATGAAGGTGCTGAAGGAAGACGAGGTCCTGCACCACATCGTCGAGACCGACGGCGTGGGCTTGATCGACCTGCGGGACTATGAAGTTCCGGACGACTCGAAAAAGAATCTCGATGTCGGTGCCGCCTGGGCCACCTGGTCGGTGCCGTTTGACCGGGAGGAGGAGTTTTTCTTCGTCGCGACGGCCTATTACCTCAGCCCGGCGGTCCGGATGTTCTGGGAAAAGCAGCTCGGCGGCCCGATCCTCTGGTTCGGCACGACGCTCGAGGCGATCGCGGACTATCTCGAAAAACTTGCCGCCGCGGCGGCGCAAAACGCTCACGCCCAAGGCGGGGGCGCGGCCACGCCCGCCGCGGCGCCGACCAAGTGACGATTTACCTCGCACCGCCACCGGCGCTGCCGGCGTCGCGGATTTGTTTTCACGTGTAAGCCATGCCACTCGGAAAAATTCAGCTCCAGATCGTCTCCAAGCTCGTAGAAATGGGCCGGCTCGAAGCCGACCAGCGCACGGCCCTGGCCGCGCGGCAGGACGATCTCAGCGGCGACGCCCTCGACAAGCTGCTCCAGGAGGATTTCAAGATCAGTCCGTTTCAATGCCTGGTGGCCAAAGCCCGCGCGCTCAACCTCTCCCCCTATAACGTCGCGCACTATAAGATAAGCCCGCAGACCTTCGAACGGATTCCGCAGGATTTCTGTCAGGAAAATCTCGTCATCCCCGTCGGCCAGGTGGGCGAGATGCTGCTCGTTGCGTTCGCGAATCCGTTTGAGGTCACGTTGCCGACCAAGATTCAGGAAATGACCGGCAAGACGGTCATTCGCCTGCTCGGCCGCGAGAAGGACATCAAGGACAAGTTTGCCAAGGGCCAGGAACGCGCCGCGGGCTTCGACGACGTCGTGATGCAGATCGGCGCCGAATACGGCGAGGGCGAGACCGAACTGAAGGATGACGATGTCTCCGAGGAATCCGGCCCGATCATTCAGCTCGCCAACCGCATCATCGAGGACGCCTATTTTTCCGGGACGAGCGACATCCATGTCGAGCCCCAGGAAAAGGAGATCATCGTGCGCAACCGGATCGACGGCATTTGTCACGAGAAGTTGCGCCTGCCGAAGAAGGTGGGTCCGGCCCTGGTCGCACGCCTCAAGATCATGTGCAACCTCGACATTTCCGAACGCCGGTTGCCGCAGGACGGACGCATCATCTTCAAGCAGTTCACGAAGAAAAACATCGATCTCGACTTGCGCGTGTCGACCGCCCCGCTCAATCACGGCGAAGGCGTGGTCATGCGTATCCTGGACAAGCAGAAGACGACCCTGCCGCTGCCGGCGCTCGGCTTCTCGGAGGAGAATCTGGCCAAGTACCGCGATTGCATCCGCCAGCCCTACGGGATGATTCTGCACTGCGGACCGACCGGCTCCGGCAAGTCGATGACGCTCTATTCGGCGCTCAACGAGGTCAACACCCCCGACATCGTCATCCGCACCGCGGAGGATCCGATCGAGTACACGCTGCCCGGGCTGAATCAGATGCAGATGCACCGGCAAATCGGCCTGACGTTCGCCGCGGCCTTGCGCGCCTTTCTCCGCCAGGACCCCGACATCATTCTCGTCGGTGAAATCCGCGACAAGGAGACCGCCGGCATCGCCGTCGAAGCCGCGCTCACCGGTCACTTGCTGATTTCGACGCTGCACACGAACGATGCTCCGACCACGATTTCGCGTCTCACGGAGATGGGAGTGGAGTCATTCATGGTGTCGTCGTCGCTCCTTTGCGTGTGCGCCCAGCGCCTGATGCGCCGCGTGTGCAAGCAGTGCCGCGTCCTCTACACGCCGGAAGGCCGGGAGAAGGAAATCATGGAAAAGGCGATCGGATGGAGCGGGCAGATCTTCAAGGCCCACCCCAAAGGTTGTCCGAAGTGCGGCGGCGGCGGTTACAAGGGCCGCGTGGGTATCCACGAACTGATGGTGAACAACGAGGAGCTGGTCGCCGCCATCAACAAGGAGATGGAGGCCGCCGAGCTGAAGCGAATCGCGATGCGCAACGGCATGAAGACCCTCCACCAGGACAGCGTCCTGAAGGTGAAGGAAGGTCTCACCACGTTGGAGGAGGCGATCGCCAACGTGCCGCCGGACATGTAAAGTTTTCGCGGCGCGAAAACACTGCTGTCCGGTCATTGAAGGGTGTGTATAATGCATAAAGCTTATTATCAGTTACTTAACGGACCGGAAGTTTCGCCGCGATTTCAGCTCGGCCAAAAATGAG
>JBIJCX010000098.1:0-24435 GCA_044344465.1 Opitutaceae bacterium
CCTGCGCCGGATCGAACTGGGGAAAACTGGCCTTGAGGCTGCGGCCCGGCGTGACCACGCCCGAGACGCCGAAACCAACGTCGTCGGCGCGCTCGTAACAGATGACCTGCGGCGGCATGCCCGGCGCGACGGCGCTCTCAACGGCCGGGGTGCCGTCCTCCTTGACCAAGTTGCGCGACAACGTCGTGAGGAATCCGCCCATCGCGGGTCCGAAGCCGACGCAGACGATGTCGACGTTCATCGAGGAGCGGTCGGTGGCGGCGGGAAAATCGGGGGCGGTCGCTGAGGGCTGCACGGCGAGAACGAAGTGGCGCGGATCAGGGTTTCAATGTGAAGCCCATCTGGGCGAAATGATGGTCGGTCGTGAGGGCTTCGCGCAGCCGAAGTTCGCGCATCACGACGAAGCTCGTGCAGTCGGTGAACGAGAAGTCCTTGTCTTCGTAACGAAAGAAAAGGCCGCGGGCCTTCTCGGCGCGGCCTGGCGTGATTGGTTCCCAGCGGACGCGCGAGCTGCCGTCGACCTGCCGCCACCAGGCTTCGGCGGCCGCGTGGCCGAGGCGGACGCGGATGAGGGTCAGCGTCTCGTCGGCGATGTAGTCGGTCGTGACGAACAGGCCGCCTTGTTTCAGCCAAGCGTCGCGGGCCACAGTGGCCGGGCGATGGGCGGGGTCGGCGGCATCGGCGCAGGCCATCCAGCCGGCGGTGTCGGCGAACACGCCTCTCATTTGGCGTAGAGCAGCCGGTCGTGGTCAGCGGCAGTGCGGCCGTCGGTGGAACGGCCCAAGGGCGCGGCGCGGTAGAGGGGATCGCCGGTCACTTCACCCGTGGTGGCGGAGGCATCCTCGACCGGAATCAACTGGAAAGCCGGGCGGCTGCGGTAAACGACGGTGTAACGGTTGCCGCGTCGAACCCGCTCGACGACGGTCGGCAGCGTGGCCCGCAGTTCCTTGGCCGTGATGAGCGTATTCATGTGAGGTTCATCTTGAGTTACACCTAGTGTTTGTCAATCCGACGGTCGCCCCTCCCGTCGATGCGAAGGGTCACGGGAAGTCACGCCGGGTAATCGAGCGCCTCGGGGATCATGACTTTGGCCAGGGCGTCGGCGGCGCGGTCCTTGGCGAGGCGGCTGCCGGCGAGGCAGGCATCGACCTTGAGGCGCAACTTGGCGAATGGCTCGAGCGCCGCAGCCGCGGGGCCCTGGCAGCAGCAGCCGTCCGCGGAGCACGAATCGGTGGCGTTGTAGCCGTAGACCAGCTCGGCGCAGATACGGGCGGATTCGCCCGCGGCGCTGGCGGCCTGCACGCTGGCGAGGTCGGAGAAGAAGTTGACGAGTCCGGTGAGCCCCTCGGCCACGATGGGGTTGGCCGGGCCCTTGGCCTCGAGTTCGAGCACGTCGAGAATCTGCTGGCGCGACGCCAGCAACCAGCACAACGCGTCGACCAGCGGGAAGACGACACCGTGGCGGTTGCTGGAGAGGAGCCTCGCGCCGTCGGCGTCCTTGGCGGTCTGCAGGTGGCCGAGCGTCCAGAGCCAGAGGTCCATCGCGTTCGCGAGGGTGCAGGCACCGAGGCCGGGCGAGCGGGCGGCGACGGCGCGGAGGTCGGTGGTCCAGAGGCGAAAGAGAGCGAGGAAGACTTCGCTGGTCATCGACACCGAAATCTGGCGGCGCTGCACCGCCTCGGGGCCCTCGTAGGTGGCTTCGAGCTGGGCGTCCATCCACTTCTGGCCGAGAAATCCGGGGCAGTCCTCCGTGATGCCGTAACCCCCCATGAGGGAGACGGCCTCGCGCATGATATTGGCGCCGTGGCCGGTGTTCCAGAGCTTCGTGGCGGGACAAAGCACGTTGGCCTGTGAATCGAGAATGAGATACTGCACGAGGGCGTCGGCCTTGAGCGCAGCATGGCGCGTGGCGTCGCGCGTGGCGGCGGGTTGGGCGTCGAGGGCGATGAACTCGATCGCCTGTTTCGCAAGGGCGCGGAAGGCCTTCATCTGCGCCATGCCCGAGGCGATGCCTTGCTCCGCGAACTTCTGGTCCTTCACCTTTTCGAGCGGGTCGAGTTCGTCGAAGAGCCGCGCGGTGGCCATGCCAAGGGCAACGGCGGCTTCGCCCGTGGCCCAGATGTCAACGAGGCGCTGGAGGCAGTCCTCCTTTTGCTGGAGGCCGAGATCGAAGCGGGGCGTGCCCGGATTGACACTCTCGGCGCCGCGGAAACGGTTGCGCTGATAACGGATGATCGGCTCGACGGCGGAGAGCAGCTTGGCGGCGGTCATCACGCCGACAGCCACCCGCGTGCGGCGGAAGACGGCCGCGATGATCTCCTCGTGGCTGAAATGCGGGACGATGACGCCGTCCTTCACGGTGTAGCCGCCGATGATGCGGCTGGCCGGCACGGTCATGCTGAACACCGGGTCGTTGGTCGACGAGAGCTGGTGCACCATCTTCTTGGTCGGTGCGCCGCGATCGTAGGTGCCGGGATCGGTTTCTTCGAGAATCACCATGCAGCTCGACTTGATGCGGGGATCGGCGGTGTTGACCGCGACGGTCGTGAAGTTGGCGAATCCCATGTTGGTGATGAAACGCGCCCGCTTGTCGACCTGCAGCAGGGGTTCCTGGCCGTCGACCCAGGACGCGACGCGGACCTTGCCGCTGAGCAGCCCGGTTTCGACGCCGACATAGGGCAGCGGCTCGGTGAGGCTGAACGCGCCACGCCAGATCTGCCTCTGCTCGCCCGGGGACGGCGGCACGCAGCGGGCCATGTAGGTGTCGCGTTGCTCGGGAGTGCCGCGCTCGTGAATGGGCGCGAGGGCGAGGTTGCCCGCCAGACTGCCGGTGGCGGCACCGGCATCGACCCAGGACAGTTCGAAGGCGACGAGGGATTGAACGAGGTTCTTTGGTCCCGCGATGAAACCGCCCTGGTGGGGATCCATGAAACACGTGGTGATGCCGGCCTCGTCAGAGGCCGTGAGCACGCCGGCCTTTTCGGCCGTCCATTCATGGGTGTTGCGGGCGCCTTGCGCCACGAGTCGGGCGACCACTCCACGGGCGACGGAGCGCACCGACTGCACCAGCATCTGCAGGTCGTAACGGTCCTGATAGCGCCACATGATTTGGCGCACGTCGTCGCCGGGCAGCGTTTTGAGGGATTCGCGGGGACTAGCTTCAGTGGTGGTTGCCATATTGGTCCTTGGTTGCTGGCGGACGGGCCCGGGAATCTCGGGCAGGAGCGCCGGCCGGGGCCGGCATCGGAAACGCCGGTCCGGTCTGCGAGGGTTGGCGTAGTCTTGACCGCGGAGATGGCAATCTCCGACGCACGCGCGCGGCGCGGGAACCTATCGTATAAGTTGCCCTCTGGCCGGTATTTGTCCCGCTTCACGCTGGGCGCCCATCGGGATCGCGCCGGCCGCCTAATCGCGGGTCTTGCTGTCGATGATGATCGTCACCGGCCCATCGTTGACGAGGGTGACGTCCATCCTGGCGCCAAACTCGCCCCGGGCGACCCGTGTGGCGGGGCCTGGTTCGACCACGCTCTCCGCGGGCAGGGCAGGCGTTGGACCGAGGACGGTTTCCATTTGCCCGAGGAATTTTTCGTAGAGCGCATTCGCCAGCGCAGGCGGGGCGGCGTCGTTGAACGAGGGACGCGTGCCTTTGCGGGTGCTGGCGAGGAGCGTGAACTGGCTGACGACGAGCGTGCCGCCGGCCACGTCGACGACGGAGCGGTTCATCTTTCCGTCGTCGTCCTCGAAGATGCGGAGCGCGGCGATCTTCCGGGCGAGCCATTCGACGTCGGTTTCGGTGTCGCCCTGCGCCACGCCGAGGAGGACGAGCAGACCGCGGCCAATTTCGCCGGTCACCGCACCGGCGACCGTGACGCGGGCGGAGGAGACACGTTGGATGACGGCGCGCATCGGAGAGCGGTAGGCAAGAAGCTGAAAGCGGTAAGCTGTGAGCCGCAGGGACAAATACGAAAGCCTAGAGCCTACGGCTTAAAGCTTTCAGCTTTTCGCTTCCTCACAGCATCGGAAGATGCGGCTCCGTGTCGGCGTCGTAGTTGATGCCGGGCTGGTCGAAACCGAAGAGTTTCAAGAACTCGCTGCGGTAGCCCGCGATATCGGTTTTCTCCGCGAGGTTCTCCGTGGTGACGACCGGCCAGATTTCGCGTACCGCCGCCTGGATCTCCGGGCGCATTTCCCAGTCGTCGATGCGGACGCGGCCGGCCTCGTCGAATTTCGGCGTGTGGCCGTTGTACATCTGGGTCGCGAACAAACGTTGGATTTGCTCGATGCATCCCTCGTGGGTTCCGGCCGCCTTCATGATCTTGTAAAGGATGGAAATGTAGAGCGGCACGACGGGGATGGCGGAGCTGGCCTGCGTCACCAGCGCCTTGTTGACGGAAATGAAGGCCCGGCCGCCGCCGTTGAGCTTCAGCATCGAGTCGATGTTCTTGCCGGCGCGCTCCAGATCGTTTTTCGCGAGTCCGATGGTGCCGTTCTTGTAGATGGCCCAGGTCACGTCCGGGCCGATGTAGGAATACGCCACCGACTGGGCGCCGGGGGCGAGCAGTTTCTCCTCGGACAGCGCGTTCATCCACATCTCCCAATCCTCGCCGCCCATCACGGCGATCGTGTCGGTCACTTCCTGTGCGCTGGCCGGATCGATGGTCACGTCGCTGACGATGCCCTTGTCGGTATCGACGGTCTTGTTCGTGTAGGACAAGTTGACCGGCTTGAGGACGGATTTGTGTACGGCGCCGGTCTGGGGGTGCGTGCGGCGGGGCGAGGCGAGGGAATAGACCACGAGATCCACCTGGCCGAGATCCTCGCGGATCAGGGCGAGGGCACGTTGCTTGATCTCGGCGGAAAAGGCGTCGCCGTTGATGTTCTTCGCGTAGAGTCCGGCGGCGTGGGCCGCTTTCGTGAAACCGATTGAGTTGTACCAGCCCGGGGTGGCGGGGCGACCCTCCTCGGACGGGCGCTCGTAGAATACGCCTAGCGTGGCGGCCTCGGAACCGAAAGCGGCGGCGATGCGTGAAGCCAGCCCGTAACCCGTCGATGCGCCGATCACCAGGACTCTTTTCGGACCGGCCTTGATGGGTCCGCCGGCCTTGACGTGGTCGATCCACTCCTGCACGTGGGCCGCACAGCCTTCCGGGTGAGCGGTGATGCAGACAAATCCGCGGACCTTGGGTTTGATAATCATGTTGGGCGAGGCTGAGGGACTCGGGGGCGCCGTCGAGTAAGATTTGCGGGTCGCCCAGTGGTCGGCCGTTTGTGCGGTCGCGGGTGGATCACGCGGCCACGCGCGGAGCGCCCGGCCCGCCTTTTGTTTCCGCACGACAGAGGAAGAAACGCTCCGAAGGCATGGTCCCGGCTGAGCGCGAAGAGGCGATTTCCGCGGCCGGAAAGCCACCGCCTGAACCAGCCAAACTCGTCGGCCGGCCTCCCGGCTACTTGCCGAGCAGAACAAACGGGCCCTCGGCCTTGGGCACGCCGCCCTTGCGCTCGAGCGTGACGGCAAAGGCATTGATGGTCTTCACCGGCTGCTTAGACTTGAAGGCGATCCGGGCCGCGCCCGATCGCGCATCCACGGTGAAAACGCCGCCGTCGACTGGCGCAGGGTATTGTGGGTCGACGACCCAGAGTTGATATTCCTTGTCGGTCGCGAGAGCCGGGAGTTTTTCAACCTGGAGCACACCCTCCTGCCGGCCGGGATCCCAAACCGCGACCGCAAGGGCCTGAGGCGAGTTGTTCAGCAAAGATGCGAGCGACGTGATCTTGAGGGTGGCGAGGTCGCCCTGCGTCTTGAGCTGCTGGGTGAGATCGGCGAACTGTCGCTGGGCCAGGAGGCGCTCGGCATCGAGCTGGTTGTGGGCGCTCTTGAGCGCAAGATCGGCCAGCGCCTGCTGGCTGGTGAGCACGGCGACCTCGCTGCGGCTGACGAAGTAGAGCTGCGTCAACCAGCCCGCGCTCAAGGCGAGGCAGGCCGCCGCGGCCCAAGGGATGACATGGCGAGCGGCAAAGAAACCGGTGGTCGGCGCCCCAGCGGTCGGAAACGCGACAAGATTTTCCGGCACTCCGGGAGTGCCGCGGGCTCCGATCGACGCCAGCACCCGCGCCTTCAGGGTCGCTGGAGGAGGAGTGACCGGAGTGAGGTAGGCGAGCGCGGCCGCCGATTCGCGGAGGTCACGCCCGAGCCGTTGCAACGCCGGATCTTTCGCGCAGGCGGCCTCAAACTGGAGGAGTTCGGCGCCCTCGAGCAGATCGAGCGCGTGGAGCGAGGCAAGTTCCTCGTGGCGTTCGTTGATCATAGCCGGTGGGCGAGTGATTCGCGAAGCTTGAGCAGACCCCGGCGGATCCGGGCCTTGACCGTGCCGAGCGGTTCGTTGAGCTGCCCGGCGATTTGTTCCTGGGTCAGGCCGCCAAAGAACGCCAGTTGCAGGGCTCGTTGTTGTTCGGGCGGAAGCGTGGCGACCGCGTCACGGACGACCCGGGCGTCATCACCCATGGCGGCAGCGTCGTCGCCGGCGGGTGCCTCGGCCTCGGGAGCGTATCCGAGGTCGGCAGGGAAAGAGTCCGCCAACAATTCGGCCCGCCGGCGGCGCATGCGCACCCGATCGATGGCCCGATTGCGGACCAGGGTGACAAACCAGGAGAATGCGGTGCCACGGCTGTTTTCGAACGTGCCGGCCTTTTCCCAGACCGCGACGAATGCATCGTGCACGATGTCCTGCGCCTCACCGGGATCGCGTACGACGCGGAGCGCGGTGCCAAAAAGGGGGCCGGAAAAGCGATCGTAGAGCTCGGCAAACGCCTGTTTGTCGCCCTGTGCCACCTGCTGCATCAGGCGCGCGTCGACGGCTTCGCGCTCGCCGGGAGGTTGGGCGGCTGCCGATGACGTCATGCGCGGACAGGGGCGCGCCATGCCGTTGGCTTCCGCCACGGTGCACACCAGCCCGAAGGGCAAGCAGGACGACATGATCGACATTTTCCATTCATACGTGCACCGGTCGAAAGGGGATGCAGGGTTCCGGTAAAGTAACAAGGAAGAAGTGGCGGACGGGAGCGCCCGAGCGCGGCGCCGAAACAGACGCAGGGCTCGCTACAGCACGGCCATGCCGATGAGCCCCAGCACGATCAGCACAGCCAGGGCGGCGAGAATGCGTTTTTCGAGCGCGGTGACGGGGAGTGGCATGGTTGCAGGGGATCGGTTTAAAGGCCCAAGGGGCGGATCCGGGCAAAAAAATCCGCCAGAACCTGCTCGCCGCCGATCTCCGCCCACGGACGATTGCTGGAAAGCCGGATGAAGAGCTGGTCGCCGTTGTGGCGGAAGCCGTAGCGCAGGGCGATCCGCAGCAGTTCGATGGGTGAGTAAGGATCGCGGTAGTCAATCGGCCGGCCGTCGTAGAGGTGCCAGAACCAGACGTGTTGCGGATAGTCGCCGATCTGGAAGAGTCGATAGTCGGCCGGAGGTAGGGGGCGGCTATTGGTGGCCAGCTGTGCGCGCGGCTGCGCGACGGGCAACATGGTCCAGCCTGCACCCGGCCAGCAGGCTTCTGGCGTGTGGGATGCGACCAGGCTGACGGGCGCCTGCCCGGCGCGCCAATAGGCGACGTAGATGGATATCTCCACCTGTTTGCCGCCGGATCCCTTGGTGTAATTGCGCTGCGCGAGGTGCTCCGTCTGGAGGGTGCCGGCGAACTCGTAGAGGTTGCTCGTCCTCACCTGCCATCCGCCGACGGCGGCCGGCAGCAGCCCGAGCACATCTGGCACCGGCAAATCGCGCCGGATCGCCGGGCGGGTGTTGAGCACAAAAACGATGATGAGCACTCCGGCGAGGGCGCTGCAGGCGGTGAAGATGCGGAACATTCCGGCATTCGGGCGGGCTTCACGGGGCGGTTCCGCTGGAGCGGGCTCGGCCTTGCTGCCATGTTCCAGCGCCAACGCCAGGCCGCCGAGCATCGCGGCGGTGACGCCGAGCACGGCGAAGCCGGTGCCGTCGTGCCAGGCCCCGGAAATGTCGGTGCCGGCATTCGCCAGGAGGGTCAGGGCGAGCGAGCGGACGAAGTTCATCGTGAGTGCGAGCGGTGCGGCGAGCGCGATGATGACGGCGCGGGCCCACGGCCGGCGCACCAGCGTGGCGGAAAAAAACAACCCGGCGAACACGCACGAGATAAGGCTGCGCACGCCGCTGCACGCCTCCTCGACGCCCACGGCGGTGTTGGCCATTTCAATGATGTTGCCGTGACGGATCGCCGGAATGCCGAGCAGGTGCAGCATGCGCAGGACATTCTCGCTGACCCAAAGTTGCAGGCCGAGCGTCAGCCGCATGTAGGTGCCGGGGGGGATCGGCGCGCTGAGCAGCCACAGAAAAATCGCGATGATCGCGCTCCAGTTGAAACCCGTCAGACGCACCGAGTCGCCCGCGAACGTGACCAGCGCTGCGCCCAGAAACAGCGTGAGCGAAAGGGTGAGGGTCAGGCTGACGAGGGCATGCGACCAATCGAGCGAGGCGGCAAAGAGTCCGGCGGCCACCAGGGCGAGGATGCCGCCGGCGAGCAGGGCGCCAAAACCGGCGCGGATGGCGGCATGCGGACGTAGATATCGTGGACTGCCCTGGCTGCGGCTTTCATACAGGAGGAGCAGAAAAACGGCGGGCATGAACAGCCCATGGGAGAGATCCGGGTTGCGCCGCCATTCCGGCCAAAGCCGGGCGCTCAACGCCACCGTGGCTGCCGCCAGTAGGATGAGATTGAGTTTGCCCAGCAACGGCAGCCGCGCGCACGCCCGGAAAAATGGCACGGTGGAAGTCATTCGAGTTTCGGCGTGCGTGGTTCGGCGATCGCGGGCAAGGGGGAATAACGTTCGATGAGCGCGTAGGTGACCTCGAGGGGCAGCGGCAGGATCGGCAGAAAAAGGATGATCCGGCGCTCGGTGGTCTCACCGCGAAAAAACGCCGCGATGCCGTCGAGGGCGACGGAGGGATTGCGGGAGGTCGACTTCAGGCCCGCGGTGATCTCGCTTAGCCGCGTCGTGTCGCCCACCGCGCCGGCCGTGCAGAGCAGGGAAAACCACGCGCCCGCGGTTTCCGTGCCAAACGGGATCGGCTCCCGCTGCACCTTTTCGTAGAGCCGGCCGAAAAGTTCGCGGTTGGGGTGCCGGATGAGATGGGCGCAGATGATCTTCAGGGTCGACAGGTTCAGCCGCGGCGCGAGCAGTTCGTCGAGCTGGCGCTGGAGCGGGCCTTGCGCGCTTCGACTGGCAAAGGCATCGAGCCGAAGGGTCACTTCCGCCTCGGGGTCCAATGCGCCGGGATGCCGCGCCAGCAAATCAAGCGCGGCAAACGTGTCATTGAGATCGATCAGGGCGTTCACCCGGTAGAAAAGGGTGAAGGTTGGCGAGCCCGCCCGCCACGGCCGTTCCAGGGTGGCGCGAGCCTCGCGCGATCGTCCGGCCCGCAGCAGCAGTTCCGTCTCGAATACCGGTTGCCACGGCAGCGCGGCGGGCGCCGGATTCGAGACCGCGGCACGCAGCGGTCCATCGTCGCCGGTTCGGCGCGTGGCGAAAAGGAGGGCGCGGACCCACACTCCGGCATGCGCGGGGTCGAGCAGCATTTCGGACCGGGCGAGCGGCGCGATTTTTTCGAAATCGCCTCGCGCGAGCAACGCGCGAAACCAGTCCTGCGTGATGAAGGTGCGCTTGCCGGGGTGGTCGCGGAGCAGGCGCCGGAAAATCTCGTCCGAGCGCGCCGCCTGGCCCGCCTGCAGGTTCTTCGCCAGGGCAATTCCCGCCTCGAAGTTGGTGGGGTCGAAGTCGTACGAGTTGGCCAGATAGAGCAGCCCCTCGGCGGTCTTGCCGGCGGCAAAGGCGCGATTGGCGCGTTCGAGGAAAAACCAGCCGCGCGCCTGGCCGACCTTGTGCCAGAGGGGCGGCAGACCGACATGCACGATGCTCACCGGATAGCCGACCGTACGCAGAAAAATGAATACGGAAAGCACCGCGATCGCATAGACACCCAGCAGCGTCCCGCCGTAATAGCCGGCGGCCAGTTTCCAGAAAGGCCGCACCTCGGCGGTGTCAGCCGCACAACGCAGGCCGTTGGGCGTATCGACGAGGAGGGGACACACCCGGCGAAACCGCGCCTGCCGGTTCCAGGTCACGCAGGCTTCGCACCCGGTCTCGTAGGCCCGGCCCGAGTCGCTCGGATTCTGGCACGGACACCGGGCACTGTCGCGGCGCCACTGGAACCAGGCTTTGCGGGTGTTCCAGTAGAAAAGGCCCCAGACGAGGCGAAAGAGATCGGCAAACCAGCCAAGCACGCGGGGGAAGCTAGCGGCGGCCGGGCACCCGGCAAACCGAATTATGCCGGCCTGCTCGATCCAGGCGCGGACTCAGCTCACACCGTCACCGCGAACAGGTCGGGGTGCATCGTGCCCTCGGCGACCTTGTTCACCGTGCCCGTCATCATGATCGAAAAATTATCGCCGATCTCGATGCTGATCTGGCCGCCCGGCATGTGCACGGTGACGTTGCGATCGACGAGTCCGAGCCGGTGGGCCACGGCCGCGGAGGCGCTTGAACTGCTGCCGGAGGCGAGAGTGTATCCGGCGCCCCGTTCCCAGATCTCGATCTGAATGTTGTTTCGATCCCGGACCTTCATGAACTGAACGTTGGTCTTGCGGGGAAAAAGCGGGTGGGTTTCGAGGTGGGGTCCGAAGCGGTGGGCGAGTTCCGGCGAGATCTCCGGAAGCGGGATCACGCAATGCGGATTGCCGATCGTCGCGGCGCAAAACGTGAAGTCGCGGTCCAGCACCGTGATCTTTTCGTTGAGCACTTCACGGGCGGCTCCGCCGACCGGAATCTTCCCGCTGTCGAAGCTCACGCTGCCCATCGCCACCGTGATGAGCCGGCCCTGTTCCTTGATGGCTGATTGCACGTGGCCGCCGGGGGTTTCGACGGTGAACGTCGGGTTCCGGACCAGGCCCTGGTCCCAGAGAAAGCGCGAAAAAATGCGGAGCCCGTTGCCCGACTTCTCCGCCTCCGAACCATCGGGATTGAAGATCCGCAGGCCAAACTCGCTCTGCTGGGATGGCAGCGGCCCCCAGAGGATGCCGTCCGAGCCGACCCCGAAATTACGGTGACAGACGACGCGGATCTGCGCGGTTGTCGGACCGGGCTGCCAGGCGGGAAAATCAGCGGGATTCAGGACAATGTAATCGTTGCCGAGGGCGTGGTATTTGTAGAAACGCATGGAAGGAGAGCCGGAAAACGTGCCCGCGGAAACGGCGGATGACACGGAAAATATTCATCTTCCTTCCCGTGGCCGGTGTTTTTCGGCGGCCAAAACCAAGCCTCGCTACGCGCCGGCCGGGGCGGGAAACGACGTCTCGGCGTAGCCGAAAAGGCGCCGCTGCTTGATCGCCGCCGCGACCGTGGCGGGCACCATCGGCTCCCACGAAGCGTCGCCCTCCTTGATGCGGCGGAGCACATCGCGGGAAAAGATGCCGAGGATGGCGCGATCGAAACCGACGATGCAGTCGATGTAATGGTTCTCGAGCAGATGGGCGTAGAGGTTGCGCAGGTGATCGGCGACGTGGAGATTCTTGGCGGTGATGAGCACGCCGGCGGGGAGCACGTAGTCGGCGTGGCTGCCGGGTGCGTTGATTCCGGCGCCGATCAGGTGGCGCTCGCAAATCTCCGGCCGCATCGGATAGGCGTAGAGCTTCACCGCGCTTTTGAACATCCGGCCGAATGACTCTAGGATCCCGCCCTCGAGATGTTCGTAGTATTTCTCGTCAAATATCTCCAGGAGATTGCTCGTGCCCATCGCGACCCCGATCATCTCCTTGGTGTAACGGCGAAAATACGAGGTGAGCCGGTAGTATTCCGAGTAGTTCGAAATCATCGCGGTGAAGCCGAGCTCGCCGAGCAGATCGACGCGCGCGAGGAAGTCCTGGGCGTCGAGTGCGCCGGCCTCGAGGAGGTTGTTCATGGTGATCTCCATGATCGCCACCACCTCCTTGCCCCGCACCGCCGGCTCCTGGACAAACTGGGCGGTGGCGCAGTTCAGCATGTCGACGCTCACATGCGTCACGGGCCTAAAACTGCCGCGCTCGACGAGAATCGCCTTCTTGTACAGAACCTCGGACGGCTGCAGCACATTGCCCTGCGGACCGAACATCACGGCGTTGGTCAGGCCGTATTGGACCAGGTAAAGCGACATCAGCCGGTTATCCACTCCGGCGAAGGCGGGGCCGGAAAAGGTCAGCATGTCGACTTCGAGCCGTTGGACGCCGAGGTTGTCGACCAGCGACTCGATGAAGCGCTTGGGCTCGTCGCGGTAATGAAAGGCGGCGTAGATCAGATTCGTGCCGGCGATGCCGAGCGCGCCCTGCTGCAGGACGTTTTCTTTGTCCCACATCCGCACGTGGAGGACCACCTCGCTCGGCGCGCCGCCCGGTTCACTCTGGAAGCGAACCCCGAGCCAGCCATGGGCGTCATTGGTCCCCTTGTAGCCCTTGGTGGCGACGGTGTCGGCAAAGACAAAAAACGTTGTCCGCTCACCCCGTTGGAGGGCGAGCCGGTCGAGCAGGAGTTGATACTCGTGCCCGAGCATCAGACCGAGCCGCTCCCGCGAGACGTAGCGCGGCGCCTTGCCGTAGATCGCGTCGCTGAACGTCATGTCATAGGCGGAGATCGTCTTGGCGATCGTGCCGGACGCCCCGCCGGCCTGGAAGAAGATGCGCGCGACCTCCTGGCCGGCGCCGATTTCGGCGAACGTCCCGTATTTGCGGTCATCGAGGTTGATCGTGAGCGCCTTGCGATTGGTGGTGAGCAGTTCCTTGATCTCGCTCATAGGCGCGCAATATGAATGGGGGGGACCGCGGCGCAACTTGTTCGTGCGCGGAGGCGCGGGAATTTGACCAACTTATCGCGCCGGACGGGGTCCGAGCAGATGGGTAATGTCCCGTGGACGTTGGTGTTGGACAAAGGTGTCCTTTCTACTGGTGGAACCTTCGAAACCGACTAGCTTGCGGCCTTCGCATGAAGAATTTTTTCACCTCGATGCTGGGCGCTCTCGTGGCGCTCTTCATTTTCACCGGCGGCTGCGCGGTCTTGTTCCTCGGGTTCGTCGCGGTGCTCGCGGCGCTGGGTGAAAGCGAAAAGTCGGGCCCGACGTTCGAGCGTGGCTCCTATCTGGTCTTCGATTTGTCCGCCAACATCTCGGATGCTCCCGCGCCCGTCGATTTCGGCGGATTCGGCGGCCGGCCGGAATCGCTGCAATTGCGGACGGTGACGCACGCCCTGCGCGTGGCCGCCACGGACAATCGCATTGCCGGCGTTTTCATCACCGGGGATCTGACGCCGGCCGCTTTTGGCTCGGGCTACGCCGCTCTGAAGGAGGTCCGGGCCGCGCTCGATGACTTCAAGGCTTCGGGCAAACCCGTCACCGCCTACCTCACCTATGCGACGACCAAGAGCTACTATCTGGCCTCGACGGCGACCGACCTGGCCATCGATCCCTACGGAGTCATCCTGATGCCGGGGTTGGCGAGCGAGCCGATGTTCTTCGCCGGCGCGTTCGAGAAGTACGGCATCAACGTGCAGGTGACGCGCGTGGGAAAATACAAGTCGGCCGTGGAGCCGTATACCCGGCGCGAAATGAGCTCCGAGAACCGCGAGGAAATCCAAAAGCTGCTCAACGATCTTTGGACGGGGATTCTCGAGGACATCGCCCCGGGCCGCGGGGTGACGCCGGCCGAAATCCAGCAGGTGGTTGACGCGGAAGGACTCATTCGCCCGGAGATGGCGAAAGCGGGACGGCTGGTCGATCGCGTCGCGTACCGGGACGAAGTCTACGATGCGCTCAAGCTGAAGACGGGGCGGGCGGGTTCGAAGGAGCCGTTCAAGCAGGTGGCGCTTTCCGACTATGCCAAGCTGGCGAAAGACATCGCGGAAACCCCCAAGGCCGGGGAGGGCCCGAAGCGCTCGGGCAAGGGCCGGATCGTCGTGGTGTATGCGGAGGGCGAAATTGTCGATGGCGAGGGCGATGTGGACGAGGTCGGGAGCACGCGGTTTTCGCGTGAGCTCCGGAAACTGCGCCAGGACGACGAGGTGAAGGCGGTCGTGCTGCGGGTGAACAGCCCGGGCGGCAGTGCCTCGGCCTCCGAGGTGATCCAGCGGGAGATTCGGCTGCTGAAGAAGGTGAAGCCGATCATCGTGTCGATGGGCACCTACGCGGCGTCGGGCGGCTATTGGATTTCCGCCTATGGCGATCGGATTTTCGCGGAGTCGTCCACAATCACGGGATCGATTGGCGTCTTCGGCATCCAGTTCGACGTGCAGAAGCTCGCCAATAATTTCGGCATCACGTTCGACAGTGTGAAGACGGGCCGGTTCGCCGATGCGCTGACCATCTCGCGCCCGAAGACCGAGGAGGAACTGGCGGTTTTTCAGCGGATGGTTGATTGGATCTATGGCGAGTTCGTCGGCAAGGTCGCCGATGCGAGGAAACTTTCGCGGGAAGCGGTGGAGGAGATTGCGCAGGGGCGCGTGTGGTCGGGGCTGGAGGCGCAAAGGATCGGGCTGGTCGACGAATTGGGCGGCCTCGATGCGGCGATCGCGTACGCCGCCGAAAAAGCCGGTCTCGGTCCCAACTACCGGCTGGTGGAGTACCCGCGGCACAAGGAGATGTTCGAAGCGGTGCTTGAGTTCATCGAGAAGGCCGCGCCGCGTTTTGCGCAATCGACCGGGCTGGGCGCACGGATTGCCGAACGCGTTTCGAGCGAGCTGCGATTGCTGCGGTCGTTCAATGACCCCAAGGGCGTCTATGCGCGGCTGCCCATGAACCTTTCGGTTCGTTGAATATTTCCATGACGCAATCGCATATCCTGACTGAAACGGTAATGGCTACGATGATACCGGCGGGAGACGTCGTCTCGCTGCCGGCGGGCACCGCGGTGTTTATCACGCAGTCGTTCGGCGGCAATGTGACCGTACGGACGGATCGGGGGCTGCTCCGGATTGCGCGCGAAAACGTCGGTGCGATCGGCGGCTACGTGCCCGGGCCGGAGGCTACGGCGGAGACGGGGGAATTCTCCGAACAGGCGGTCTGGGATGCGCTCAAGACCTGCTTTGATCCGGAGATTCCGGTCAACATCGTCGATCTCGGACTGGTTTACGATCTGGCGATCGAAAAGACCCCTGCCGGCGGGCATGTCGTGGAGGCCAAGATGACGCTCACGGCGCCCGGCTGCGGCATGGGTCCGGTGATTGCGGAGGATGCCCGCCAAAAAATTGCCGGTCTGCCCACGGTTGAATCGGCCCGGGTGCATATTGTTTGGGATCCGCAGTGGACCCCCCAGATGATTTCGCCCGCCGGCCGGAAGGTGCTGGGGCTCGAATGAGGCGACGGCTACGCCGTTATCGTTTCCAGCGTACAGCCATCGGTCGCCGCCGCTGATTCGCAGTTGGGTCGGGCAACGACACCGGCAAAGGGTTCGGCGGCGAAGGCGCGCGCCGGGTCCGCGAGCAGGTGGCGGTCGCACACCGCGAACAGTTCGACCTCGGTCTCGGTGCGACGCATCTCGTGCAGGAACGCGCCGCCGGCGTCCACGCTCTGGCCGACGAAATTGAGGTATTTCTTCATCTTGTTCACGTGGTAGCGCTCGGCGAGTCCGGGAGTCTGCGTGGCGCGGTAGAGCCGGTCGATGTACTCGCGCACATCGGCCAGGCTGACGGCCGCGACGGCACGCCCGCTGAACTGCTCGCGGCATTGCCGGAAGATCCAGGGGTTGCGAATGGCGTGCCGGCCGATCATTACCCCGGCGGCGCGGGTCTCGCGCAGAATGCCGGCCGCGCGGGCCGCCGAGGTCACGTTGCCGTTGGCCAGTACGGGGCAGCGCGCGCGCGCCACGGCGTGGGCGATGAAGTCATAATGCACCTCGCCGCGGTACATTTCCTTCACGGTCCGGCCATGCACGCTGAGGAGGTCGACCGCGTGTTCGTTGATGAGGTCGAGCAGGCGGTCAAAGTGCGCGGTATCGTCGAATCCAATCCGCATCTTGACGGTGAAAAGTCCCGGCACGGCGGCACGGAGCGTGGCGAGGATTTGACCGACGCGCTCGGGATCGCGCAGCAGACCTCCTCCGACGTTCTTCTTGTAGACCTTGGGCGCGGGGCAGCCGAGATTCAGATCGATCCCGGCGATCTTGTGGCGGTGCAGCTCATCGACGGTGCGGGCGAGGTGCCCCAGATCCTCGCCGATCAGCTGGGCAAAGACCGGTCGACCGGTCGCGTTCTCGTCAATCGAGCGGAGAATGTGCTTTTCCGGTCGCGATTGCGCGTGCACGCGAAAGAACTCCGTGAAGAAATAGTCCGGCGCGCCGTAGTGCGCGACGACTCGCATGAAGGCCAGATCGGTCACGTCCTGCATCGGGGCCAGCGCCGTCAGGGGACCGCCCGGTTCGTGGCCGGGCGGAAGCGAACCACGGGAAATGGGAGGAGGCATGCGGGGTGAAATCACGCGGCGCCGTCCGGTCGATGCCAGAGCGGCGCGCGACTGGGGACCGGGTGTTTGCCTTCAGGCCGGCTCTGTGCCTCCGTCGGCTTCCTCGGCCTGCTGCTTGAGCACCCGCTCGAGAATCTCGGTCATGTCTTCGACCCCGTCGAAGACGGCTCGCGCCACGTAGATGGGGCTCTTCTGCTGCAGCGCGAGCACGATCGAGTCGCTGGGGCGCGCGTCGAGCTCGACGATTTTTTTCCCGAGCTCATTTTCCATGTGCAGGAGGATACGGGCAAAAAAGGTGCCTTCGCGGGCGTCATTTACCACCACGTGATCGAGCTGGGCCCCGAGACCCAGGAGAATGCTGCCGATCAGATCGTGCGTGAGGGGACGCTCCTTCTTCACGCCACTCAGGGTCATCTGGATCGCGTTGCCGACGGAGTGATCGACATAGATCACAAAGGTCTTGTCCTCGTTGCCGAGAAATACGGCGCAGCCGTTGGCCGTGGGCATGACCCCCTTGATTGTGGCGACGACAACTCCGTTTTTCATGGCCGGACAGAGTGAAGCCATCTCCCGCAACGTGCAAGCGGGGAGGAAAAGGAATTCCGCCGCGGGCGCATCTCAGTCGAACCCAATCAGGTCGATGCCCCACTTGCGCGCCTGTTGGAGCACGGCGGGCTTGTCGAGGATCAGGACCTTGCCGGCTTCCAGGGCGGCCGCGGAGATCTGCGACTCGCGCATGGCTTCGAGCGTTTGCTGCCCAAAGCAAGGCACGTCGAAGCGCCAGTCCTGCCTTGATTTGACGGTCTTGACGAAGAGGGCGTCGCTGGTCTTGAAGCCGCCGGCCCGCCGAAGCATTTCGTCGGTACCCTCGAAGGCTTCGACCGCCAGCACGGTGCCGTGGCGAACGACGCAGCCCTGCCCGATGTCGAGCCGGGCGCACTCCCGGGCAATGTGAATTCCGTGCTCGACGTAATCGCGTTCGATCGCGAAGCGCCCACCTGTCATGCACCCGGGGCTCGCGAGATGTTCGTCAAGAAAGGCGCGGGCGTCGAGCAGGGTGACGCCGAGCGCCTCGATTTCCTGCGCGATCGCGCCGAAGATGGTTTCGGCGTTGCGTCGCTTGAGGCAAAAAAGAATCCGGGCGGCCTTGAGATCGGGATGCAGTCCCTTGAAGAGTTTGCGGGGCGTGATCTGGCCAGCCATCAACGCGTAACCGGCCTCGAAATCGCGCAACGCATCGAGCATGGCCCCGAGTTGGCCGACGCGGAGGAGGCAGCGATCGCGGCCGGGGAATGAGGCGATCAGCTCGGGCCGCGTTTCATCCTCAAACGCGATCAGCCTGGTCGGGACTCCGGCGGCGCGGGCAGCCGCCGCGACCATGATCGGGTAAGTCCCCTGACCGGCGATGAGCACGAGGGTCAGCCGCAGATCGAAGGAATCGGGTAGAAAAGCGGAAAGCATGAATCGACCAACAGACCACGGACTAAAGGATCACCGACGACAATCCCGGATCGCGGGTCCGTCGTCAGGCTCGGCCTCACGTTTGGGCGCCGTAATACTTTTTGTAGCTCCGGTAGTACCGGTAATTCGAATAATATTCGATGCGCCGCGGCGACAATCCGTTCAGGACGATGCCGAGCACCTCGTTCTTGCCATTGCGCAGGGCGCGCATGTAGAGCCGGATGTGTTTGCGGTAGGCACGATTGAAACGACAGACGTAGACCACCTCGTCGATCCGTTCCGCGATCAGCAGGGAGTCGGAAACGGCGCCCAGGGGCGGCGAGTCGATGATCACCAGTTCGTATTCGCGCTTCAGGCGCTCCAGCAACTGGCCGAAGACCGGGTTCTCCAGCAGTTCGGTCGGGCTCTTCGACCGGCCACCGGAGCAAAGGAGTGAGAGGTTTTCGCCTACCTTGATGATGCCGAGCGCCGGGTTGTTGGCGAGATCGCCCTCCATCGCGGCGCCGTTTTCGAACCACTGCAGGAGACCGGCGGTGTTCTGTTGCTTGAAGTGGCGATGCAGCATCGGGCGGCGCAGATCGCAGTCGATCAGGAGCGTCTTCTTGCCGTGTCGGGCGAAGCTGCCGGCGACGTTGCAGGAAATCAGGGTCTTGCCCTCGCCGGGAATCGTGCTCGTGACCAGGATCGACTTGGGGAAATCGAGTTTCGAATGAATCTTGATCGAACTGTAAACGCTGAGGAACGCCTCGACCCCCGGCGCTTGCTTGCCGTCGATCAACAACCGGTACTTGTCCTCGTCCTTCATCGACACGAGGTCGGGAATGATGCCAAGGAGATTAGCCCCGATGAAGGACTCGACGTCCCACGCACTCTTGATGCGGTCATCGATGAAGCTCAGGCCGACCGCCACCCCCAGGAACACGATCACACCGATGCCAATGCACGTGCGGGTGATGTCCGACTTGTTGGGCGAAAAGGGCGCGTAGTTCGGGCCCGCGCGGTCGAGCGGGCGGAGGGGAATCTTTTCCACGTTCTTGACCGTCATCGTGTCGTTCAACCGCTTGAGGATGTCCATGTAGTTGGACTTCGCTACGTCGGACTGGCGCTGGATGCTTTCGAATTCGATGCGCATTTCACCGAGTTGCAGCCAGGCCTTCTCGCTGCGCAGGAACTCGTCCTCGTAGGACTTCAGCGTCTGTCGCGCCTCGATCTGCCGCGCTTTCCACTCCGCGATGGCAAGGGCGAAGGCCCGGTTGAGTTCATCCTGCGTGACGGCAATCTGGTTGGTAAGTTCCACCATCCTCGGATGCCGCTCAAAGTAGCGCTCGGAGAGCAGATTTTGATCTGATTGCAGCTTGTTCAACTGGGCCTTCAGGGACGAGACCGAGCCGTGGCCGGAGATTTCGGGGATTTCGAGCAGGTTCTGTCCGGCGGCCTGATACGCGTCCATCTGCTTTACCTTGGCGTCGATGGCGAGGAGGCGCAGGGCGGCATCGTCCCGCAGGCTGCCAGACTTCCGCAGGCCGTCTGCGATGATGTTCTGTGAATTGTCGAGGGAGACGAGGTTCTTCTCCTTCATATACTGCTGCAGTTTCTGTGAGGCGGCCTCCGAGGTGTTTTTCAGCCGGTCCGCCTGTTCGGTCAGATACTTGATGGCGTCCTCATTCCTGCCCCCGGCGTTCTCGAACAAGTAGTCCATGAAGGTCTGGACGTAGCGATTGGCGACAATGGCCGCCGCCTCCGGGTCCTCGTGCACCACTCTGATGCTGATCAAAAAGCTCTTCCCCGAGGCAAAGGGCGACATGCTGCCGATATCCAGATTGCCCGGAGCCGTGGCCTGGGGATTGCGCTTCAACGCCGCTCGCTGCAGGATCTTTTGCTCTTCCGGAGTGAATGCCGCGAGCACGCGGGTCCTGATCTTGCCGCTGCTCAGGACCTGAAGCGCGGTGTTGAGCTCCATGTCGGAGCGGATGGCCGTATCGACGACGCTTTGGGTCGTGACGATCGTGTCCGGTTTCTCGAACTGCATCGTCGCGGTCGCCGAATACATCGGCGTCACCTGCATCTTCTTGTAGCCGGTACCAACCGAAATCAGCAGTGCCAGGGGCAGGGCGATCCAGAGACGCTCCCGCAAGATGATGTAATAGTCGCGCAGCGTCCGCCTCTCGACTGCGTCGTCGTCGCGGTCGGAAGCGTGGGCCGACGGTGGTTTTGCGGGTGCATCAGCCATTAAGATCAGCGGTTAGATGATTTTTTCCGGGACGTATACGATGTCATCGGGTTCAAGCGGGAACGCCGCGTCGGTGACATTCGCGCTGCTTCGAGCGCGGAGGAGGCTCTCGACGTCCTTTTCGAATATCTTCAGGCTTCCGTCCGGCATGGTGCGGGTGATGCGGACCTTGGTGCCCCGCGCGGTTTCCTGAAAGCCACTCGCCTTGATGATCAAATCCTTCAAGGTCCAGACCGAGTCGGGCGGAAGTTCATAGCGTCCGGGGGCGTTAATCTTTCCGCTGATGCTCACGGTCCGGGGCGCATATTCGTCGATGGTGATCGTGACCTGGGGGTTACGCAGGTAACGGCCCTCCCGGTAGGCATTTTCGATCGCGCCTTGCGCCTCGAGAATGGTGAGACCGACGACACGGACTTCACCGATCAGGGTGAGCGCAATCGTCCCGGTGGCATCGACCTTCTTCTGTCCCACCGTCAGCCCCGGTTCGTCGAAGACCGAGACGCTTAGACGATCGAATCGCGTAATCCGATACGAGACATACTGCTTCTCGCCGGGCTTGGGCGCCGGGGCGGGAGCGGCGGCAAACGCCGCGCCAGCGGCGAGGACCACGCAGCCGAGGGCAACCCATCGGCCAAGAGCAAGGGTGTTTTTCAAGGTGGTTACCATCGGGAGGAGAAGTTCATGCCCCAGGAGGAGCGCACGAAATCGGCATAGGAAATCGTCGACCAGTTTTGAAACCAGCTGTAACTGAGACTGCCCTTGAGATGTTCGTTCAACGAGTAGCCCATGGAGACGCTCCAATTGGCATAATTGTCGTGCCGTGCCGGTCCGAGAACCGGGGGCGGACCGACGGCCAGCACAACCCGACCGCCTTCACCGAGGAAGCGGGTGTCACCGACGCCGGCGCTTCCGGACAGCGACCAGCGGGAATTGAATGCGTAGCCCGATCTCAGCGCCACATTGGTGACGTCAACGGAAGAGCCCGTTGCCGTCGTCGAAAAATCCTTCGAAATCGAACCGTAGAGGTTGAGTTTCTTACTTATTGGCGAGTTGGACGAACCGCCAATCGTCCACGAGCCATTCTTCCCATCGCGTGCCAGCCCGCCGTGAGGGATGCGGGTTTGATATCCGCCGGTAATGGTGCCGTTCACCCCGCGAATCAACTTGCCGCTCAATCCCAAGGTGACCGAGTGATCGCTCGATGACGCGTTGCGGGAAATTTCGCTGAAACGATATTGATAACCTCCAACGAGTTCGCGCTCGTTGGGCAGGATGCGGATGACATTCAACGAGGAACTGTAGGTTGCGAGATTGGCGAAGACCGCCTCTTCCACATACTTCCGGCTCGAATATCCGAAATTTCCGGTAAACGTGTAGTTGCCAGCTGGGTACTTCACGTTGAGTCCGGCGTTGTAGTTCCAGGAGGTGCTCCGGAGGTTCACGGCGGCGTCGGCCCGGCTCTCGCGTGCCCCGCTGAGGGTAAATGCCCCGGTCGTCCGGCCGCTCTGTTTGGTTAGCTCGAGATTGTAGCTGGGATTGTTGAAATTCTGGCTCTTGTTCTTGCCGAACCACGAGGCCCCGGCGGATGCCCCGGCGTTCACCCCGATCCATCCCGCCCGCCGGGTATATTCCAGTGAAACCCCTGAGCTGTAGACCAGATCGCTCGCATTGTCGCTGTTGGCGAAGATGTTCGAATCGCCGCTGATCCCGAAGGAACCATTCACGTAAATCCGGTCGTGGCTGTCATTGAAGGTCACGAGAGCGTGGGAGGGCGGGCAGGCCAGACACATTGCCAGCAAGACCGCCAGGGCAGCGCGGAACTCTCGCCGTAAGATCATCGCTCGTTCTAATCGCCTGGGCTCGCCGAATGGTTCAACCGCCGGGGCGATTGGCTCCAGACGAGGTGATGGTTGCGGGACTGACGGTGAACTGGACCGGCAGGTTCACCGGGACGACCTCAATCGGGATGATTTCACGAATCGTGATCGTCGTTGATGTGCTGGGCGCGCTATTGCCGTCGAAGGCGGTCACCGGGCCGCTAGGCGTCGTCACCGGACGGCTGGGTGGCGGCGCAGGAGCAGCGGCCGAGGTGCCGGCGCCGGCCGCCTCATCGGGGGTGGCTGCAGCCGTCGTGGCCACGGTGTCCGGCCGTGCTACTTCCGACGTCGGCAGACTGGCCTGCTCGACCGTGCGTTCTCGGACTTCAAAGTATACGGTCTTCTTCGCCATGCACGCCATGGCAACCTTTTCGTCGAGGCTAGCCATCTCGGCCGGCGGAATCCGAGTGACTTCAACGCTGTTCGGCTGGCCGGCGCCGCCCTCTCGGATAATGGCCTGCTCACCGGACTTCAGCATATGGCCGCCCATATCCATCGAGCCTCCACGCACGGTGCTGTCGCCTTCCAGCATCGAAATCTTGGTAATGCCCTGGCCGGCCTCGATGACGAGCTTCCGGCCGCGGATGTTCACCGAGCCCTGGGGCGTCTGGTAGTTCATCTTACTCCCGGCAACGAGCTTGCTGTTGCACAGTCCGACGGTGCCGCGGGACACGAACGCCTGGGTATTCGAAAGCGATGGCTCCATCTCGCCATCAACGCGATTCGGAACGAAGGGTTCCTGCACGAATCCCTTCACTTCCACGCGAGTGTCCTCGTCGAAAAACGCTCCGGTGCCATTCGAATACACGGCGGTCGAAAAACTCTTTCGCCGGTCGCGTTCGTTCTCCGATTTCTTGGTTTCGATGATGGCGCCTTGTGCGGTGTAAACCGAGCGTTTCGCTACATCCTGGATCGTGTCACCGGTATCGATCACGGCGTCACCACTGACGTCGGAAAAGTAAACCTTGCTCGCGGGGTTGACCTTCTTTGCCTGCCCGTGGAGCAAGGAGGGAAGGAGGCACAGGCAGGCGAGCACCAATGAAACTCCACCAACTGAGAAGTTGCTTGGACCGGTAAAGCGTCGAGTTTTCATGATTCTTGAACCGTGACCCCTGCGGGACGGGGGTCTTAAGGTGCCGTAAAATGAGGTATTAACCCTAGATAACGCAAGCACAGAGTGCTTTTTTATCTCATTGTACAACAATATTTAAAATTTTTGTCGGCACAAAAATGACTCGCGTGATGGTCTTTCCCGCCAAGAACGGTGCCACCCGGCTATTGGCCATGGCCAATTGGACCGCGGATTCTTGCGTTATGCCCACCGGCACGAGCTGATCGCCACGGTGTTTTCCGTTCACCTGAAACACGAGTTTGACCTCCGAGGCAGCCAAGCGACTTGGATCGAAGGCGGGCCACGGTGCGCGCATGATGGAGCCCACGCCACCCAGTCGGCTCCACAGTTCTTCGGCGAAATGAGGGGCAAATGGCGCGAGCAACTGCAGGAAAATCAACCCGCTCTCTCGCGTCACGCCAGGAGCCTTTTGGATCGCGTTGGCGAAAATCATCATCTGGGAGATGGCAGTGTTGAAGCGCAGGTTTTCGATGTCTTCACCCACCTTTTTAATCGTCTCGTGCAGGAGTTTCAAAAGTTCCGGCGAATCGACGGACGCCGAGGCCCTGGCATTGATGCTCCCGTCCGGCGCGATCAGCTCGCGCCAGATTTTTTGCAGGAAGCGGTGCACGCCCTCGATGCCGCGCGGGTTCCACGGCTTCATCGCTTCGAGCGGGCCCAGGAACATCAGGTAGAGCCGCAGCGTGTCGGCGCCGTGCGATGCGATGATCGTGTCCGGACTTACCACGTTGCCGCGACTCTTCGACATCTTGTCCCCGTCCTCGCCGAGAATGATGCCCTGGTGAAACAATTTCGTGAAGGGCTCATCCTGCGGCACCACGCCCAGGTCGAACAGGACCTTGTGCCAGAAGCGCGCATAAAGCAGATGCAGCACGGCGTGTTCAGCGCCGCCGACATACAGATCCGGGGCGCCCCAATAACGCAGCGCCTCGGGGGCGGCGATGGCGTCCGGGTTGCGCGGATCGAGGAAGCGCAGGTAATACCAACACGACCCGGCCCACTGCGGCATCGTGTTTGTTTCCCGCCGGCCGCGCACCCACGGACCCGGCGCTGGCCGGGGCGTTGAAGCGGGTACCGCCGCACCCGTCTCGAGATTGAACCAGATTTCAAGCCAGTCCGTTTCATGGGCGAGCGGACTCTCGCCGGCGCCACTCGGCAGATACGATTGGACATTCGGCAGTTCCAGCGGCAGCGCCTGGTCGGGCAGGGGCAGCGCGAAATAGGTCGCTCC
>JBIJCX010000386.1:0-7526 GCA_044344465.1 Opitutaceae bacterium
GTTTCGAAAGCCAATTGATCAAATATTTACACAGATCACTATTCTTCTAGAGTTATTAGGCTTTGATAGCACGTTGAAAGGTAGATTTGGTCGGCGGTGGCGGTATCCGGCTGCGGATTCCAAGCTTCCGCATTCGGGTGGCCGGAGTCGATCGGCCATCAAGCCGCGAGGCGCACCCGTGGTCACCTCCTGCCATGGCGCGTTCGCGCTTCGGACCTCCGCGATCGCTCCGGTGCCGAAGGCAATCATCCTGAATCCGGCCGCGCCGCCCCGCGCGGCAGGCTCCCGCGTGAACAAAGCTTCTCCAAGGGATCGACCAGCGCCCGGGCAAACACTTCGTAGCCCTTTTCATTCGGATGCAGCAGATCCGGCATGAGCTCCTCTTGCAGCCGCCTTGAAGTACCCAGGAAGGCCGCGGCCAAATCATGCACCTGCACGGCCTCGCCATCATGCAACCGCGCAATACCCGCGTTGACCGTGGTCAGTTGTTCGCGAAACAGCGAGTCTTCCGTCCCGCGCGGGAGGATCGGCAGCAGGAGGATCCGGGCGGTCGGCAGCTCCTGCCGGATCGCGGTCACGACCGCCGCAATGCCCTCGACGATTTCTGCCGGCTGATTGCGCAGGATCGTGCTCTTGGGTTCGAAGCCAAGATTGTTGGTGCCGATCAGAAGGACCACGACCTTCGGCGCAAGACCGGCCAACATGCCCGAACGAATTCGCCACAGCGTATGCTGGGTCCGATCGCCGCCAAAGCCCAGGTTTCCGGGCCGGAAACGCGTGAGATACTTGTTCCAGGCCGGCAAGCCGCGCGTCTGCCAATGATGGGTGATGGAGTCGCCGATGAAGAGCACCTCCGGGTTCGCCTTGCGGACCGTGTCGACGAAGGGTTGCTGCCGGCCCTCCCAGGCCTTGCCCAGCGTGGCCGGAACGATCGCGGTGTTGGCCGTACTCGCCAGGGGCTGGCCAACGAGCGCAAGTAGCCACACTTTGCCTACGATCCACCTCGGCGATGTTTTTCGCGACTTTATAGTCGGTCGAACTCTCTGCGCCAAACGATTCATCCAAGTTGGCTGCGGCCTCATTTGAGAAAATGCTCCAGAAAATCGCAGGCGATCTCGTTCGACTCCGCCGTGGGCGGATGCTCCGGCCGGTTGTGCATCGCGACCCGGTTCGTGTAGCCCAGGAAGCGATTCACTTCGACGGCATGATTCAGCACCTGCCATCGCGCGGGATAGTCCTCGGAGCCGCCGGACACGAGAAACGGCCGCGGCGCCATCAGCGCATGAAGTTCGTGCAGATTGTGCCCTTCCGCCATGAGCCGCTTGTAGGCGCCCAGCCGAGGATTATCCGCCGAAACCATTCCCCGGCGCGGACGAAATGGTCCCCCCTCATAGCCGAGGTAAAAGCTGTCCCAGTAGTTGATGCTCCCACGCACCTCGTCGAAGACCATGCCGCCGTCCGACCAGACCGCGCAGGCAAACTTATCGTACAAACACGAGGCGAACATCGTCCATTTGCTGCCATAGGAATGGCCCATGATACCGATCCGCCGCGGATCGACCTCCGCGAGCTGCGCCAGCACCGTGTGGCAGTTGGCCGCAATATAGGCGAGATACGACAACGGCTGGCACTTGGCGCCGTTCAATTCAGGCTCCGCCGCATTTCCGCCGGGAGAACTGATGGAAAGCGTGACGAATCCGCGCTTCGTCAACTGCCGCGCAAAGTCAGTGGTGCGGATCGACGTTGGATTCAAGGGCCGGAAATACTCGCAGGGCAGCCCAGCGCTGGTGGCGGCATCATAATATACAACGAGCACCGCCGGAAACGGCCCCTTGCCATCCGGCACCAGGAGGATCCCCGACTGCATGAATCCGGGCGAAACCTCGGCCTTGACGCGGTGCTGCGTGAAGTTCTCCCGACGCTCTCCGGGCGCCCGCTCGAGCCGCGGCCGCTCGATCAGCCGCGGCCACGGGCCCAGCACAGAATGCCAATAGTCGAGAATCTCCTGCCGGCGGCGGGCCCAGTCGGCCGGCGTTGCCACCGGCCGGCCGTCGTAGAATTTGAGCGGAGACGGGCAGTCGCTGTACTGACTGCGAAATTCGGCGGGAACCTCGAAAAACGGTGCGATCCTTTTCCATGTTTCACTGCCCCCGGCCGCTCGCCCCACCAAGGCGGACAACAGCCACGCCAGCAACGGCAGCAACACTCTCCCGGAACATCGATTCATCGCATTCTCCGTGGGTACCATTTGCGGTCAGTATCTGCCCTGGAACCCGACCGTCACCTTGGGCACATAGACCCGCGACTGGATCGGTCGGTCGGGGTTCACGACATATTGGACAATGTGCGTATCGCGGAGGACATTGTCCATGTCGCAGAAGAAACTGAGTTTCTTTGTCAGGGTGTAGCGCGCGCGCACGCCGAGGAGCAGCAGCTTGGAGTTATAGCTCGTCAACGCCGGACTGGCTGAAATCGCGTTCAGGAAATGACCGCGGTAACTGCAGTTCAGCTGGAGACTCAGCCGGTCACGCGTGAAACTGAGGCCAAGGTTGGCGGACCGCGGAATGAATCGCGCCACCGCCGTGGTGGTCGTCTTCCCGCCGTAGTCGCCGCGCGTTTCCAGCTGCGTGTAGTTCGCGTTGAGCCCGAAGCCACGCCAGATCCCCGGGAGAAACGCAAACTGCTGCTGGTAGTTCAGCTCGAAGCCGCGATACCGTGCAGATCCTCCGTTCCGGTCGGTCGTGAGGCGAAAACCCTGGTACTCGCCCTCGAAACCGTTGTCGCGCCCGGCCCCGACAATCCCAGTGGTGTCGGCATAGATGAAGTTCGACACCTCCTTGAGGAACACCCCGGCGGAGATCAACCCGGCCGGCTCAAAGTAATATTCGACGCTCGCATCGAAGTTGTCGGAGTACTGGGGCTTCAGGCTCGGATTCGTGGCCGTCATGGTCTCCGCATCATAGTTTGCGATCACCGTGGGCACCACGTTGCGGATGGACGGACGGCCGATGCTCGTGCTATAGCTCAACCGGCCGACCAGCCCCTTGGTCGGGGTATACCGGAAGTGGAGCCCGGGAAAGATGTTTTGATACTCCCCGCTGTTTTTCAACCGTCCGCCATACTGCGCGTACGCCCGCCGCTCAGTCTCCGCCGCCGTCAAGGCCCCGACCCACGCCGCACGCCGGACCCTTTCCTCCGGCGTGATTTGGTTCCGCGCGCCCTCCCCCTTCGTCCCGGTCCGTTCCACCCGAAGGCCACCGAGAATGCCGAGGTCGCCGAGCGTCATCTGGCCCATCGCATAGAGCGCCGAAACCGATTCGGTCAAATCCCGCTCATTCTGCAATTTTTGCGAGAAGCGGTACGCCAGATCCTCGGTCCACTGGCCTGGATTGCTGACAATATTGTCCGCCACCATGTACGGATCGATCCACGGCGGCCGGCGATAGCCCTTGGTGATCTTGCCCGAGAAATTGTCCGTGGTATCCGCAAAGCGGCCGATGCTGGTTCCCGTGTAGCTGAAGCGCGTGTTCGCGTTGGTGGTGACGTGGTGTTGGGCATAGAAACTGCCCCCCGCCTTGACCGTCACCGGCACCACCGTGTCGACCTCCCGGCGCAGGTTGAAACGCGCGCTCTTGAGGTCCTCCTTCGACATCATGGTCTGATCGGTCAGCTGCAATCCCGTGTAATTGTTCAGATCGTACAAGTCGCGCCCCGCCGTCTGCGTCACCGTCGGCCAATCGAGGCTCTTGGAACGGTCCACGATCCAGCCGATGTTCGCCAGCGACGCGGTGACCGAACCCTTGAGCTTCGAGTCGAGGTGCCGGACCCCCGGACCATGCGAATCGTAGTAGTTGTTCGAGTCGGACTTGCTGATCCCGTAGTCGATGGTCGTCCGGTCGAAACGGTGGATGACCGACGGCTGCACTTGATAGGTCCGCCCCGCCTT
Source organism: Opitutaceae bacterium (assembly GCA_044344465.1). GTDB lineage: Bacteria > Verrucomicrobiota > Verrucomicrobiia > Opitutales > Opitutaceae > ER46. The sequence goes on from JBIJCX010000386.1 coordinate 3,947, forward strand.
GTCGAGCGCCCCCATGGTGAGGCTGCTCACCGAGTTCGTGCCGGGGAACACCTCCGTGCGCGTGCTCGTATAGCCGGGCCGGATGGTCCCGGTGCCAATCCGGTTGCCGTTCGCATCGAGCTGCGCGATGACCGCGCCGGTCGACAGCGTGTGCGTGCGCGCGTCCTGATCGCCATAGTAATAGTTGTACTGCAGGTTGAGCGTGACGATGGTTCGCTCGCTCCAACGGTAATCGAGCCGCGCACCGGCATTGGTCCGGACCCGGGTGATCCCGACCGGCCGGGGCAGGTTGACGGACCTCACGTACGCCGGATCGGCCACCGTATCCTGATAGGTGAGAATCGATGCGGCCGACGCCTCCTCCTGCGCATACAAGGTTCCGGTCAGCAGCAAACCGAACTTCTTCTCGCGGCCGAAAACCCCGGAATAGGTGAAGTTGAGCGACGGGCTGATGCCCTTGATCGGCTGCGCCATCTTCTTCTCCGCCGGCCGCACATAGGCGAGCTGCGGCACGGCCGCGATGGTATACAGCAGCAGTCGTTCGTCCTTCCGGTCAAAGGCGCTCTTGGTGACAAAGTTGATGCTGCCGCCAAGCGCGTTGGCGTTCATGTCCGGCGTGGGTGCCTTGGTCACCTCGACGCTCCCGAGCAGGCCGATCGAGGCCTGTTCGTACTCGAAGTTTCGCGACATCGTGCCCGAATTCGCGGCGGCAATCGGATCGCCGTCCATCGTCACCGAATTGAGCGCGCCGGAGATGCCCCGGATTGCCAGCCGCGCCGCATACGCGCCATCGCTTTCCAAGGTGACGCCCGGCAGGCGCTGGATGAAGTCGGCCGGATTGCCGTCCGCAATATTGCCGAGGCTGTCCGTCGCGGCGACGTTCTTGACGTTCATCGCCCGCCGCTGCCGGGTGATGGCGAGCGAGTTGCCCTCCCGGTCGCCCTCGACCAGGAACGCCTCGAGCGCGTAGATGGACGCGGTCAGGCCGACATCCTGGAACGTTTCCCGATCCGCCGGCACCACCACGTGCAACGTCGCCTGATCGAGGCCGGTGTATTGGACGGCAAGCGTAATGTCGCCGGCCGGGACCCGGAAACGAAACCGTCCCTCCCGGTCGGTGAAGGCGGCGCGATTGGTGCCGACGAGCATGACTTGCGCTGATTCGAGGAAAGCGCCCGTCGCCGCGTTCCTCACCTGTCCGGCCACGGTCCCGTAGCCGCCGGCATTCCGGGGCTCATGACCGCTTTCGATTCCTGGACGGCTGCTCGCGGTCAGCGCCGCCCGTTCCGCGTTTGGGGCTTTCACGTGGTTGATCATGAAGGCACTGGTTTTCGCGTCCTGTTGCGCCACCAACCCCGTACCGTCCAACAAGAGCCGCACCGCCTCCAGCGCGCGGTATTCGCCCTTCACCGCATTGGTCCGCACCCCCGCAACGTTCTGGGGAGTAAAAAGCACATCGAGTCCAGATTGAGCGGAAAATTCCTTCAAGGACTTGTCCGCGAGGGCGGCGGGCACGTCATAGGGGCGCTTGTCGGCATCCGCGCCAAACCCGGGCACCGCGAGGCCGAACATCATGGCGCCAAGCGCTCTCAGGGCGAGACGCGCGACCTTGAGGGCCGTGCGCCGGGTGGCATTGTCGGCCAGGCGCGACGACGCGACGTTTGATTGGGGTATCATACGTCAAGTAACGACGAAGCTCGCCCTTAAAACCCCCAAACGAAGTTACGAATATTTTTCATCGGCTCAACTCGACGACCCGGGTGCGGGCCGTCCGGCTCCCGGGCCCCGCCCGCGTTTCTGGGTCATCGATCGGCTCCGTGACGCGTCCGCGATCTGCGCCGCGAACGTCGGAATCGCGCAAGGTCAGCGGCCATCATGCAGGACGATTTGATTCGGGCCGCGATACTCCGGCTTCAAGCCATAGGCTGACTCCAGCATGCGCACGAGCACGGCAACGTTGTTCGCCCGAAGCACCCCGCTCAACGTCAGCTTCTCCAAGGCTGCGTCAGCCAGCACGAGCTGGACGGGGTTATGGCGATTAAACATTGCGACAATTTCGGCCAGGGGTGTGGCCGTGAATTCGACGCGGGGCACCCGCCACTCCAGACGATCGCCCATCTCCTTCGCGGGCAACGGTTCGACCTTTGGCTGCACGTTCGCGGCGGCGGACTCAAGGTCCACCACCACTCGATTCCCGGCCGCCACCAGCGCAACCGCGGATCCATCCGGCGTTCGATCCGGGATCTCCGGGGCATCGACCTCCGCGGTCGAAGCGGGCGTCCGCTCAACCGTCACCCGTCCTTCCGTCACGACCACCTCAACCGCCGCCGGGTTCAATTGCACCGAAAAACCCGTGCCCACCGCGCGTACCTCCACCGCACCCGCTGAAACCACGAACGGACGTCCCGGTTGTTTCGCCACTTGAAAATGCGCCTCGCCGCGCTCGAGCAGTACGGAGCGAACGTGAGCGCTGAACTCAACGCGGATGGACGCACCGAGATTGAGCTCGACCACGGAACCATCCGCCAGCACTTCGCGCCGCGGCGTGGAAACGGTGGTCCGCGATTCCGGCGCGATCCCGAGCTCGTTTCGGCCCGGCCAAGCCAGGCTGGCGATCAGCAGAATCATGACTCCGCCGGCCAGGCCCATCAGCCTGCGACGGCGCGCGCGTCGCACCGCCAAGTCTACTTCGCGCAGCACCGACTCGACTGTTCCCGTACGCCTCGGCCAATCCAAGGGGCGGCACTTCCCGGAGGTTTCCGGCGGACCGAAGGGTTTTGGATCCTCAGCGTGCATCGGGTCAAAAGGCTCCGATGCCACGCCTCTGCAGATACTTTTCGCACAACCGCACTCCGCGCGAGACTTGGTTTTCGACCGTCTTTTCGCAAAGCCCGAGTTGCAGCGCCACTTCCCTCTGCGGGAGTCCCTTGAGCTTGTGGAGGACGATGATTTCCCGACAACGCGCCGGCAGGGCCGCGATCGCCCGCCCGAGTTGAAGGACCCTCTCATCGACGTCGACCACGGGCGGGAATTCACTCCGCTCGTCCAGTCGGTCGAGTTCCGTCGACCCGCCGATGACCCGAATCGGAGAAATGCGCTGCCGGCGCACCAGGTCGAGCGCAAGGCGGCGCCCCACCGTAAAGAGCAAAGCCCGCGCCGACAGGATTGGTTGGGCCGCCCGCACCTTCCAAAGGCGAAGAAAGGATTCCTGAACCACATCGTCGACGTCGCGCACGGCCGGAAACGATCCTTGCAGGTATGATTTGAGGGAACTCCCGTGCGGCTCCACCTCTTGCTCAAACCACCGTGCATACGCGCAATCCGTGCTCGGGAGAACCACGTCGCCCGGGGATTTTTCGTCCGCTGACAGGCCGGAGGATCTTTCGACTGCGACGTTCATGATGCATGCCGCCCGGTCCCGGCCTCGAGATCCGATCCGGTGCGGCCGGATACCGTGGCGGACCTTGCGTCCAACCAGGCGAGATATCCCGGAAGCGATACGCGAAGCGACGGCATGCAGTTCAGCTATTCTGTCTGGCGGGGAAAAAGTGGGACTCCATGACGCGGCGAGGCCGCATCA
>JBIJCX010000168.1:0-17300 GCA_044344465.1 Opitutaceae bacterium
CGTGTTGGATCCTTCGCTGCGCTCAGGATGACAGGCAAAAGTGAGTTCATATAGGGTACCACCCAACGGCTCGGCGTTGGTTTTTGGTCTCAGAATGACTGGGCTCTTTCGACCTCCTCTCAGCGGAAAACGCGACGGGGGCGTCGCGCCCCCATGATCCAATCGGTCTGGACGCATGCGCTTGGGTCGGTGCCGACAACCGATCGGATTTTTCGCCCCGCTGCCGTTTGGCCGTCCGAATTCACTGGCCGAGGCGGGCCGCGAGTTGGGCGTGATAGAGGCTGCGGGGCGCGACCGGCGTGCCCTCACTCTCCCACCAGCCGGCGGGGCGAGGAAAGGCGTCCTTGCCGCGGACGCCAACGAAGCCGAGGGCGAAATTCTGGGCCGTCGGCGGCTGCTGGCAGATGAGCGAGCCCCGGCTGTTCCAGACGACATAGTTGGCGCCGGCCCAACCGTGGCCGGAACCCATGTGCTGCCGGTCCTGGATCGCCAGCACCGCCGCCACATTGTCGTAGAGACCGCCGACCGACCAGCGGTGGTGGGGTTCGCTCGAGGCGTAGTCGTGGGTCGAGCTGCATTCGAGGAAGACATTCGGCCCCGGCACGCGCGAACCGAAGACGAAGGCGTGCCGCGCGCGATCCGACCGGCACCGTTGCACCAGGACCAGCTGGCCGTCCACGCTGAATGGATACCTGCGCCCGCCGGTGATCGCCGACACCGGCGCGAGCGACACGCAGTCCTCGACCGTCACCCATTTGGCCGTCCCGCCCACGGTCGTCGGGCCGTGATAAAATCCAACCGTGGTCAGCCGCCGCGCCCACCCGTGCTTCACCGCGCCGAACGCGACCAGGTGGGTGGCGTGATCCTCGTCGACCGACACGCGCTCGCCCTGGTGGTCGGCGGTCTTGGTGGGGTCGAAGACCGAAATCGCCCGCAGGTGCTCGACGCCGCAACGCTCGATCCGGTAGCGGTCGCGGTAGCGCACGAGCGTGCCGCCACCCCAGCGCCGGTCGATGGCGCAGGCGATGGGGGCATCGATCGTCACCCGGTTGCCGTCGATGCCGGTGATGACGCGATCGAACTTCAGATCGAAAGGCGTCCACTGCCGGGTTGATTTGGGATCGCTGGCGCGCGGCACGATGCGATCCATTCCGATGGCGGAAATCCACGCCGCGTTGCCGTGGCGGATGACAAACACTGACTGCCCGACGGCGAACTGGCCAGCATCGCGCACCGTGAAGCTGCGGGCGCCGACCGGCACGTAGGCGTCCGCGATCTCTTGCCGCGAACCGGCGTCTTCCAACGGTCCGCCCGATCCGGCAATGCGCACCAGGGGTTGCTGCTGGCGCGCCGTGGCGGTGACCACCGTGCCGTCCTCGCCATCACCCTCGCCGCGCAGCACGATGCCGTTGGCCGCGATGTGCAACGACGCGGCGCAGCGGTAGTGGCCGCGTTGCAGGAGCACGGTGCCGCGAATTCCGTCGGGACCGAGGGGAAGCAGCGCCACCCGATCGAGCGCGGCCTGGATGCGCGGGGCATCGTCGCCGTCGCCAGGCGCGGGGCGCACGGTCTCGCGCACCGGTACATCGGGCAGCGGCACTCCGCCTCCGCCGTAGCCGCAATGCGAGAAGTCCGGCAGCACGTCGCCCTGCGCCGAATAGGGTTGATAACGCAGGCGTCCGTCCCCGCCGGCTTCCACCAGCACCGTCCGGCCCTTCTGCCGGCCCGGCACCGGAGCAGAGGCCCAAGCGGTGCCGAAACCGGAGAGAACCAAGGCGACGAGCAACAGGCGAAACGACATCCGGCGACTGTTGGCAACCGCGCCGGCGGTGGCAACTTTCTCCCTGATCGCAGAACGAATGGGGGCGGACACGTCCGTGGGCCCGCATTTGGGTCGCCCCGGGTCGCCGTCACACGAACGTTGCCGCCGTCGAGTGGCAGGGCGCCTCCTTTGGTCTTGCGGAACGACCGGGTCGCCTTGTTTCTTGCCGTCCCCTTCTGCCCTCCCGTGATCGACCCACGAATTTTCGGTTTCCTGGCCATCAGAAGCAGTCGGATTCCGGCCGCAACAGACACCATTTCCCTATGAAGCAAAATCTAATTTCCCTCGCCTTGCTGATCGGCGGGTTGGCCGCGCAGTTCGTCCCGGCAAGCGTGCTGCACGGCGCCGTCGGCAATCCGCCCAGCGCAGCCGGGGCCGAGACCGGTAACATCACCGGTCGCGTCCAGAACGTCGCCACCGGCGCGTATCTGGAAGGGGCCGTGGTGACCCTGCAGCCCGGCCAGCAGACGGTCCTGACCGCGCGCGATGGCAGCTTTTATTTCAATCACGTCGCGCCCGGCGAATACCGGGTGTCGGTCTCCTACACGGGCCTCGATCTGAAGGCGCACCCGGTGACGCTGACCGCCGGCGGGACTGCCGTGCGGGATTTCGCCCTCACCTCGGAGGTGTATGCGATGGATGCCTTCACCGTGGCCGGCGAACGCGAGGGCAATGCCCTGGCGATCACGCAGCAGCGCAACGCGCCGAACGTGAAGAATGTCATTTCCTCCGATGCCTTCGGCAACATCGCCGATCAGAACATCGGCAATCTGCTTATGCGCCTGCCCGGCATCGCCGAAGAGTTGTCCGAGGGGGAGATTGCGGCGGTGAGCATCCGCGGCATCGGGTCCGATATGAACTCCGTCACCGTCGACGGCACCCGCGGCGCCAGTGGCGTGACGGGCACGATGAACCGTTCCTTTTCCATCGATCGCATCCCGGCGGATTTCGTTGAGCGGATTGAGGTGACGAAGGCGATCACCCCCGACATGGATGGCGATTCCATTGGCGGGGCGGTCAACCTGCGGACGAAGTCGCCGCTCGACCGCAAGGGCCGCGCCGTCTCCTACATGGGCGGAACCTCCTGGAATCTGGACCGTCACACCTTTCGGCCGATCGGCTCGTTCACCTATTCCAACGTCTTCGGCGCGGAGGAGCGGCTGGGCCTTCTTTTCACCTCCAGTTTCAACCGGACCCACAAGCCCCGGGACTCGGTTTACCAGAACTGGCAGACCACGACGAACACGAGCGCACCGGCGTATTTCTGGATGAACAACCTGGGCGAGGACCGGCTGACCCACGAGCGGATCGGCCTCGGCGTGCGGGCGGATTACAAGCTCAGCCCCACCCACCGGGTCTTCGTCAACACGATGTATGCGGATTACAAGGACACGCTCGATCGCCGCCACATCGTCATGACCCCGACGGCGGCGCAATTCCGCCCGGGCTGGACCGACACGGTGACGGAGACGATCAATCACCCCGTGACCCTGTCGCAAAACCACCGCCTGCGGACGGTGGAGAGCGTCAACGTCGTCGTGGGCGGGGAGAAGCGTTTCGAAAGCAGTTTTCTCGATTACGGCGGCAATTATTCGCGTTCCGTCGGGACCGAGGACCGGGTGATTCCGGCGGCGCAGGTCAACGGGGTGGGGTTCCGCTTCGATCGTTCCCAGAGCAAGAAGTTTCCGACCATGACGCAGATCAGCGGTCCGCTGCTCACCAACTGGACGGACCACCGGAACACCACGTTTAATTTCCAGGATTTCGACGACGTCGACGTGATCAAGGGGGCGCACGTCAACTGGCGGAAGCAGTTTGCGCTCGCGGCCCCCGCGAGCATCAAGACCGGGCTGCGCTACCGGGGGCAGGAGCGCAACCGCGACCAGTCCCGCCCCTATTACATCTACGTCGGGCCCGACGGGGTGGTGGGGCGCAATGCCGCGACGGGCATCAACGATGACAACCTGGGGCAGTTTGCCGATTTGAACTACACTTACCGCTCGGCCCGCGGCCGCTACGATCCGGTGCCCGTGGTGGATCCGCAGCGCATGGTGCAGTACCTGCAGGCCAATCCCGCCCAATTCACCCTCAATGTCGCCAACACCGCCCGCGACGAGCTGCAGTACGACGGTCGCATCACGGAGGACGTTTTTTCTGCCTATGTGATGGGTGATCTCCGCATCGGCCGGCTCGACATCCTCGCGGGTGTCCGGGTCGAGGAGACGAAACTCACGGGCCGGGGCGTGCGCCAGGAAATCACGCCGGCGGAGCGGACCCGCCGCGCCGCCTGGGTCGGCACGGTCACCCCGGACGAACTGCGCCGCCGGACGATCGCGGAGTGGAGCAATCTCCGCGAGGAGGACGGTGGATATCGCAACGTCCTGCCGAGTGTACATTTCAAATACAATCCTTTCGCCAATATGATTTCGCGGCTCAGCTATTCGACGGGCCTGGGCCGGCCGAATTTCTCGAACCTGCTGCGCACGACCACCGTGAGCAACGAGTCGATGACGATTGTGGCGGCGAACCAGAACCTGCGGCCGCAGCGGGCGGATAATTTCGATTTCACCGTCGAGTATTACTTCGAGCCGTCCGGGTATCTTTCCGCCGGCGTCTTCATGAAGGAGATCAAGGATTTCATCTACTCGAGCCGCGGCGAGCCGGTCGGCGCCGGACCGAACAATGGCTTCGACGGCCAGTACGAAGGTTATTTGGTGACCATGGACACCAACGGCGGTTTTGCCCGGGTGCGCGGCTTTGAGCTGAGCTACAACCAGCGGTTCACGTTCCTGCCCGGAATGTGGCGGGGGCTTGGTTTCATGGCCAACTACACGAGGATGGAAACCAAGGGCCAGTACACCGCCACGGGCGGAGTCGTGACCCAGGGCGAACTCGCGGGGTTCAATCCCACGACTTTCAACACCGGGCTTTCCTACGCCTATCGCGCCCTCGATGTGCAGGTGAAGATGATTTATCGCGGCGAGGTCATGGGGACGTATAGCGCCGACCCGGCTTCCCGGCTCATCCGTTACGCCCGGACGAACTTCGACCTCAATGTGAAGTACAATTGGAAGCCCTGGCTGGGTTTCTATGTCGACGTCATCAACGTGTTCGACGGCTCGCTGCAGGATAATTTCCAGTTCATCAAGGATCGCGTCCGGCAGACGCAGGTCTTCACGCCCGCGATCAAGGCGGGCATCACCGGACGCTTTTGACCAGGCGCCGCGCCCCAGCCGGTTGAGCCCCAACCTGGGGCCGTGCCCGCCGCCCCGTTCCGAATCCGATTCTTGCGTCCGGCTCGGGAAATTCCACTTTCCCTTCTGCTTGCCAGATCCAGAAAACTTCAGTTCTTCCTCGCTCCTCATGAAATCCTTTCTCCTTACCCTTGTCAGCGCTGCGTTTGCGGCCACATCGGCGCTCGCCGCCCAGGACGGGTTCAAGCCGCTCTTCAACGGCAAGAACTTCGACGGCTGGGAACAGCACAGCGGCACCGCCAAGTACCGCGTCGAGGACGGCGCCGTCGTCGGCCAGACCGTGGCCAAGACGGGCAATTCCTTCATGTGTACCGCGAAACAGTACGGCGACTTCATCCTCGAGCTCGAGTTCAAGGTCGCCAACGACATGAACTCCGGCATCCAGTTTCGCAGCCAGTATTACACGAAGGAAACCGAGGTGGAGATCAGTGGAAAGAAGAAGAAGTTTCCGGCCGACCGCGTTCACGGCTATCAATACGAAATCGATCCGTCGCCGCGCGCCTTCACCGGGGGCATTTATGACGAGGGCCGCCGCGGCTGGTTGGTCGACCTCAAGGACAACCCGGCGGCGCAAAAGGCCTTCAAGAAGGGCGACTGGAACAAGGTCCGCATCGAGTGCAAGGGTGACCACATCCAGACCTGGATCAACGGGGTGAAGGCGGCGGACCTGAAGGACGGCCTGACACTCAAGGGCATCATCGCATTGCAGGTCCACGGCATCGGCGATGGCACCAAGAAGGCCCCCGGCGAGGAAGTCCGCTGGCGGAATATCCGAATCAAGGAACTCTGACCGAAAACCGGGCGGGCCGCTTCGGGTGGGCGGGCACGTCCCTGTGCCCGCATTCGAGCGCGTAAACGCAGATCAACCATGCGGGCACGGGGACGTGCCCGCCCACCCACCGGACGTCAACCTGGCCGCTACCTCGCCAGCCGTCCCGCCACCACCCGGACCGCCCGCGCGACCTTCTCGATGTACTCGTCGCTCATTGCCTCGTTGATCGTGAGCTTCACGCAGTCGGCGAGGATGGCCTCGGCGACCGGACAGCGGGCCTCCCGGTAGTCCATGGCGGTGAGACCGCTGTCGCGCACGGGCCAGGCGCCGCCGAAGAAGTTGTGGTTCTGGAAAACCGGATACCGATAGACCGGGCGCGGGATATAGCCCGCCGTGCATGACACGCCCTCGACCGTGAGCGCGGCGGTGACTTTTTCGCGCGGGCAGCCAAACCGCGCCAGGTCCAGGCGCAGCAGGTAAAACCAGTAGCTGTGGGTGTTGCCGGTGGCCACGGCCGGAAGCTGGAGTCCGGGCGTGTCGGACAGGAGCGACGTGAGCAGGTTGCCGGCGCGGGTGCGGCCGCCGGTGATCGCGTCGTGCCGCTCGAGCTGGGCCGCGCCCACGGCGGCCTGGGGCTCGCTCATCCGGTAGTTCGGGGCGAGTTCCTCGGGATCGCGGCCGCCGGCGATCCGGTCGTAGTGCTTGTCGCCCCATTTGGCGAGTCCGGGGCCGAGCTGCGGATCGTTGGTCCCGACGATGCCGCCATCGCCGCAGCTGAGGTGCTTGAAATCGTTGAGCGAAAAACACGCGAGGTGGCCGGCAAGCCCGACCGGACGGCGCTGCCAGCGCGCGCCCCAAGCCTGCGCGCAATCCTCGATCACCGCGAGGCCGTGCTCGCGGGCGATGTCGGTGAGCGCCGCCATGTCGCACGGATTGCCGGCAAGGTGCACCGGCATGAGGGCGCGGGTCCTGGCCGTGACCCGGCGACGCACGTCGGCGGGGTCGAGGTTGTAGGTGTGCGGATCGACGTCGGCGAACACCGGCACGCCCTGCTGGTAAAGGATGCCGATGACCGAGCCCATGTCCGTGATCGGCGGAACAATCACCTCGTCACCGGGCCGCAACCGCAGCGCGGCGACGGCGACGTGCAAGGCAGCCGAGCCGGAGGCGGTCGGGAAACAGTGCTGCAGCGGATAGTGCCGGCGGAAATTCTCGAGCAGTGCGGTGGTTTGCGGCCCGCGCCAATAAAAGAGCGAAGGCTGCTGCACCATTGCGGTGAGCCGCACGAGTTCGGCCTCGCCCCAGCGCCGCGGCACGGGCAGCGCTTCATCGACCATCGGGCGGCGGTTGGGCGGACGTGGTTTCATGCTAAACTTGGACCATGCGATCGGAGTGAACCACGAAACACCCGAAATACACTAAAAGAACCGATCACAGGGAAAAGAACCGCGCGGCGTTGCCCGCGCCGATCGCCGAGCGGCTGGCGGCGGGGAGGGGCGCGGCGTGGAATTTTTCGACCTGCGCGCGAGTGACATGGAACGGCGTGTGCGAGCCGAACATCAGCCGCGAGGTCGGGAGCACCGCGCGAAGCGCGTCCAGGGTTTGCTCCCACTCGGCAAAGGCGAAGTCGGCCGAGAAATTTTTCGCCGCCCCGGCGAGTTCGCGCAGTTCGGGCAGGTAAAGGCCGAGCAGCAGCGGGTGCAGGGCGGGAAACTTTTTCAGCCAGGCCGCGAGCTGGGCGACCGGCACACCCTTGATTCGCAGGGCGAAGTAGCGGTGCCGCTCGTCCTCGAGGCGGACTTGAACCACGAGCCGCAGTCCGCGCGCGCGGAGGGCGGCGACCAGGCCGGCCACGGGCGCCGCGGCGAGCGAGTATCCGTGATAGTTGGGGTAAATCTTCACCGCGGGCACGGGGGCGGCGGCGCAACAGGCGGCGAGTTCTTCGCGCCAGTTGGCCAGGGCGGGATTGATCACCGGCACCGGCACGAGGGCGGGGACGCGCCGGACCGCGGCGAAAAGCGCGCGGTTGGCGGGCGCAGGGTCAGGGGCGAAAACGGCCCCGAGGTGCGAAACGAGCGCGCGATCGATGCCGTGTTTCCGGAGATGGGCCCACAGCGCCAGCGCATCCCGCTCGGGGTGAAGCGCGAACGGCCAGGGGCCGAGGTGGGTGTGGACGTCGGTGAGCACAGGAATTCAGGGCGGATGAACCTTCACAGTTTCAACAGGCGTTGCGCGTTGCCATAAAGGATCAGCCGTTTTTCCGCCGCGGTGATCTGCGAACCGACGATTCGGCCGAGCGTGGTGCTCGTCTCGCGAATCGGCAGATCCGATCCGTACACGACGTGAGCGGCGCCGAGATGATCGACCGCATACTCGACGAGGTCCGCCTCGGGCAGGCCGCCGGAGGTGTCGAGGGAGAGGTTGGGCACGCCTTTTGCCTCCAGTACGCCGCGGAAACCGCAGCCGCTGAGATGGGCCATCACGACCTGGACGCGGGGAAAGCGGCGGGCGAGCAGTGCCGTGTCGGCGGGATCGCTATGGAAGCGGCGCTGGCGGATGTTGGTCTGGCTCCACGAATGCTGGAGCACGGGCACGTTCCAGTGCTCGGCGGCGCGCATCACGGGCTGCATGCACGCGTCCCGCGCGTTGTTGGCGATCTCGAGCTTGAGGCCGCGAAACCCCAGGCCACCGACACAGCGCTCGACCTCGCGCTCCACGGCGCGCGCCCCGAGGGTCGGATTGAGATAGCAGAATCCGATGAAGAAATCGGGCCGCCAGCGGACGATCTGCGCCGTCTGGTCATTGATGGCCGCGAGCTGGCGCGCGTTGGGGGTGCGGCCGTGCACGAGCACGTCGCCCAGCGCCACCATGCGTTCGATCCCGAGGGCGCGGCTCCGCGTGGCAAGGCGGTGGACCGCGGCCCGGTTGCAGCCATCGCCCATGAAGACGGGGTGCATATGAAAATCGATCGCGCGCATGAAAGTTCAGCGAGTTTGCGCTTGGCTTTTGGGACCGTGTGCAACGGATCAACGGGTGACAACCCCAGACTCCGATGCCGACAACCCTCCCCCCGCCAGACGATCGAGCGATTGAAGAAATGCTTTCGACCCCGCTGCCCGGCGCCATCGAGGCCGTGCGGCGGCTCGAGGGCGATTTCATCGTGCTCGGGGTCGGCGGCAAGATGGGCACATCCCTGGCCGTGATGTTGCGCCGCGCCCTCGACGCGGCGGGCCGGACCTCCGCGATCGTGTACGGTGTGTCACGTTTCAGCCGGCCGGAGGCGCGGGCCGAGCTCGAGGGATTTGGCGTGAAAACGCTGTCGTGTGATCTGGCCGACGCCGATCAGGTCGCGCGTTTGCCCGAGGTGGCCAACATCGAGTACCTCGCTGGCCAGAAATTCGGCACGGACTCGGCGCCGGGTGAAACCTGGGTGCAGAATGTGGTCGTGCCCGCGCTGGTGGCGCCGCAGTTCCGCGCCTCGCGCATCGTGGTGTTCTCGACCGGCTGCGTTTACCCGTTTGTGCCGATTGCCGGACCGGGCGCGAATGAGGCGATGCCGGTGGCGTTCCTCGGCGAGTACGCGAGCACCTGCGTCGGCCGGGAGCGGATCTTTTCGCACTACGCGCGCAAATTCGGCACGCGGCAGCTCATGTTCCGGCTCAACTATTCGGTCGAGCTGCGTTACGGCGTGCTCGTCGACATCGGGACCAAGGTGCTGCGGGGCGAGCCGGTCGACGTGACCATGGGCAGCTTCAATTTCATCTGGCAGGGCGATGCGGTGGCGCGGGCGATTCAGTGCCTGGAGCACACGGCGAATCCGCCGAAGCTGCTCAACGTCACCGGACCGGACCAGGTTTCGATCCGGTGGGCGGCCGGGGAATTCGGCCGGCAATTCGGCCGCGCGCCGGTGCTCATCGGACGCGAGGCGGACAACGCGTGGCTGACCGATGCGAGCGAATCGTTGCGACTCTTCGGACCGCCGACCGTCACGGTCGATGCGCTGATCCCGCGCGTGGCTGAATACCTGCAGTCCGGCGGCCGGTTGCTCGGCAAGCCAACGCACTTCGAGGCGCGCGACGGGAAGTTCTAGGTCGTTCCGATGCAGGCGCCGGTTTCCAAGCGAACTTTGCGGCGAGACCCGGCTTGCGGGTGGGCGGGCACGTCCCTGTGCCCGCATTCGCGGCGTCCAATGCGGGCAAACCATGCGGGCTCTGGGACGTGCCCGCCCACCGCCCTGACTTCAATTCGGCTCCCATGAACCTTCGCTCCCATCTCCTCGCCGGGCACGTGATTCCCGCGCAACCGCTGGCGCTCGACGCGCAGCGAAAATTCTCCGAGCGCCACCAGCGCGCCATCACCCGTTACTACGTCGCCGCCGGGGCCGGCGGGCTGGCGGTGGGCGTGCACTCCACGCAGTTCGAGATTCGCGAGCCCCAGCACGGGCTGTTCCGGCCGGTGCTCGAACTGGCCGCGCGCACGATCGACGAGGAACTGGCGCGCGCGCCGCGGCCGTTCGTGAAGATCTCGGGCATCTGCGGCCGCACCGATCAGGCGCTCCGCGAGGCGGAACTCGCCCGTTCGCTCGGCTACCAGGCGGGGCTGGTGAGCCTGTCGGCGTTCAAGAACGACCCCGAGTCGGCCATGGTGGAACACTGCGCGCGGGTGGCCGAGGCGATTCCCGTGGTCGGATTTTACCTGCAACCCGCCGCGGGCGGCCGGCTCGCGAGCTACGCGTTCTGGCGGCGTTTCGCGGAGATCCCGAACGTCGTCGCGATCAAGATCGCGCCGTTCAACCGCTATCAGACGATCGACGTGATCCGGGCGGTCGTCGACGCCGGCCGGGACGACATCGCGCTCTACACCGGCAACGACGACACCATCGTCGCCGACCTGCTGACGCCTTTCACCTTTGCCCGCGCCGACGGCACGCGCGTCACCCGCCAAATCGTCGGCGGTCTCCTCGGGCATTGGGGCGTGTGGACGCGCCGGGCGGTCGAGTTGCTCGAAGAGATCAAGCAGGCGCGCCTGCAACCGTCGCTTGACGCGCGTTGGTTGGAGCGCGCTGTGGCCGTGACCGACATGAATGCCGCGCTCTTCGATGCGGCGAACGTCTTCCGGGGCTGCATCCCGGGCATCCTCGAGGTGCTGCGGCGGCAGGGACTCGTGCCGTCGGTGAATTGCCTGAATCCGCACGAGGCGTTGTCGGCGGGGCAGGCGGACGAGTTGACGCGCGTCGCCCGGCAATATCCCGAGCTGACCGACGACGAGTTCGTGGCTGCGCACCGCGAGGCGTGGCTAGGGTGAGGCGCTGCCCGATAATTGAATCTCCCATGCCCCAGGTGCGGCGCAGCCGCAACCCGCCTCCGGCGGGCAAGCGGAAGGATCGGAGAGAGCCTTGCCCACGGAACACACGGAACACACAGCCCCCCAAGACTTCTTCCGTGTATTCCGTGTGTTCCGTGGGCCAAGGGATTGAAGGTTTTTGAAATCTCTTGAACAAGGGTGAACGCGAGAAAACAACATCTTCGGAGATAGCATTACGGATGAACACCGATTGGCGAAGTTGTAGCCCGCGGCGTGAGCAGCGGGATTGCTGTGTGTTCGGGTCGCCCAACATCCCTGCGCTCACGCGCAGGGCTACAAAGGGAGGCAAACTTTTCTCCCGTCTCTTCCCGGCCAGAGCAAAACACGTTTTGCGGTCGGGACGGTATTTTTGGCTGCCCGGAACCACCGATCCTGTCCCATGACCCTTCCCAAAAAAGTCGCAGAACTCCTCGCGCAGATGGTCGCGTTCGACACGGTGAACGCGCACTACGCCGGCCGGCCGAGCGGCGAGGCGCAGCTGGCGATCCATCTCGAGCAACTCGCGGCCGCCTGGGGCCTCCGGACCCGGCGGTACCCGGTCGACGCCGCCGGATTCAACCTGCTCGTTTATCACGAACCGGTGCCCGGCGGCGATTGGCTGCTGTGTGAGAGCCATCTTGATACGGTGGGCGTCGCCGGAATGACCGTGGCGCCGTTTGTGGCGACGGCACGTGACGGGCGGATTTACGGTCGGGGCACGTGTGACACCAAGGGCTCGGGCGCGGCCATGTTGTGGGCGCTCCGGCAGCAGGCGCAGGCGGGTGCGGCCGCCCGCAACAGCGGCGTCCTGTTCAGCATTGATGAGGAGGCGGGCATGACAGGCGCGGCGGCGTTTGCCCGCGACGTACTGCCGCACTGGCCCGGCCGGCTCGGCGGCATCATCGTGGGTGAGCCGACCGGACTGCAGCCCGTGGTCGCGCACAACGGCGTCGTCCGCTGGACCACGGTCACGCACGGGGTCGCGGCGCATTCGGCTGATCCGACGCGCGGGCGTTCGGCGATCAGTGCGATGCTGCACGTGGTCACGGCCTTGGAGTCAAACTACGTGCCGACGGCGACGCGGACGCATCCGTTGACCGGCCGGGCGGCGGCGAGCGTGAACGTGATCCGCGGCGGCACGCAGGTGAACATCATTCCCGAGCGCTGCGAGATTGAGGTGGATCGGCGGCTGGTGCCGGGAGAAACGGCGGCGGCGGCACTGGCGGATCGCGATCGCGTGCTGGCGGAGCTGCGCGCGGCGCACCCGGAAATCGTGCTGGAGAATGTCGCGCCGCCGTACGCGGTGCCGGCGCTCGCGGCCGGCGCCAACCTGGCGTTGCAGGCGCGGCTCGCGCCGATGCTGGCCCGGCTCGGCATCGATCCGACCGCGCGCGGCGTTCCTTACGTGACCAATGGCAGCCACTATGCCGCGGCGGGTGCGCCGGTGATCGTGCTGGGTCCGGGCGACATTGCCCAGGCGCACACGCGCGACGAGTGGCTCGAGGACCGCCAGTTGCAGACCGCCGTCGCGGTCTATGCCGGGGCGATGGGGTGACGCGCCACCGGCCACCACTGGTAGACGAAGAAATAGATCAGCACCCCGGTGATGCTGACGTAGTACCAGATGGGAAACGTCCACCTCGCCCACGCACGGTGGCGATCGAACTTGCCCGTGATCGCGAAATAGAAGGTCTGCGGCACGAGGTAGGCGATCGCCGCCGCGAGGATGATGTGCGACGTGAGCATCGTGTAGTAGACCCGGCGGATGAAGCCGGTGCCGCCGAAGGGCGTGTGGACGCCGCCGATCAGGTATTTGTGCGAGACGTAGCCGATGAGAAACAACGCGGACACCGCGAGCGCCGTGAGCATCGTGGCGCGGTGGGCCTCCTTGCGGCCGGCCTTGATCAACACGAAACCGACGGTGAGCAGCACCGTGGCAAGGCCGTTGAGCGCGGCGTTGATCGGGGGGATGTCGTGGACGGTCATGGGACGAGGAGCCGGTCGGCGACGAGGGCACCGAGGACGAGCGGCAGGTAGATGATTGAACCGAAGAACAGCTTGCGGGCGGCGAGATCGCGGCCGACGGGCTTGAGGAATTTAATCGCCCGCCAGAGAAACCAGCCGCCGCAGATCGCGGCCGCGAGGCCATAAGCCTTGGAGGCGAGCCCGAGCGCCACCGGCAGCAGGCTCACGATCACGAGGGCGACGGTGTTGATCAGCGACCACGCGGCGACGCGGCCACCGGCTTCGTCGCGCACCGGCAGCATCGGAAAGTGCACCGCGGAATAGTCCCGCCGGTACGTCCACGCCACGGCCATGAAGTGCGGGATTTGCCAGAAAAACAGCACGCCGAAAAGAATCCAGCCGAGCGCGGTCACGGTGCCCTCGCCGGCGGCCCAGCCGATCAGCGGCGGAAAGGCCCCGGCGATCGCCCCAATCTCCGTGCTCCAGACCGACCACTTTTTTGCCGGCGTATACCAGCCGAGGTAGGAAAAAATCGTGAGCAACGTGAACAGCGCCGCGAGCACGTCGACCTTGGCAAAGAGCAGAAACAGCGACGCGATGCACATGAGGCATCCCAACACGAAGGCCGATCCCGTCGCCACCTTGCCCGTCGGGATGGGCCGGTCCGCCGTGCGCTTCATCTGCGCATCGGTTTCGTGCTCCATCCACTGGTTCAGCGCCGCGACCCCGCCCGCGGCGAGCGACGTGCCCAGCACCAGCAGGGCGAGTTTCTGGGGCTGGCTCGGCGGTCGCGCGGCCAGATAACCGACCAGCGCCGTCAGCACGGACAGCAGGCTCAGCCGCGGCTTCGTCAGCTCGAGGTAGTCCCGGAATCCGGGCTTGGTCGCGATTTCCCCATTCATGCGCCGGACTTTCCCTCGATGGCATCCCGATGGACCCGCCACGTCAGCCAGAACGCGACCGCAAACGTCACCGCGCCGATGACCACGTGCCCGGTCGTCACATCGGCGCGCCGGAAGGTGCGGATGATTTCCATGCCAAGCAGGATCTGAAGCGTGAGCAGGGAGAGCAGGGCGGAGGCGCCCAGGCGCATCCCGCGGGTGGCTTCAGGATGACGCCGGATGGAGAACGCGAAGATGGTCAGGGCCACGGCCAGCACGACAGCCATGGCGCGATGAGCGAAGTGGATCGCGACGCGAAAATCCCACGTGTCGGGCAGCCAGTTCCCCTCGGGGGTCGAATGGGGAAACGTGCGGATGGCGAGCCCGGCGCCGTTGTGACGCATGATCACGGCGATGATGAGTTGAACCAGCAGCAGGGCGCAGCAGGCGAGGGCGGCGTGGCGGACGAAGCCACGGAACGGCGCGGGGCGCTCGATCCAGGATTGCGAACAGCCGACGGCCACGGCGATGAGCAGGCAGACGTAAACCTGCGCCAGCACGCCGTGCGGGATGCGCAGCATCTGGCCCAGGGACATTTCAAAGCCGGGCACATGAACGGGATCGAACAGGACGCGGGTGCCGCCGATGACGCCCTGCACGATCACGATGACGACCGCCCAGAGGC
This sequence comes from Opitutaceae bacterium, assembly GCA_044344465.1. GTDB lineage: Bacteria > Verrucomicrobiota > Verrucomicrobiia > Opitutales > Opitutaceae > ER46. The sequence continues at coordinate 14,723 of JBIJCX010000168.1, forward strand.
TGAGCCGGCGCAACCAGGCGCGTGCCTCCGTGCGCCACAGCCACACCGCGAGCCAGATCGTGATCAGTCCCATCATTGTCCCGCTCAACCGGTGCGAATGCTCGGCAAACATCGAGAGATCCTCGAGCCAGCCCGTGGGGTTGACCGAGCCGTTCGACAGCGGCCAGTCGGGAAAAGCCATCCCGGCCCCGATGCTCGTCGTGAACGCCCCGAGAGTCACGAGCACGAAGACCCACGCGGTTCCGAGCACGGCGAAAATCGCGAGTGCTGGCTTGTGGGCCGCAGTGCGGCGGGAGTTGGCGGCGAGGTCCATGAGCTGGGTAAAGGATCACCAGAAGGCGAGATGCTGCCGGCCGCAAACCCTTTGACAATTTTTTCCTCCGGGGAATCCGTAGGGCGATGAAATCGCAGGAGAGTCTTCAAGCGCGGTCGGGCGCAGGTCGGCAGCGTCCACCAGAAGAGCGCGCTGGGAAGCCACTTTCCCTCTCGCGTCACTTGCGGTGGAACGAAACGGTTGTAGCCCGCGGCGTGAGCGGCGGGATTGCGGGATGGGTGCGCCACCTGCCAGCCCTGCGCTCACGCGCAGGGCTACGGTTCGAGCGAAGGCTCCCGCGTGCCTTTACCCTTTTCGCCGGCCTGATGATGCTGGTGATCGGAGCGGCATGCTCACGCTCCGATCCCGCGGGCGCGACCGCGAAAACCACGCCGCCCGCCACTGCGCCGGCCTCGAAGGGTGAGCGTTATCCGCTGACCGGCGAGGTGCTATCGGTGGATGCCGCCGCCAAGACGGTTCGCGTGCACCACGACGAGATCAAGGGCTACATGCCGGCGATGACGATGGATTTTGTCGTGTCGGACGCGGATGCGGCGGTGGCCCGGCCGGGCCGGCGGATTCGGGCCGAGCTGGTCCCGGTCAAGGGCGGCGACTTCCGGTTGGAAAAAATCTGGCCGGACGACAAGGCGGCAGCGGATGCGGTCGCGGCGGGCGCGCTGCAGCTCCGGCAGGACACGCACAACCGCGGCAAGGGCGCCTATCGCGAGGTGGGCGAGACGGTGCCGGACTTCGCGCTCTACGATCAAAGCGGCCGGGTGGTGCAGAGCGCGCGGTTTCGCGGCCGGCAGATCATGATCAACTTCATTTTCACGCGGTGCCCGGTGGCGACGATGTGCCCGGCGGCAACCGCGAAAATGATCACGGTGCAGAAACTCGCGCGCGAAGCAGCCGTACCGAACCTCGAGCTGGTCTCGATCACGCTCGATCCGGCCTACGACACGCCCGGCGTGCTCAAGGAATACGCGGACCTGCGGGGAATCGACACGGCGAACTTCTCCTTCCTCACCGGCCCGGAGAGTGCCATCAAGGATTTGCTCGCGCAGTTTGGGGTCATCGCGGAGTTCGAGGGCGAGTTGATCAAGCACACGCTCACGACGCTGCTGGTCGACGAAAACGGCAAAATCAGCCACCGGGCCGACGGCAGTGCATGGGAACCGAAGGAATTTGTGGCCAAGCTGCGCCAATGAGCCGAACCGATCGCGCATGAAAACCTCACCAGGAGTTGGCGGCGGGCCGGCGGCCGCGCCCTTTTTGCCGGCCGCGCAATGGCGGCAGGTGGCGTGGATCACGGCCGGCGCAATCGCGATCTTCATCGCCTTCCGCTTCCTGCCGACGGGGACGAACCTGAGTCACATGGATTTTCGCGCCGAGGCCAAGAACGCGATCGAGTTCTGTGACCCGGCCAATCCGCAGTTCATCCCCGTGGTGGCGGTGCCGTCGCCGGTGACGATGACGGTCTTCCACGCCGGGGGCGCCCTCGCGGCCGGGCGTCCGGCGCAGTTGCGCGTGACGCTGGCCACGCGGAGCGGCAAGCCGATCGGTCCCGAGGATCTCGCCTATACGCACACGCGCCGGCTGCACCTGCTGCTGGTCGACGCCTCGCTGCAGGATTACCAGCACGTGCATCCGGAGCCCGGCGCGCGGCCCGGGGAATGGGCGTTTGCGTTCACCCCGCAGCGGGGCGGCGATTATCGGGTTTTTGCCGATTTCACGCCCGCGGCCACGATGCGCGGGCTCTACGCGGCGGCGGATCTGCCGGGCGCGGGTGCCGGCGTGCCAGCGACGACGGAAGTTCAGCGGCGCGGCTCCGGGCCGGTCGAGCGCGATGGGATGCGTTTTGAACTCAGGCCGGCGAAATCACCGGTGCGGGCGCGGGAGCCGGCCGATTTCCAATTCAGTGTCGAGCGCAACGACGGCGGCCCGATCGCGCTCGAGCCGGTGATGGACGCGCTGGCGCACCTCGTGGCTTTTGACGAGGCGCGCAGTGGCTTTGCTCACCTGCATCCGGCGCAGACGGATCTCGACGCGCGAACGGGGGCGGCGCGGCCGGTGCTGAATTTCAAGATCACAATCCCGCGGCCCGGCCGCTATGTCATCTGGGCCCAGGTGCACCCGTCGGGTGGCGGCGAGAAATTCGTGCCCTTCTGGTTCGACGTGGCGCCGTGAGGCCGGCGTTTCCGCCAGCCAAGCGTCGGGCGGCGTCATGATGGGAATCGTGAATTGTGCGGCGCGGCGCCCCAATCC
>JBIJCX010000413.1:0-6918 GCA_044344465.1 Opitutaceae bacterium
TTATTTGGGCCCCGCGGCCAAAATTACACGACGTGCCCCGTTCGGAATATTACGATCAACGGGCGTTTTCGACAAAGGTCAGCAGATCGGCCACGTCCTGCGGCTTGAGTCCGGCCTCGAGACCCTCGGCCATCATCGAGCGCTCGAGACTGCGCATGGACGCGATGTTGGAACGAAGCACGGTGATCGCATTGCCATCCGCCTGTTTCACGGTGAGACCGGAGGCGGTTTCGCCCGCGACAAGGCCGAGGATCGACTCACCTGATTTCGTCTCGATGGTATAAAAGACATAAGCGGGTGCGACCTCGGCATTGGGATCGAGGATGCTATATAGAAGCTTGGCGCGGCCGGAATTGCTGACGGTGGTCAGATCGGGCCCCAGGGCAAAACCCTCGCCCCCGAGGCGGTGGCACGCGGCACAACGGGCGGAGAAAATCGCGTGACCTTTTTTCGCGTCGCCCGGCAGATCGATCGCCGCGGAGAAGGCCTTCACGACTTCCTGGCGGCTGCCGCCCTGCGTCGAAAAAATTCTCTGCGCCATCTCTTTCACCCCGGCATCGCGGTGTTGTTTCAGGAATTCCACCTGGGTCGATGCGAGATCGGAGCTGCGCAGCTGGCCGGCCTCCACGGCCTTGAGCAGGGCCCGCGCGCGCTCCGGCCGGGCGACCAGCACTTTGATGCTCTCGGTGCGCACGCGCGCCGTGAGCGTGGGCCAGGCGGCAAGCAAGCCTGTGGCCATGGCCGGTTCCAGGGAGCGTCCCATGGTGCGGATGGCGTCGAGCTGCAGCGCCTCGGGTTCGGCGGGGGCGAGCAGGCGGCGGGCGTCCGCCCAATTTTCCGGCTGCGCGAGGCCCAGCAGTTGCAGCGCCTGCTGGCGGGCGGCGAGTGGCTGGCCGACGTCGAAGGCAATCGCCGCGGCCTTCGCGCCGGCCTTTTCGCGGGCCCCGGCACCCAGCTTGAAACCGGCCCGCTCCGAGCCCGCAAAAAGCGAGCTGAGCAACAGCATGCCCGAGCGGCCATCCTTCGCCTTTTCGACGTACGCCAGCAGGGCGGCGACATCGGCCGGCCGGTTCTGGGCGCCGATCACGAGCGCGAGTTTGCCGAGAAAATCGCCATAGGCCCGCTGCCGCAGGAGTTCTTCGCGGGCCACCAGGGTCGCGAACAATTCCCCGGCGCCCTCGGCCAGCGAGGACAACGCGGCCGTGTGCACCCACTGGCTCGCATAATCCTGCGCGACGATTTGCGCGAGGGCAGCGATGCGGCCGGCACGGCTGGTCTCGCCGAGCGAGAACGCCAGTTGATAACGCACGCGCCGGCTCGGATCCTGCGCGAGCCGCAACAGCTCCCGCCATAATTCGTCCGCTTCGCCGCCCGTGGTGGCGGGGGCGATGAACGACTCGGACAACCGGGCGGCGTGTTCCCGCACCGTCTCGTCGGGGTCGGCCAGTCCACGCCGGACCTGCGCGATCGTCAGCGCGGCCTGGCCCTCGAGCGCATAGAGGGCGTGCAATCGCCCTCGCGGCGACGCCGACGTGGCGAGGAGCTTCGCGATGGCGGGAGCGGCCGACTTGTCCTGCCGTTGATAGAGCAGCCGCGCGGCGGTGTCGCGATGCCAGCCGTTCGGATGCTCCAGCAGGGCCACCAACTCGGCGGTCGTCGCCCGGCCGAGCCGCACCGGCTGACGGGGCTTGAACCCGTCGGGTACGACGCGGTAGATGCGGCCGCGGTCGTTGCCATTGTTCAGGTTGAGCTCGCTCTTGAGCGGCTCGGGCAGGGACCACGGGTGCTCGATGATCTCCCGATACATGTCGATGATGTACAAAGTGCCATCCGGCGCGTTGGCGAACTGGGTGGGGCGAAACCACGTGTCCGCCGAGGCGATGAACTCGCGGCGCTGTTCGTCGTCCGGTCGACGGGCGTGCAACTCCACGCCATCGCCGTAGACTTTCTTGCGATGCACCAGGTTGCCCCCGATGTCGGCGATGAAGGCATCGCCCTGAAAATCGGCCGGAAACGCGTCGCCGCGATAAATCGTGGCGCCCGTCGCCCCGGTGAAATAGCCGGAGACCCGCCCGCCGCCCTCCATGCGCTTGTCCGGGTCCGCGGCCTTGCGCCAGCGCGTACGAATGATCCGCCACGGTTCGTCCGGACTCGCGCGGTAAACCTCCGCGCCGGGCCCGTCGTCGGCAATGCTCACCCTCGAACGTGGCGCGGCGAAGGCCGGGTTGCGCCCGATATAACGATCGGGAAACATCGTGGTCTGGAGGTGGTCGCTGTTGCTCGTCATGAACTTTCGCCCCGTGTCGTCGAAGCTCATGCCGTATTGCGCGCCGCCGCTCTCCGTGCGCATCGTGCGGGTGCGCGGATCGAAGGAAAAATCGCGGCCGGCCACATTGAGCCGGCCGGTGATCCCGCCACCCTCGATGTCGCCCGCCGTGCCCGACGCCGCGCCGTGGATGCGGTTGTCCAGGCCCCAGCTGAAACTGTTCAGGAGCTGCTGGACATTGTATTTCTCCGGCGAGAGCCGGCTGCCGAAGCCCTTGAACGCGACCTCGCGGATGTCGGCCACGCCGTCGCCATTCGTGTCCTTCATATAGTACACGTTGGGCGTATCGCCGACAAACACGCCGCCGTCGTAGCACACGATGCCGGTGGGCCACTTCAGGCGGTCGGCAAAAACGGTGGAGCGATCGAAACGCCCGTCGCCATCGGTATCCTCGAGCCGGCGGACCCGGCTGACGTCGTCCTCGCGGCGCTCGGAGTAGCCGATCATCTCGACGACATACAGGCGTCCGTCCTCGTCGAAAGCGATGGCGTTGGGATCGACCACGAGGGGCTCGGCGGCCACGAGTTCGAGGTGGAACCCAGGACGGACTTTGAAGGTGCCGACCGCGTTGGCCGGCTCCACGGCGGGATAGCGCACGAGCTCGGCGCGGTCGAGTGCGGGGGGCGCGGCGGTCGCAGGTGTCGCGGCCCGCGAAGATTGAGTCAGCGCACCTGAGAGGCCGGCGGCCGCGACAATGGCAGCGCCGAGGGTGGGGTGGAGGAGCACTCGCATGCTGGGGGGAATTTTCATGAAATCGGTTGGCCGATTCGAGCAAGGATGGTCCGGCTGTCCCAGGCGTGCGCCTTGGTGGGGGGACAGCCGGCACCCTCGGACGGGTTCGGGTGCCACTGCTTGAAAGAGGCGGACCCCGGCGTCAAGAGTCGGGACCGAACGTTTCGTCGGCGCCGACAACGCGGCGCCCTCCTAAACTGCGCCGCCGTCTTCGATCGGCAGGCGCGCCCATGCTTCGACGCCGTGGCGGACGGGCGGAGAATTTACCGGGCCAAGCCCAGGAATTCGCCGACCCACGCGTTTACAGCGTCAGTTTGTTCGGGAATGATCGGGTGGTTGGCCTCGAGGGCGAGCATGAGGGTCTTGGGTGCGGTGATTTGGTTGAAGGCGGCGAACATCGACGTCGGCGGACAGGTCTCGTCGTTGAACCCCCACGTGTAGTGGCCGGGCACTTTGATGCGCTTGGCGAAATTGACGGCGTCGTAGTAGGCCGTCGTCGCGATCTTGGCCGGTGTGGCGTGGAGGTTCTCACTGGTTTTCGCGTTGGGGCGAAACATGTGCGGCCAGCCGCCGGCGCGACCGTGGAGGTAGCCCGTGACGTCGCAGTAGGCGGGAAACTGGGCGGCGCAGGCCTTGACGCGGGGATCGAGCGCGGTCGTGACGAGGGTGAGCTGGCCGCCCTGGCTGCCGCCCATGACGATCAGGTTCTTGCCGTCGTAGTTTTCGCGCGCCACGAGGAAATCGTTCGCCCGGACGCAGCTCAGGTAAACGCGGCGGTAATAGTACAGGTCTTTGTTATCGAGGTTGTACAGATTGTAGCCATCGAGTGCGCCGGTGCGCATCTGATCGTAAAGCTCGGGCGGCAGGTTCACGGGAATGCCGTGGATGCCGATCTCGAGCGTGAGGGCGCCGCGTGCGGCGAGTTCCTTGTTGCCGGAATACGGCCGGACGCCCGCACCGGGGACGCGCAGGATGGCCGGATATTTTCCCGCGGCCTTCGGTTCGCAGAGGATGCCGTAGATGCGGGCCAGATATTGCCCGGCGCCGGTCGATCCGATCGTGCGGAAGCTGACATGGTAGACGTTGACGGTCGCGGTGCACGCCTCGGGCATCAGGGTGAGTCGCGCATCGAGCGGCACCTTGGCGAGGTCGGCCTTGCCGGCGGCCCAGAAGGCGTCGAAATCCGCCGGTTCGGTCTGCGTGGGCTGGATTTTTTCCGGGGCAAAGCCGGCGGTGGCGAGGCCGCGGTAGGTCTTGCCCGCGACCGAAGCCGTGACACTGCAACGAATGAAGCCGGGCGACGTCAGCGTGCCGCCCTCGAGCGTGAGGCCGCCGGCCGGCACGGGGGCGGTTTTCGCCGGAGCCGGGAGCATCTCCGGACCGACCTGGTAGGAGACGACGACGTCATCCAGCGGCTCGTTGTCGGCGACCACCGTGACATGGAATCGCGCCGGCTCGCCGGGCGCATAGGTCCAGTCGCGATGATCGGGGGCGACGCGAACTTGAACCGTGGCGACGCGGGCCTGCGCGACCGCGGGAACGGGCCGGATGGCGGTCGCCGCGGCGCGGCCCAGGCCGGCTGCGAGGAGCGGGACGAGAAGGAGGAGTGGAATGCGCATGGACGGAACAGCGGTGAGACTGCCGGCCGACGCTGGCCCCGCAACGCGGGAATTTCCCCATTGGACCAACCCCTCACATGTGCTCCTCGTAGGTGATGTCGATTTTGGCGAGGAAGGCCTTCTTCTTGGCGGCACCCTGGAAGCGGATGCTGTGCGTGAGCTCGTCGTAGACGTAACCGTTTTGTGGGTCGGGGCGCACCTCCTGCCCATCGACCAGCACGCGGAGGCTTTTCTTGTAAAAGGTCGCGGCGGCTCCGACCGGCTCGAGCGCGACGGCGACGGTGTCGGCAATCCGGTCGCCGAGCGCGGCCAGCGGGCCGGAGAAATCGGACTCGATGTTCAGCACTGTACCGCCCGTGAGCTCGGCGGCGCGCCGGTGCGAGATGTTGTCCGGCGACACCACCGCGTGCATCTCGAGCTTTCCGCGCCTGTTGCCCTTGGCGATGATGAAGGGGCGCAGCACCCAGGAGTTGATGTAGCCGTCGAGCGTCTGGCGTTTTTGCGGATGGCGCGCGTTGTAGTGTTTGAGCAGATCGGGGAGCGTGCCGTTTTCGATCCATTCGGCCTGGGGCGAACCCTTCTTTTGCTCCTTCCAGAGGGCCATCCGCGTCTCCTCCTCATCCATGAAGAAGACCACGATCGTGGTGGCGTCGGGTCGCAGGAGCGCGTGCTGCCGGTTGTGATAGCCCGCGACGAAATTATAGACCGCGGTGAACGCGGTGCGGTTGCTGTCGCCATTCGTGCCGACTTTCACGAGCTCGGCAAAGTTGCCGTCCGGTGTCATGGGCGTGACCCACGGCTGAACCATGACGGGAAGCGTCACCAGCGTGCCGTTGCTCGCGACGCGCTTGGTCACCTGCTTCGGCCGGCCGCGGCCGTCGGTCACCGGGTTGCCCGCCGGGTCGAGTTGCACGGAGCGGACCTCCTTGAAGAAGCGCTGATCGTCGGGCCCGCGGCCGGGATCCGCGTTCACGAAATCCGTCGTGAGCACCCCGATGCGGTAGTCGAGATCGCGCGCGTGGAAAAGCTGCCGAAAGCGGCTCAGGTTGGCCGCGATGCGGCTCTGGTGCGCGGCCATCGAGGGTGAATTGTTGATGACAAACACGAGGTCGACCTCGCGGCTGCGGGAGCGGTCGACCGTCACCTGTTTCACGTTGCGGTGCGGCTCGACGGTGATCGTGACGAAATTTTCCACGCCGAGGTGCGCGTTGTTCTCGTCGGTCGTGTAGTATTTGAAGCGGTCCTCGCCGATGAAGCCCGGGTTGGGCGCATAGGTGAGCTGGCCGGTGGCGCGATCGAGCCTGGCCGTGCCGCTCTGCGGTTTTGCCTTGTCGTCCAGCAGGTAGGCGACCTTCGCGCCGAAAATGACGGCGCGGTCGGCCGTCGTCATGAAATCCTCGTGGCTGGGAATCTTCTGCGCGACCGGCGTATTCGGGCGGGTCGTGAGCGAGACGCCGCGAACGATCAGGGAGCGGTCGCGGCTGGCGCTGACCTCGAACTTCTCCAGCATCACCGGCGGCGGCGGCTTCACCGTGATCACGACCCTGTTCCTGAACACCAGGCCGGACGTATCATTGCGCACGGTATAGGCAAACGAGTCCTCGCCCGTGTAACCCTCCTGCGGTCGATACGCGAAATAGCCGAGGCGCGCAGTCTTGTTGTTGAAGAAATCCGCCTCATCGCCGCCCCCCGCCAGTCCCACCCGACCAAACCGCGGCTCCGCCGTGATGGCGTAGATCAGGTCGGCCTGCGTATCGGAGCTGAGAATCTCCGGGGCGACCACGAGCTGCCCGTGCACGCCCGTGTCCTCGGCCTCGAACACCATCGGGGTTGGCGAGACGATCGCTTCGATGTCGCCGGGCCGGTTGATCGCGGGCGGGTCGGCGGCGAAGGCCGGCACCGCGGCCAGCAGCAACGCCAACCCGCATTTCTTAACCGTTGCACGATAGGCGCACGATTTCGCTCCCGGGTGGCCATGCGGGCTAGAAAGCAAAACCGCCGCTTCTCGTGAAAGAACACGGTTCATGAACAGAGCGAAAACGGAACCCAGGTGGCGCATAGACATCTGCTGTGTAACCCCGGTCACGGCCAAGTTCCACTTATAGTGTGGCAATTGAAGAGTGACGAGGGGAACTGCAAAGGAGGGGGGCTAAAACGGGGTCGGGCCGTTACTTGTCAGCGACCGATTTCCCGGCGCACTGTACGATTGAAAACTGCCTTCCCCGGAACCGGTGCTGCTGA
>JBIJCX010000099.1:0-24210 GCA_044344465.1 Opitutaceae bacterium
TTGGGATCTTCACTCGTATAATAGCTGCGATAGGCCTGCGAAAACGTGTCGTAGAGCTTCTCCGATCCGGCAATCCGGCGGGCCTCAAGCAGCGCGGTCTTGGACTGGATTTCGCGCCGGGCTTCGGCGAAGGCCTCGTCGATCGTGCGGGTGGAGTGGCCGACTTTCAGGCCGCAGTCCCAGAGAATGTAGAGAATCTCGTTCGTGAGGTGTTCCTGTAGCGGCTTCGCCTCGGCGGGTTTGGTCTTGGTGGGGAAGAGGAACATCACGTCCACGTCGCTCCAGGGGGACAACTCACCCCGGCCATAACCGCCGAGGGCGACAAGGGCGACCGGCGCGGGGGGGATGCCGCGGTTCCGGGCGTAGGATTCCATCGCGTAATCGAACAGGTGCAGCAGCAGCGCATCGATGACCTGGGCGCGTTCGCGGGTGATTTGGAGGCCCGAGCCGCCCGCGGCATGGCGCGACCGCAGCCCGGCGGTTTCCGTTTTCAGGAACTCCTTGCACGCGGCCAAGCGGGCGGCGAGGGGAACTTCGCCGGTGAAGTGCAGGCGCTCACGGGCGCGGTGGGGGATGTTGGCAGGCATGGGCGGCGATGAGCAGCGAGCATCGAACGACGGAGGCCGAACATTCAACGACCAAGTGACGGGTGCGGGCAGCGCGGGTGCATCTCAGTTTCTGGCTTCGCAAAGAATTTCCGCGGTGGGCGGGCACGTCCCTGTGCCGCATGTCTAGACCGCTCGATCGCGTTTCAAATGCGGGCACAGGGACGTGCCCGCCCACCACTAACCACTTGCCTCGGGGCGCCGCGGGGAGTTTTCTCCGCAGTTCAATTCAAGCACCCATCCATGGCCGAGATTAACAAAGGTTACGAAGCGCACGACGTCGAAAAGAAGTGGTATGCCGCCTGGCAGGCCGCGCAAGCGTTTGCCGGCAAAGTTACGCCCGACAAGAAACCATACACGATTGTCATTCCGCCACCCAACGTGACCGGCGTGCTGACCATGGGGCATGTCTTGAACAACACCCTGCAGGATATCCTGATCCGCCGCGCCCGGCTCGAGGGCCGCGCCGCCTTGTGGATCCCCGGCACCGACCACGCGGGCATCGCCACCCAGACGGTGGTTGAGCGCGAACTGCGCAAAGAGAAGAAGACCCGCCACGATTTCGGCCGGGAAAAGTTTTTGGAGAAGGTCTGGGACTGGCGCCACGAGAAGGGCGGCATCATCCTCGAACAGCTCCGGCGACTCGGTGCGTCGTGCGACTGGAATCGCACGCAGTTCACGATGGACCCGCACTACTCGCGGGCCGTGCTGACCGTTTTCACCGACCTATTTCGGAAGGGACAAATCTACCGCGGCAAGCGGATGGTGAACTGGTGTCCGGTTTCCCAGACCGCACTCAGCGACGAGGAAGTGATCATGAAGCCGGTCAACGGCATGATCTATCGCGTGCGCTACGAGAGAGTCGATGCCCCCGGTCAGTATGTCGAAGTGAAGACGACGCGGCCGGAGACGATTCCGGGCGACGTGGCGATCGCCGTGCATCCGGACGATCCGCGGTACACCGGCCTGCTCGGCACGAAAGTGCGCCGGGCACTCGGACCGGCGGCGGAGATCCCGATCATCGGAGATGCAGCGGTGGACCGGGAATTCGGCACGGGTGCGCTCAAGATCACGCCGGCGCACGACAAGGCCGACTTCGAGATCGGGCTGCGTCACCATCTGCCGGTCATCGACGTGCTCAACGCTGACGGCAAGCTCAACGAATTCGCCGGCCCGGAGCTCGCGGGCATGGATCGCTTCGCCGGCCGGAAGCTGGCGGTGGAGTTATTGAAGGCTTCGGGCGGGCTCGTCGCCGAGGAACCCTACGCCAACAACGTCGGTTACTCCGAGCGCGCCGATGTGCCGATCGAACCGCGGCTCACGTGGCAATGGTGGCTGCGTTATCCGCGCGTCGAGGAGGCCAAGGCCGCCGTGCGCGACGGGCACATCAAGTTTCACCCGGAACGCTGGAGCAAGGTCTACCTGCACTGGCTCGAAAACATCCAGGACTGGTGCATCAGCCGCCAGCTTTGGTGGGGACACCGCATCCCCGTGTGGTATCGCAACGGGATCGACAAGGACAAGCTGTCCGAGGCCGATCTGCGGGATCCGGCCAAGGTCCACGTTTCCCTCGAGGGCCCGGCCGATCCGGAGAATTGGACGCAGGAGAACGATGTGCTTGATACGTGGGCATCGTCCTGGCTCTGGCCGTTCGCAACGCTGGGCTGGCCGGACGAAGCGGCGGCCAAGACCGCGGGACTCGACTATTTTTACCCGACCACGACGCTCGTGACCGGGCCGGACATCATCTTTTTCTGGGTCGCGCGCATGATCATGGCCGGCCTCGAATTCATGCGGCCGGGCGAGCCGATCGAGCGGCGGATTCCGTTCAAGCATGTCTACTTCACCGGCATCATTCGCGATGCCCAGGGCCGCAAGATGTCGAAGTCGCTTGGCAACTCGCCGGACCCGCTGGACCTGATCGCCAAGTACGGGGCCGACGGGTTGCGCTTCGGCATCGTGTCGATCGCCCCGCAAGGCCAGGACATCCGTTTCCAGGAAGACCGGATCGAAGGGGGCAAGAATTTCTGCAACAAGCTGTGGAACGCGAGTCGTTTTCGCCAGATGAGCGGAGAGGCGGGAGACAACGCATCGCTCGATGCCATTCTCACGCGACTCGAGGTCGCCCGGTTCGACGCCGATGACCACGCGATTCTCGATCGCCTGCTTGCGACAACCCGCGAGGTGGACCGCTGTTTCACGCACTTCGAGTTCAGCGCCGCCGTGCAGGCCCTCTACGCGTTTTTTTGGAGCGATTTCTGTGACTGGTATGTGGAGGTCTCGAAGTCGAAGCTCCAGTCGGCCGAGACGAAACCCAATTGTCTCGCGATTCAGGATCTCGTGCTGCGACAGACCCTGTTGCTGCTCCACCCGTTCATTCCGTTCATCACCGAGGAGCTCTGGCACCTGCTGGGGTATGGCACCGAAGGCTCGTTCATCGAGGACGTGCGGTTGGAGAACGCGTCGCAGATCGCGACGAATTCGCAAGCGCGCGGGCTCGTGCTGGACCGGGCCGCGGTGGCCGCGGTCGAAAAGCTCAAGGGCTTCTCTTCGCAGGCGCGGGCGCTGAAGGCGGACCATAATCTCGCCAGCCGGCGCGACGTGCGTTTCTTCGTGACCGCGGGTGAAGACGACTGGACGGTAATCGCGGGGAATCTGGCCAAGCTTACCCGCATGACGGGCGCGGCGGAAATCGCGCGGCGCGAATCCGTCGAGGGGGCGCCAGCGGTGGTGACGCCGCTGGGCACGCTTTATCTCGATCTGGCCAGCACGGTGGATGTGGGCGCCGAGAAACAGCGGCTGGCGAAGGAACTCGATCAAATCGCGAAACACATCGCTGGCACGGAGGCGCGCCTGTCGAACGAGGCGTTTGTCAGCAAGGCCCCGCCGGCGGTGCTCGAAGGTGCGCGGAAACAACTCGCTGATCAGCGCACGAAGCGGACGGAGCTGGAGCGGTTGTTGGCGGCGTTGAAATAGGACCTACCGTTTGATGAACGGATCGGGGCCGCCCGGATATTCCCGGAGACGGTCGGTGCGGTAGAGGTCGTCGCGGTAGAGGTTGCCGCGAAATAGATCGTCCCGGTAGAGGTCCCCGCCGCGGTAACCGTAGTCATAATACCCGTTGGGCGACTTGATGTGGGTTTCGCTGTAGCTCACGGTGATTGAATAGCGGCGCTCCGGATCGTCCATGGTCAGCACCATGCCGCCGCTGCGCTCACTGTATCCGCCGCTGCCCATTCCGTAGCTCAGGGAAAAAGAGCCGTGGATTTCGCGACCCTTTTCCTTCCTGGTCTCGGCCGGAGTCAGCCGCGAGACCCGCGAAAGGAAAACGGGCGGGGCGAGCAGGGCTCGGGCCAGTCCGCCGGCTTCACGGCGCTCGATCAGGGCGTCGAGGCGGCCCAGTTCGGCGGCGCTGAGCATCGTGAGCCCGGCATTGCGGCGCTCGTCGTCGGTCAGCCGCTGGGAAAAACGCGCCGCGGCATCAGGGGCCGCCGTGGTCGCCGACCGCGCTGCCGTGTCCCGACGCACCAACGCGTCGATCACCGCGACCTGGTCGGTCGAAAGCCGGTTAATGCCAATTTCCGCGCGTTCGGCCACCGTGAGACCCTGGGAGAACCGCCCGTCGCCGCTGGCCGCACCGGCGGTTCCGGCGAGGGCGAGCCAGCCGGCGAGCAGGGTGATCCACGCTTTGACCATGAAGGGAGAATGGTGCACTGAGCCCGGAGACTCACGCCCAAAGTGCCGGGTTCCCTTTTTCTGCGGCAGTTGCGCCCTTTGATGCGTGACGTTGCATCGAATTCCAATGAGATCCGTCAGGCTCGCCGCCGGGCCCAATCACCGCCGTCCAACCAACTTATCCCCGTTCACATGCTCCCTTACGCGCTCACCATTTTCACGGGAGCATTTTTGTTGTTTCAGGTTCAACCGCTCATCGGGAAATTCATCCTGCCCTGGTTTGGCGGCGGACCCGGGGTGTGGACAACTTGCCTCCTATTTTTCCAAACCCTCCTGCTCGGCGGATATGCGTACGCGCATTTCACTTCCACCCGGCTCAAGCCCAGGAACCAGGCGGTGCTCCATCTCGTGCTGCTCGCCCTGTCCCTGGCCCTGCTGCCGGTGACGCCCTCGGATAACTGGAAGACCCACTTCGTGGGCAACCCCACCTGGCACATTCTCCTCCTGCTGACGGTCACGATCGGCCTGCCGTATTTCGTGCTCTCGTCGACCGGCCCGTTGATGCAGCAGTGGTTCAGTCAGACCAACCCCGGCGTCTCGCCCTATCGGCTGTATGCGCTGTCCAACGTGGGCTCGTTGCTCGCCCTGCTCAGCTATCCGATTTTCATCGAGGTGAATTTCTCGCGGCACGCCCAGGCCAACCTTTGGTCGGCGGGGCTCGCCGTGTTTGTCGTGTTTTGCGGCTTTTGCGCCTGGCGGGTGTGGCAGAGCAACGCCCCGGCTTTGGCGCCGGTCGATCCGGTATTGACCACGGAGGGCACGCCACTGCCGGCGACGGACGCGGTTGAACCACCATCGGCGCTCGACAAGCTCCTCTGGGTCAGCCTGCCGGCGATCGCGTCGATCCTGCTGCTCGCGACCACCAACAAGCTTTGCCAGGAGGTCGCGGTCATTCCCTTCCTGTGGGTTATACCGCTCAGTCTGTATCTGTTGAGCTTTATCATCTGTTTCGACCACGCGCGCTGGTACCACCGCGGCGTGTTTAGTGCGCTGTTGGTCGTGGGCGTGGCGGCGGTGTGCCAGCTCCTGCCGGCGGGCAACGAAGCGCCCATGCCGGCCCAGATCATCGGCTACACCGGCACGCTTTTCATCGCGTGTATGGTGTGCCACGGCGAACTGTACCGGCTGAAACCGCCGCCCCGGCATCTGACGTCCTATTTTCTCTACATCGCGGCGGGCGGAGCGCTGGGGGGCTTTCTCGTGGCGGTCGCGGCCCCGGCGGTTTTCAACGATTATCGCGAACTCCAGATCGGGTTCTGGCTGCTCAGTTACGCGGTCGGCGTCCTGTGTTTTCACCACCGCAGCCGGTCCCTCGCGCTGGGCGCGGCGGTGGGCGCCCTCGCGTTGGCGCTGACCATCCCCTCGTTCCGGTCCTCGTTTGACGGCAGCAGTGGAATCGGGACGGAGTTGCTGGAATTTTTCCGTGAGCGCGCACTCTATCTCATCGCCGGACTCGTGGTGCTGGTGGCATGCCTTTTTGACGTGCGGCGGAGGACCTTGCTCGCCGAATGGCAGCCGCGGATGGCTGCATTTGTCATGGTCTTGTCGGTCGGGGTCGGGGCGCTCTTCGTCGTGCAATGGCGCGATCGCGGCTCGGTTCGCATCCTGTCCGAGTCGCGCAATTTCTACGGCACGCTCAAGGTGTTCGATTACTATCCGGGCGACGAGGAAGACAATTATCATCTGCTGCTGCACGGGGCCACGACGCATGGGCTGCAGTTTGTGGCGCCTGCTCGGTCGCTGCTGGCGACAACCTATTATGCGGAGGTGAGCGGCGTTGGCCTGGCCATCAACCACCTGCCCGAGGGCCCGCGGCGACTCGGGCTCGTCGGGCTGGGTACGGGCACGCTCGCGGTTTACGGCCGCCCGGGCGACGTGCTGCGCATCTACGAAATCAACCCGGCGGTCGAACATCTGGCGCGAACGGAATTCACCTTTCTCGAATCCTGTCAGGCAAAGCTGGAAGTCGTGATGGGCGACGCGCGCCTGACCATGGAGCGCGAACTGGCGGAGAAGCGTGCCCAACCCTACGACTTGCTCGCGCTCGACGCGTTCAGCAGCGACGCGATTCCCGTGCACCTGCTGACAAAGGAGGCGTTCGAAATCTATCTGCGCCAGCTCAAGCCCGATGGCGTGATCGCGGTGCACATCTCAAACCGCTATCTCGATCTGCGACCGGTCGTGGAGACCCTGGCCGCGCACTTCGGTCTGGGCGTCGTAACCATCTCGGAGGACGTCGAACCGTCATGGTGGGTCTATTCGACGACGTGGATGTTGTTGTCGAAGAACAAGGCCTTTCTCGAGCAGGCCAAGATCAAGGAAGCAGCGGACGAGCCTGAGAAGGGTGGGAAGCCAGCCCCGTTGTGGACCGACGACTTTACGAATCTCTATTCGATCCTGAAGTGAGCGGCGGACGCTCGGCGCCATGGCCAACGACACAACTCACCGCCGGATTCGCTGGGGTGTGCTGGGATATGGGCGCATCGCCCGCGATGCCGTCATCCCCGCCCTCCGGCGCGTGGCGAATTCCGAATTCTACGCCCTCGGATCAAGGGATCCGGCGAAACTGGCCGCGTGCGGCGCCCGCCACCCCGGCGCGAAATTACATCTGGGCTATGACGCGCTCCTCCAGGATCCCGGGGTCGACGCGGTCTATATTGCGCTGCCAAACTCGCTTCACCGCGAATGGACGCTCAAGGCCGCGGGGCACGGCAAGCATGTGCTGTGCGAAAAACCGATCGCGCTCAACGCGGCCGAGTGCCGCGACATGATGGCGGCGTGCACGGCGCACGGCGTCACGTTGATGGAGGCCTTCATGTATCGCTACACCGCGCGCACGCGGCAGGTGCTCGAGCTGGTGCGCAGCGGCGTGCTGGGCGAAATCAAGCAGATCAATGCGGTGTTTCGCTTCCTCGCCACCGATCTGGACACCATCGAACTCAACCCCGACCTCGGCGGCGGATCGCTCTATGATGTCGGCTGCTACCCCGTGAATTTTATCGGCCTGATCGTCGACGCGATCGCCGGTGGCCCGCCGGGGGCCGGAGGCCAGCCGGAATCGGTGGCGGTCGAGTGCGTGCGCGCCGGCGGAGTCGACGTGAATTTCGCCGCGCTGCTGCGCTACGCGTCCGGTCTGCTCGCCACGGTGCAGTCGGGCTTTAACGCCTACCAGCGGGTCGGGGCGGAGATCATCGGCACGCGCGGAGTACTGGAGATTCCCGATGCGTTTTGGGGCCACGCCGGCCCAATCACACTGGTGGTGGGTGAAGAGCGACGAGCGATCGCGATTCCCGCGAGCGAGAGTTACGAGCTCGAGGTGGAGGATTTTGCGGACGCGATTTTACAGCGCCGCGCCCCGCAGTTCAGTCTCGTCGAGACGCTGCGCAACGCGGAAGTCATCGACCGCTTGCGCGCAGCGATGCAGTAAGGGTGCGGCCGGACCACGTGGGCTGCGCCAGTGGTTTCCTTTGTTTGCTTTTGGGCCAGTGGCGGCCAAATGATCCGAGAACTTATGAAAAGAACTGCACCGGAATACAGGTCCTATTACGCTTTTTGGGTGCCCAGGAATTGGAACTATCGGATCCTGTCCGTCCCGGGGCCGGTGCTGTTGTTGGCAGGGGCTTTTCTTTTGCTCTGCGGCAAGGTGTCCGCCTCGGTTGCCTTGGTGCGAGAGGGAAAGCCGGAGTTGACGGTGCTCGTCGATGCCAGCCTCCTGCCGCTAGACCGGCCGCCGATCCCTGGCCAACGCACAGAGCGCGGGGAAGAATCGATGGATGGCTTGAGCGAACAACGCCGGGCCGTCACGGAATTGGTTAAGTATGTTAAGCTGATTTCGGGTGCCGAGTTGAAGGTTGCCGCCGCGAAGAGCGGCGCTCGCGGCTGCTACGTCGGACTCAGTTCCAGCTTTCCCTGGCTCAACCATGACGTGAGGTCACTGGGAGCCGAAGGCTTCACCATCCAAGCCGAAGACGGGAACATTCATCTCGTGGCAAGGGATCCCCTGGGCGTTCGTCACGCCGTCAGCACGGTATTGCGGGAGCAGGGCTGCCGCTGGTTCTTCCCCGGTAAAGTGTGGGAAGAGATCCCGCAGCAAGCGACCGTGCACGTAACATCGACTTTCCAACAAACGCCGTCGTTCCCTATGGGGCGGACAGTTTGGTACGGTTTCGGAACCTATCCTCAACCAGCCAAGGATCAAGCGGAGTGGAATTATCACAATCGAATGGGCAGCTCAGCGCCAGTGAGCATTGGGCACACCGAATACGGAATCGATCCTGTGAAGGATTTTGCGGTCCATCCCGAGTGGTTTGCTTTGGTCAAAGGTAAGCGAAAGGCGGGTAAAGTTTGTTACTCCAACCCTGAGGTTGTTCAACAGATGATCAAGTATGCGCTGAATGAGGCGGGGAAGGGAGCCGCCTCAGTGAGTCTTACGCCGGCAGACGGCCTGGGCTATTGTGAGTGTGATTTGTGCTTCGCGAGTGCCAGAGGCGGAGTGATCAAAGAAGAAAAGGGTTCATTTTTTTCCACGCGACCGGATGGTGTCTTGGTCTGCACGGTTTCTGAAACGCTGTTCAACGCGGTGAACCAGGTCGCAAAGGCGCTGCGGGAGAAGTACCCGGGCGTGATCCTGGGATGTTATGGGTACAGCGCCTATTCTCATCCTCCTTCTTTCGAACTCGAATCCAATGTTTTCATTCAGACGACGACGCACTACCGTCGTACTCCACTCACCCTGGAGGACCAAATCGATTTATGGGGAAAACGGGCCAGTCAGGTGGGAATCCGCGGGTATTGGAGCGTCTATCAATGGGATTGGGACAATCCGGTGGTGGGAAAGTTCATCCCCAGAACAATTCAAAAAGATCTGCGATTCTACCACGCCCACAACGCAACGGCGTATAATACTGAAGCGAGCAACAACTGGGGCGCGCGGGGCTTAAGTTACTATATTGGGGCGCAACTATTGTGGAATGTGGATATCGACATCGAGGCCGCAATCGGAGATTTCTATGCCAGAGCATTTGGACCGGCGGCGTCGCCCATGGAACGATACTATATGCTTTGGTATGGCCCAAGCGTGGGGGTGCTTAAT
Organism: Opitutaceae bacterium; assembly: GCA_044344465.1. Lineage (GTDB taxonomy): Bacteria > Verrucomicrobiota > Verrucomicrobiia > Opitutales > Opitutaceae > ER46. The sequence continues at coordinate 9,433 of JBIJCX010000099.1, forward strand.
GCGGCGTCGGCCAGGGGACGGGATGGCAAGGAGACGAAGATCGGTCTGGATGAATTTGCCGATTACAGTCCAAAATCGTCCATGGCCTCGAAGGTCAGCTTGATCGCCGCTTTTAAGGAGCTGAGCGAGGCGGCAAGACTGGCATCCGGACAGCCCAAATACCAGGATCGCGTCGATCAAATTCGTCTGTATGCTTACTACCTCTATCTCAGAAGCAAAGTCGCGGAAGCGGCCGAGGCGAAAAACAGCCCCGCCATTCTTGAGGCCATCAAGAATGAGACGAAATTTGGTGCCCGTCTGACCAACACCAACATGATTCACACCAAGCCGTTGCTCGGAAAGGCCTATATGCGGCTTTTCAAGGACTATGAACCGCTATTGAAGAACGTGCCTGAAAGCCAGGAAAGCGAAAAGGGCTGGCGGAAGCCCGAAGCCGCGCCAACTCATGCCGAGTTGGAACAGTTTTGGGCGGAAGCGGTGGCACGCCTCACTATGTGAGGAAGAATCTCTGTGGCGCACCTCCAGGGAGTTCGGCGGGGTGCGCTGCCGGCGGACAATTCCATTGCTACTTCTTCTTCGCCGCCTTCTTCGCCGGCTTTGGGTCCAGGTTGGCGTCGAGGTCGCTGGCGGTGACGGTCGAGACAACGCCGTTGGCCGGCACCTCCATCTTCGCGAGCCAAAGCACGGCGTTCAGGACGAGCTTGCGGAAGTTGTCGTTGCCCCAGTTGTCGTGAAAGTGCGCGCCGGTAAAACCAAAGCCGCGGCCGCCGTTCGGGCGCTCGTAGGCCCAGGAGACGGTCTGGGCCTCGCCGCGGGCCACCATGGCGCGGGCGGTCGGGTTGCCTTCGTGTGCGCCGTCTTTCCGCGTGGTCGTGCTGGCGTCCGGCACCGCGGTCAGGAGCGGGGTGATGCCCTTTTGCCCGGCGACGAAACGCATGTTGAAATACCACTCGTCGCGGATCGTAAAGGGTTTCACCCCGCGTGCGACGGGATGCTTCGGCAAGCTCTTGAAATTCGCGTCCCAATGCGGGTTGACCGACCAGTGGATCTCAAAGGCCCCGCCGATCCAGTTCAGGAATTCCACCTGACCCTTCTCTTTCGTCGGCTCGACAGCGTAGTGCAAGAGGCCGAGCCCGGCGCCCTTGGCAAGGGCGCGCTCGAGCACGGCCAGTCGATCTGCCTGGATGGCGATGTGCCGCGGGCCACCGTCGGCGAAGATGATCACCGCGTCGACGCCCGCGAGTTTCGCGTCATCCTTCGGCCACCCGTTGAGCACCGTTTCGGTTTTGAGGCCCGGGGTGCCGGCGAGGCATTTCTGCAGGAGGAGCACTCCGGCGTTGTGCTCGTGCTGGCGGGCGCCGTGGCTCGGCGGCCCGGCGATGAGGAGAATCTTCTTGTCCGCGCCCGAGGCGGTCGCAGTCGAGATAAGCGCGAGCGCGAGGGCGATGGGCTGGAGGTGGCGGCGCAGGGTTGGAGGTAGCATGGAAGTTGGGAGCAGGACTGAATTGGCGGGAATTCCGCCTGCCGTGCAACCATGAAGCGGTGATGGCGGCCGGGGTGTTCCCCGATATTTTACTCGCGACCGTTTCCCTCGACCGCACTCTCAGCGGCCACGCGCATGTCCCACGTGAAGTTGCCTCCGGATCCCGGTGTCGCCCAGTTGCCGTCGTCGATGGGGCGGCGAAAATTTCTGACTGGTGCGGCCACGGGTGCGGTCGCCGCCGGAGTCGGTGCCATCGCGGGTTGTGCCCACGCTGGCGGTGGGGCCAGCGGCGGCCCGCGCCGGCCGCTCCTGATGAAAGCGGGGCACCAGCACGATCACTCCGAGCCGACTTTGCGGGCGCTGGCGGCGTTTGGGGTGAGCCACATTTGCAGCGGGCGTCTGTCGCGTCAGGTCGACAAGGACTGGACCGTCGACGCCCTCGTCCGACTGCGGCGGCACGTCGAGGCCTTCGGGCTCAAGCTCGAGTGCGTGCCGCTGCCAATGGGTGCATCGTATATCACCCGCGCGGAAATGCCGGAAATCCTGCTGGCGAAGGATCCGGAGCGGGACCGGGCGATGGCCGACATTTGCACCATGATTCGCAACGCGGGCCGCGCGGGGATTCCGATGGTCAAATACAACCTGACCTTCATCGGAGTCGTCCGCACCGGGCGCACGCGGGGGCGGGGCGGCGCGAGCCTGAGCACCTTTGATTACAGTCAATCAAAACAGGAACCGCCCTTGACGGAGGCCGGGCGCATCACCGAGGAAATTTATTGGGATCGCATCGCGCATTTCCTGCGGCGCGTCGTGCCGGTCGCCGACGAGGCGAGGGTGAAGATCGCCTGCCATCCCCAGGATCCCGGGATGCCACAGGATACCGGTTGGCGCGGCGTCAACACGGTGCTCGGTTCGGTCGACGGCTTGAAGCGTTTCGTGGGCACGGTGCCGAGTCCGTACCACGGTTTGAATTTCTGCCAGGGCAGCGTGTCGCAAATGCTCGCGAAACCGGCCGATGAAATCTCTGACGTCATCCGCCACTTCGGAAGCCGCGGCAAAATCTTCAATGTCCACTTTAGGAACATCCGCGGTGGTTTCCTTAAATTCGAGGAGACGATGCCCGACGATGGGGACGTCGACATGCCGCGCGCGCTGCGAATCTATCGTGACGTGGGTTATGATGGGATGATCATGCCGGACCATGTACCTCAAATCTCGGGTGATCCGGGCGGCCACAAAGCTTTCGCCTTTTGTCACGGCTACATCCGGGCGCTCCTGCAGACGCTGCAGGCGGAGGCGTAGGGTGTACGGGACACTCTATTTTCGTTTACCTCGTGTGCCTCAGGATCGTGTCACGTATTAAGTGACACTGTCGATCGTGCGGGCCGGCCGTCGGGTTGGGGGATGACGGCGTTTCGGCTCCAATGCGCGGGCGCGAGCACAACCTTGGGCGCGGCGCTGCGTCAGGCCAACGTCCCAAGGACACACCATGAACTCATATCGTAAATCCCTCGCGGCGTTCTGCGCCGCTTGCTTCGCGGTCGTCAGTGCGCTGGCGGCGGACGCTTCACCGGCCGGCACCTGGAAATGGACCCAACAAGGCCGGGGCGGCAACCCGGGCGTGGAGCGCGTGCTGACGCTCGAGCACAAGGACGGCAAGCTCACCGGCACCCTCAAGGGCGCCAAGATGGGTGAGTTCGAGATTCCGGACGTGGCCATCAGCAACGGTTCGTTCAAGGATGGAGCGGTTTCGTTTTCGATCGAAATGGAATTCAACAACAACAAATTTGTTTCGAAATATCAGGGCAAGCTGGAGGGCGACACCCTCACCGGAGAGGTAGAGCGCCCCGGCCGCGATGGCGGCCAGTCGAGAAAGACCCCCTGGACGCCAAAACGAGCCAAGTAGGTCGTCTCGGCGGCGCCGGAAACCGGCCGGGAGTGCGTGCGGGTTTTCGGCGCGTGCCAGCGCGCGCTCCGGCATCGACGAATTGGCAGATCCAAGTTCCGGAGGCGGCGGACCCGTCCACTCACGGGTGCGTGGCGGGATTTCGGACTCGTGTCCGCGTATTTGTCCGGACACCATCCGCCCGTCGTTTCCGCCCATGCCCGTCTCTCCTTCATCGACTGTGTCCGCTTTGTCCCTTCGCCGCCGTTACGCCATCGTGGGCCTCGGCTCGCGCCACGAATTGTATCAGGACGGGATTGAAAAGGTCCATGCGCGCTGGGCCGAGTTGGTCGGCGTGTGCGATTCGAATCCGGGCCGGGTGGAAATTGCGCGCCGGCGCTCGGCGCAGAACGGCGCGGTGGTGCCACCGGGCTACGCCGCAGCGGAGTTTGACCGGATGTTGCAGGAGCGGCGGCCGGACATCGTGATCGTCACCACCACCGACGCCACCCACCACGATTACCTCATCCGCGCGATGGAGGCGGGGTGTGACGTCATCACGGAAAAGCCGATGACGATCGACGCGGAGAAGTGCGCCCGCATCCTGGCGGTTCGCCGGCGCACCGGACGCCGCTGCCGTGTGACGTTCAACTATCGCTATTCGCCACCGCGTTCGCAGGTGAAGGACATCCTGATGAGCGGTGAAATCGGCGAGGTGCTTTCGGTGGATTTTCACTGGCTGCTCAATACGCATCACGGCGCCGACTACTTCCGCCGCTGGCACGCCGAGAAGAGAAATTCCGGCGGTTTGTTCGTGCACAAGGCGACTCACCATTTCGATCTCGTCAACTGGTGGCTCGGGGCGATGCCGACTTCCGTCATGGCGACGGGCAAGCGCGAATTCTACACGCCGGAAATGGCGCGCCGGCGTGGGCTGACGGGTGCGCATCAACGCTGCTGTTCCTGCCCCGAACAGGATCGGTGCGGTTTTTACTTCGACCTCGCGGCCAGCCCGCACCTCAAGGCGCTCTACCGTGATTGCGAAGACCACGACGGCTATTTCCGCGATGGCTGCGTGTTCCGGGAGGGGATCGACATCGAGGACACGATGAATGCGCTCGTCACTTACGACACCGGCGCGACCCTGAGTTACTCGCTCAATGCCTTCAACGCATGGGAGGGCTACACGGTGGCGTTCAACGGCACGAAGGGCCGCCTCGAGCACACCATCGTCGAGTCGGTCTACATCAATGGCACGGAGAGCATGCAGGGCGGCGTGGCCGCGGAGGGCGTGAAGACTCGGGTGATTCCGTTGCGCGGGGCCGGTCGCGAGGTTGAGCCTTGGAGCGCGGAGGGCGATCATGGCGGTGGCGACCGGGTGATGTTGGAGGACATCTTTTTACCGGCCGGTACCCCGGACAAGTACCTGCGCGCCGCCGATGAACGGGCGGGCGCATGCTCAATCCTGGTCGGTATAGCCGCGAACCGGAGCCTGGAAACGGGCGCGCAGGTGCGGCTTGCGGATCTGATTCCGGCCGTGCCGCCGCCGGATTACCCGCCCATGCCTTCGCGCCACGGTGCTCTGCCCATGCCCGTGCGGGGCGTTTGAGCGCGGGAGCGCCGAAATTTCGCACCGCGAAAAAAAGATAGACTTTTTTTGAGCATTCTTGCCGCGAGGCCGTCTATCCCCGCGTAGACAGCACTGTCTTGGTACACAGTGACTGTTAGTGGTTCATAGGTTTGCTTGGTGTTTTAGGTCACAGAGGCCGTCCCGCAAGGGGCGGCCTTTGTGTTTCCCATCAGAAATTGAACTGGGAGATGTTCGCCTTGTTGAAGATGAACGGCTTCCCGAGCAGGATGTTGTCCCCCTCGATGGCAACCGTTCCGAGCGAACCGGCTTTGAGGCTCTTGGCGCCGCTTTTCAGCTCGCCCTTCGCCAGCGCTACACCGGTGTAGATCGTGAGATAGCCCAGATCCTCGGTCTTCCAGAGGATGACGCTGTCGGTCACGCCCTCGTTCACGTAACGCCGGTTTTCATTCGGCAGACCGAGACCGATCACCTTCACCTTGCCCGTCTTGCCGGCCTGCTTCACCGCTTCCGCGGCACCGGGAACGGCGGGCGAACAGATCGCCATGATGAGGCGCAAGTTCGGATGTGCGCTCATCAGTGCGGTCGCCTCGGACTGGGCCTTGTCCTTGAGATCGTCGCACGGGCGCGCGGCGACGAGGCGCATCTTGGGATACTTTTCTTTCCAACGCGCCTCGATGTGCTTCTGCCACTCGCGCTGGTTGGCCGCGGTGAGGGACGCCAGGATGATCGCAAACTCGCCTTCGCCTCCGAGGAGGCGGGCTGCGTCGTCCATCAAGGCATGCGCGATGCCCTGTGGGGTCGCTTGATTGACGAAGAACGAACGCGCGTCCGGCATCGCGTCGGCATCGTAGGTAACCACTTTGATGCCCTGTTTTTGCGCCTTGCGGAGCGCAGTCGAGATGCCCTCCCGGTTTTCCGCGGCCACGGCGATGACGTCGACGCCGAGCGTGATCCAGTTTTCGACAATTTCGTTCTGCTTGGCCGCGTTGCTGTCGGTGGGTCCGTCAAACAGCAACTGGACGCCAAGCTCCTTCGCGGCCTTTTCGGCGCCGGCCTTGCAGGAGATGAAGTAGGCGTTGCCTTTGGATTTCGGCAGGAGCGCGACGATGAGCTTGGAGTCGGCGGCGAAGGTGGTCGTCACGCCGGCAAACAGGATGCCGGCGGTGACGGCGAGACGCAGCAGGAGGGAGGTCATGATGGAAAGAGGGAAAATCAGGCGGAGGGTGGACGGTTTCGGCGACGGGAGAGGATTTGCGGCAGGACGCTCGCGGTCAATGCCACGAGCAGCAGCGCACCCGTGAGGAGGCCGGCCATCTCCTCGGCGGAATTCATGCGCATCACGGCTGGCAGGCAGGCGAGGCCATTGCGCAAGACCGCGATCGCGGCGACACCGAGCAGTGTGCCGTGCACGCTGCCCGCGCCGCCGAAGATGCTCGTCCCGCCGAGCACGACGGCCGTGATGGCAAACAGCTCGTAACCGGTGCCGGCGTCGGCCTTGGCCTGGCCCAGCCGCGCCGTGTAGATGATGGCCGCCATGGCCGAGATCACGCCGGCGAGGACATAGACGGACGCGAGCCGCCGTGCGACCGGCAGTCCGGCGTAGCGGGCCCCCTCGGGCGAAAACCCGATCGCGCGGAATCCGCGGCCAAGCGTCATGCGATGCACCAGCACCCAGACCGCCACCGCCACGGCGGCGAACAGCCACGCCTGCGTCGGCAGCCCGAGCCAGCGTTCCTGGCCCAGAAATAGAAAGCTCGGGGGAAAGTCGGTGTACGTGATCGCACCACGCGTGATGGCCTCGGCCAGGCCGCGAAAGAGCGAAAACGTGCCCAGGGTAACGATCAGGGGTGGCAGCCGCAGCGCGGTGATAAGGACGGCGTTCAGCCCGCCCGCCAGCGCTCCGCACAAGAGCGTGAGTGCGATGGCCACGGGGATCGAAAGTCCGCCATCGTGCCAGAACTGGCCGAACAGAATCGCGCACAGTCCGAGGAGCGATCCGACCGACAAGTCGATCCCCGCGGTGATGATGATCGGCGTCAGCGCGAGCGCGAGCAGGCCGATTTCACACGAGTGACGCAGGATGTCGAACTGGCGATCGAGCGTGCCGAAGCCTACGACCACGCCGCGGCGGTTGGTGGTGGTGCCGGCCCAGTAGAAGAACAGCCACTCGGCGACGAGCACCAGGAGCAGCAGCGTCTCATGCCGTAGAAGCAGCGCCTTCCAGTCGCGGGCGGGGGAGGAAGAAGGCATTGGGAACGCTAATCTGCGCTAATCGACGCTAATCAAACCGAGGAGGAGATGAACTCGGAGATCGTGATGCGTTTCCACTCCAATGTGCCCGCGTAGCTCCAGCTCAATTTCCATGCACTCTTGATAGATTTCCTCCGCCATCCCGAAGCCACGGTCATTGAAGACTTCGAATGCCGCTCCCATCAGTTTGTACCCCTCGTCCTTGTAGATTTCTGGTCTCATATAATTAGCGTCTATTAGCGGAGATTAGCGTTCCCTTCTTCAGCGGTTTTCTTTCCGGCTCCGCACGCTGTCGGCGACGACGGCGAGCAGGATGATCGCGCCCTGGATGGCTTTCTCCCAATAGGCTTCGATTTGGAGATGCGTCAGTGCGGGCGCGATGCAGGCCAGGAGCAGCAGGCCGGCAAACGCACCCCAGAGGTTGCCACGCCCGCCGGAAATCGCCACGCCGCCGACGACGACGGCGGCAATGACCTTCAGCTCCAGTCCGCTGCCCGCGAGTGGCTGAACCTGCGGCGACTGGACCATGTTCATGGCCGCGGCAAGGCCGGTGAGCGCGCCCATCAACACGAAAATCATGAACGTGCCGAGTTGCGGCCGAAGGCCGGACAGCCGCGCGGCTTCAGCGTCGCTGCCGATCGCATACACGAACCGGCCCGCGGCGAGGTGGCGCATCGCCAGTCCGAGCGCCCCGAGCAGCAGCAACGCGGCGAGCACCAGCGCCCACTGGCCGTTGGCCTGGCTGAGGCCAAACCATTGCACGCGGTCGGGAAGATTCACGAATTCGCCCTGCCGCACCATGTTGAGCCCCTGGCGGAGCGTCACCATCATCGCGAGCGTCACGACGATCGACGGCAGCCGCAGCCCCGCGATCAGCAGGCCGTTGACCGCGCCGAGGAGCGCGCCGGAGGTGATGGCCGCCGGGATGACGAGCGCGAGCGGCCAGTTCATGGCCGCGAGCAATCCGGCACACACGCTGCAGACGGAGAATTGCGAGCCGACGGAGATGTCGATTTGGCGGCTGATGATCACGAGCGTCATGCCGCATGCGACCACCAGGGTCGGCGTCTCGCGTGTGACCAGCGACAACAGCGGTTGCGGGTGAAAAAACGCCGGGGCAAAAATCGCCAGCCCCACGAGGACAACCGCGAGGGCCGCCGCGACCGAGAGTTCTCGAAAATAGCGGCTGTTCTTCATGTCGCCTGCCCCAGGGCCGCGGCCATCACCGTGTGCGCATCGCTCCGGCCCGGGAGAATCGCCGTCATCGTGCCGCCCCGCATGACGCCGATGCGATCGCTCATGCCGAGCACCTCGGGGAGATCACTGGAAATGAGCAATACCGCGAGGCCCTCGCGCGCGAGCTGGCGGATAATCCGGTGAATCTCACCCTTGGCGCCGACGTCGACGCCTTGGGTGGGCTCGTCGAGGATGAGCACCTTCGGCTTCGTCGCCAGCCAGCGGGCGAGGGAGACCTTTTGCTGGTTGCCACCGGAGAGGCTGCCGCCCGGAGCCTCGGGGCCGGAGCATTTCACGGCGAGCCGGCGGATGAATTCCAGCGCGAGCGTGCGCTCGGCGGCGAACCGCAGCCACCCGCCCGGGAAAATTCGCCGGTGAATCGCCATCGTCATGTTGTCCGCAATCGGCATGTCCAGCACCACCCCGTGCCGCCGGCGATCCTCCGGCACATAGGCGATCCCGTGCGCCACCGCCTCCTGGGGCGATCGCGGCGCGATGGTCTTTCCGTGCAGCGTGGCCGTGCCGGCGTCGGCCGGCGTCAACCCGAACAACACCCGCGCCAGTTCGGTCCGGCCGGCGCCGACCAGCCCCGCGAGTCCGAAGACCTCGCCCGCGCGAATGGCAAAGGTGACGCCCTGCACGCCCGAGGCGGCGCACCCCAGGTCGCGCACCTCGAGCACGACGTCGCCCGGCGGGGCCTCGGCCGGAGGGAAAATCTCGGTCATCTCCCGGCCGACCATCATCCGGATGAGCTCGGCTTCATTGAGGTCGCCAACGCGGTGGGTGCCGACGCTCTGGCCGTCGCGCAACACCGTCACCCGATCGGCCAGCGCGAAGATTTCCTCCAGCCGGTGCGAGATGTAGATGATTCCAATCCCGCTGCGGCGCAGGTCGCGCACGACGGCGTAGAGCAGGTGCTGCTCCTTTTGCGTCAGCGAAGCGGTCGGTTCGTCCATGATGACGATCCGCGCGCCGGCTCCGAGGGCACACGCGATTTCAACCAGCTGCTGCTCCGGCATGGAGAGGTCACGGACCTCCCGTTCGGGGTGCACGTGGGCGCCGATGCGGTTGAGCAGCTGCTCAGCGCGGGCCCGGCGCTCCGTCCAGTCGACCCGGCGCACCGGCGAACCAGACTCGAGCCGCAGCGCGATGTTCTCCGCCACGGTGAGATCGGGAAACAGCGCCGGCTGCTGGTAAATGCAGCTGATGCCGAGCGCGTGGGCGGCGGCGGGATGCAGGTGGCTGACCGGATGGCCGGCGACAGCCAGGGTGCCGCCATCGGGCTGGTGGGCCCCGGTGACGATCTTGATCAACGTGCTCTTGCCGGCCCCGTTTTCGCCCAGCAACGCATGCACCTCGCCCGCCTGAAGATCGAAGTCGACGCCGCGCAAAGCCCGGGCGCCACCAAACGACTTGGTAATCTGCCGGAGTTCGAGCAACGGGGTGGGCATGAGAGCGCCCAAGCGTCATGCCGGTTCACCCGCGCTCGGGCCAGCGGAAAGTGAGGAAGACGGTGGAAGATGGGGGAAGACGGTGGAAGACGCTGGAAGACGCTGGAAGACGTGGAAGACGGGGAAGACGGGGAAGACGCTCGAAGAGAGAGAGGCGGAGAGACGGAGAGAGACGGAGAAGGGGTGACGGCTCGCGTTTTTTCTGAGATCTGACCGTCGGACGCTGATTTTCTCGACGAAGGGGGCTGGGTGCGGCACCAATTTGGGCCCGGTGGCCGGCGGGTCCGACGTTCGCCGGTTTCAACCACTCAGCAACATGGCTTCCACTGCGTATTCAATTGCCCAGGAATCTTACGCTGCTCTCGGTGTGGACACCGAAGCGGCGCTGCGCCGGCTCGCGACCGTGCCGATCTCGCTGCATTGCTGGCAGGGCGACGACGTGGGCGGATTCGAGCAGGTGGGCGACCTGTCGGGCAGCGGACTCGCCGCCACGGGCAATTATCCTGGCAAGGCGCGCACGATCGACGAGCTGCGCCAGGACGTCGAGCAGGTCTACCGGCTCCTGCCGGGCAGGCACCGATTCAACCTCCACGCGTGCTATGCCGATCTCGGTGGACGCAAGATCGGGCGGGAAGCCTACACCATTGCGCAATTCCAGAGCTGGATTGACTGGGCCAGGGCGCACGGGCTCGGGCTCGATTTCAATCCGACCTTTTTTGCCCATCCCAAGGCGGCGGACGGCTTCACGCTGGCGCACCAGGATGAGGGCATCCGCCAGTTCTGGATCGAACACGGCATCGCGTGCCGGCGAATCGGCGCCGAGATGGGGCGTCAGCTCGGCACGCCGACCGTGACCAACGTGTGGATTCCGGACGGCTGCAAGGATCAGCCGGTGGATCGAAGCACCCCCCGCGAACGGCTGGAGGCCTCGCTCGACGCGATCTTCGCCGAGAAAATCGATCCGCGACACCATCTCGACGCGATCGAAAGCAAGCTCTTTGGGCTCGGCTCCGAGTCCTACGTGGTGGGCTCGCACGAGTTCTACCTCGGCTACGCGATCAAGCATCAGAAAGTGCTATGCCTCGACGCCGGCCACTTTCACCCGACCGAGACGCTGACGGACAAGATCAGCGCGGTGCTGCAGTATGTCCCCGAGTTGCTCCTGCACGTGAGCCGCGGGGTGCGCTGGGACAGCGATCACGTGGTCATCCTTGACGATCACCTCCGGGGCATCATGGAGGAACTGGTGCGGGGCGATGTCCTCGACCGCACGCACATCGGGCTCGATTATTTCGACGCGAGCATCAATCGCATCGCGGCCTGGACGATCGGCGCGCGGAACGCGATCAAGGCGCTGCTCATCGCCCTGCTCGAACCCACGGCCAGCCTGCGGGCGATGGAATGCGGGGGCGACAACACCGGCCGGCTCGCGCTGCTCGAGGAGTTGAAGACGATGCCGTTTGGCGCAATCTGGGATGAATATTGCCGGCGCCAGAACGTGCCGGTGGGCACCGCCTGGCTCGCCGACGTGCGAACCTACGAAAAGGCGTTTCTCGCCCGCCGGGGGTAGGCGGATCGCTCGCTTTCATCAGGAATGAGGCCGCATGTTGGGTGACAACGTGTCTGGCTTTCGCGTCCCGCGTGGTTTTGCGCGCTGAATTCAATGCCGCCCGATGGGGTAGCCGCCTGGGAGCCGAGCGACCAGGTGGTTGCCGATCGGATTGAAAGGCCACGCTTTCGCTGCGCTCAAGCGCGGCTACTGGCAAACTGGCGTTGAATTAAGCGGCCCTGGCTTGATCTCCGGTTCGTCATCCCCGCAGCGCGACAAGATCCGGATCGGTCGCGACGGCGGGGGCGAATTTCGGGTCTAGCGCAACGGCGCGGTCGATGCGACGGCGCGCAGCCCCGAGGTCGCCGCGCAGGCAGGCGTAGCAGCCGAGATTGAACTGAATTGTCGCCTCCTTCGGGTGGAGCCGCTCGGCCTCGAGCAGGATGCTCTCCGCCGCGGCGAGTGAATCCGCGCGCCTGACGGCATAGGCCCACGTCACCCAGCCGGCGGCTTCGGTCGGCACCCGGCCTACGAACGCCCTGGCGGTGATCGCCAGCGCCGGCCAGTTTTGCTGTTCCTGCAGCACGGCGAGTCGCACCGTGAGCACCTCGAGACTTTCGCTTTCAGGGGCCGGGATCTGATCCAATTCCGCCGCGGCCTCGGCGAGCATGCCGAGTCCGAGGTAGCCCTGGGCGTGGGAAAGCCGGCGTCTTGACTGCATCTCAGGCGAAGTGAATCGCAGCGCCGCCGCGCGGTCAACGCGTGGCGAAGTGGCGCAGGATCGCCGCGCGCATGAACGCCCGGGCTTCGGGTGTATTCGTGTGCCGGGCGCCGATGTCGTCGAAAATTTCCTTGGGGTTCCGGATTGCATTGTAGGCCGCGTACACCGTCGTGGGCGGGCACGTCGTGTCGATGAATCCGACGGTGAAACACGCGGAAGCCCGCGCCCGGGCGGCGAAATTCACAGCGTCGTAATAGCGCACCGCCATCACCACCTCCGCCGGCGGCTGGCCGGTGGTGTCAGTCGGGATGAATTTCGGCCAGCCATTCACGCGGCCGGCAAGGATGCCGGTGTGGTCGCACATCGCGGGTACTCCGGCGGCGAAGAAACTTACCCGCGGATCGAGCCCGGCGGCAGCGATCGCCTGCGCGCCGCCCTGACTCGAACCGGACACCACGACGGTACGACCGTCCCACTCGGGCTGGGCGGTGAGAAAGTCGATCGCGCGGATCAGCCGGAGGTACATGCCGAGAAAGTAAATCGTGTCGCGTGATTCGCGCCCGCTGCGGCTGTAGCCATTCAACCGGCCGGCACTGAGTTCAGCGTAGAACTCCTTCGGCTTTCCGTTGGGCAGGCCGTGGGCATTGAGATCGAGGGCGAGTGCGCCCTGCGACGCCCAGTCGGCCGGACCGGAAAGACTGGAACCGTTCACGCCCGCGCCATGAGCCGTCATGATCGCCGGCAGGCTCTTGGGCTTGGCGCCGACCGGACGCGCGAAATAGGCGGACACCGGCGCGCCCACACTGTCGGCTTGAAGGTCGAACACCTCGACCGTGGTGCTCGGGGATTTGACCGGCGTCAGCCGCGCATTCATCGGCACGGCGGCGAGCCGGGCCTTTTGCGCGGCCCAGAAGGCGTCGAAGTCGGCCGGCGCGGGCTGGCTCGGTTTGATCGCGAGGGGTGCAAACGCGGCGCCGGCCACGGCCAGACGGGTGACTCCAGCGCGGTCAAGCGTGACTCGACATTGGAGAAACCCCGGCTCGGAGAGCGTGCCGGTAATCGTGGCCACGCCGCCGCGCAGGGCAACGCGCCCGCTCTTCGTGGGCGGAACACCGTCCTTGGTCAGGGTCCACGCCACCTCGGCCTGGTCGATCGGCTCGCCGCGGCGATGCAAGCGGATGTTGAAGGTGGCGGTCTCGCCGGGCCGGTAGGTCGCGTCCTTGCGGTCGGCCGCTGCGGTCAGAACGTATTCCGAATCCGGAGTCGGCGCGGCGGGCTGCGCGAGCAGGCGGGCGATCGGCGCGGCGGCGAAGATTAGGGCGAGGGCGGAGCGGATCCAGTGTCGGCGGGTTGGTTGCATGATATAGGAAGGGTGGATGAAATGGTCTGCGTCGTCGCCAGTCACCTCGTCGTCGACGCGTCTACGACGAGAAGCGGAGGGCCGAGCTCCGCCGAGGCCGATATCGTGTCCGAACTACCGGCCACGGCGGAGCTCGGCCCTCCATGATCGCAGGAAACCATGACCGCCTGGGTCGGCGGAATGGATCGAAATTCAGTCATGGGCATTCGGCCGGCACCGTTCGTTCAATTCCTATAGTCGACCGTGCCACGGGCATTTACCTTGTAGCCCCATTTGGCGATGTACTCGGGGCCGGGACGGAATTCGTCCCGCTGGGCGGCGAGTTTCTGTTTGAGTTGAAGGTCGAGCCGCGACTGCAGGTCGGCGTGTTCCGGTCGGCCGACGAGATTGTCGAGCTGCCAGGGATCCGCCTCGTGGTCGAAGAGCAGCCACGGACCGTTGAGGTCGCGCACGTAGGTGTGCTTCCTGGTGCGGATGCCGCGATACTCGCGGCCTCCGGTGGCGCGGGCGTATTCGCCAAAGGGCGACACGCACTGGATGAGCGCGGCACCCCCCGAAGGATCGTCGCCGCCGCGCAGACAGGCCGTGAAGTCGAGTCCATCGACCGACCGCGGCACCGGCACGCCGCAGAGGCCCAGCAGCGTGGGCATGACATCCTCGGTGTTCATCGTCGCGTCGACGCGCCGCGGGCCGAGCCCGAGGGCGCGGGGCAGGCGGAAGAGCATCGGGACGCGCGCGGACTCCTCATAGGGGCGCTGCTTGCGATAGGCGTTTTGCGAGGCGAGCATGTCGCCATGGTCGGACGTGAACACGACGATCGTGTTCTCCGCGAGGCCGGCGGCCTGCAGGGTGGCCAGCAGATCGCCGACACAGTCATCGAGCGCGGCGCAGTGGGCATAGTAGCCGGCCAGATTCCGGCGGGCTTCGGCCTGCGCGGCGGGCGGGACATTGCCGCGGAGCTGGATTTTTTCCGCCGGATACATCGCCTTGTACTTGGCCGGCGCCGTCTCGTAGGGATTGTGCGGCGGACCCCACATCAGACAAAGCAGGAACGGCCGGCCGGATTTTGCGCGATCTTCGAGGTAGCGTTGCGCGTCGCGCGTCTGGGCAATCGCATCGTAGCCCTCCCATTGCAATTTTTCGGGACCGTCGGCGTAGTAGGCCGAGTTATTGTAGGCGTGGGTGCATTCGAGGACTTTCCAGTAGTCGAAGCCCTGCCGGCGTTCGCGCGGGATGAAGGCGGAGCGACCAT